>JAQGNH010000587.1 GCA_028291945.1 Betaproteobacteria bacterium
GGCGGGGCGCAGACGATCGGCACCGAGCTTATCGTTCATGCGCAGCCGGATGGCTATACGATAGGCTACGCGAACGTAGTGACGCTCGCGATCAACAAAGCGCTATTGCCCAAGCAGCCCTACGACCCGGACAAGGACCTGGTGCTGGTGGGCCAGTTTCTTTCGACCTACAATCTGCTTGCGGTGACGAATTCGCTGCCTGTGAAATCCGTCAGAGAGCTCATCGATTACGCCAGGCAGAACCCGGGCAAGCTTCTGAACGGATCGAGCGGCAACGGGACCACGGGCCATCTGGGGGGCGAGCTCTTCAAGATCATGACGGGTACTCAGATCGTTCACGTACCCTATAAAGGCAGTCCTCAAGGCATTACCGATTTGATTGCCGCGCAGGTGCAGCTCATGTTCGATAATCTCACGTCGATCTCTCCGCACGTGCGCAGCGGCAAAGTGCGCGGCCTCGGCGTAAGCAGTCTCAAGCGCTCGCCCATTTTCCCTGACCTGCCGGCGATCTCCGAAGCAGGCGTCCCGGGATACGAGACCAACTCCTGGGGTGGCATCGTGGTACCGGTGGGCACGCCCAAAGCGATCGTCGTCAAACTCAACACCGAGATCAACAAGGCCCTTCAGACCTCGACTTTGAAGGAACGCTACGCCTCCATCGAAGCCGAACCGGTTGGCGGAACGCCCGAGCAGTTCGCTGCCTTCGTAAAAAAGGAAACGCTCAAGTGGGGCGACGTGGTCAGGAAGTCGGGGGCGAAGATCGATTGACTGAATTCAGCAGCACACCCGAAATAGGGAACGCCATGGCTCAAAAGCAGCATTTCGATCTTATCGTTCGCAACGCGACCATCATCGACGGCACCAAAGCCCCGCGCTATCGAGGCGAAATCGGGGTGCGCGACGGCAGGATCGCCGAGATCGGCATGCTCGATGAGGCCAGCGCGGACGTCGAGATCGACGCGAGCGGGCTCGTCGCGGCGCCGGGTTTTATCGACGCGCACACTCACGACGACCGGCTGCTGCTCTCCGATCGCGATGTCGTGCCGAAAGTGAGCCAGGGTGTGACGACCGTCATCACCGGCAACTGCGGCATCAGCCTCGCACACTCACCGAAGCCTCAAGGCGAGCCTACGCCGCCGCTCGATCTGCTCGACAGCGAGGGAAACTGGTTCAAGTTCCAGAGCTTTAGAGCGTACCGTGAAAAGCTCGAAGCGCAACCCCCTGCAGTCAATGCGGCGTGCCTCGTTGGCCACACGACGTTCCGCGTCGCGACGATGGACCGGCTCGACCGGCCGGCCTCGGACGCCGAAATCCGGGCTATGCGCGACATGGCGCGTGAATCCCTCGGTTGGGGCGCGATCGGAATCTCTACGGGAACGGCGTACCCGCCTGCTGCATGCGCTCCAACCGAGGAGATCATCGAAGTCTGCCGCCCGCTGAAGGAGTTCGGCGGCCTCTACGTCACGCACATGCGCAACGAAGACGACGACATCACGCGCTCGATGGCAGAAACATTCACGATTGGGCGCGAACTCGGAGCCCCAGTCATCATCTCGCACCATAAATGCGTCGGTACCCGTAATCATGGGCGCTCGCCCGAAACACTGGCGTTGATCGAAAGGCGGAGCCGCGAGCAGCAGGTCGGCCTCGACTGTTATCCGTATATCGCCTCGTCGACGGTGCTGCGCTACGACCGGCTGGAACAGTCTTCACGCGTAGTCATCACATGGTCGAAGCCGTACCCCGAGTTCTCAGGGGTCGATCTCGAAGAAGTCGCGCAGCGTCTGAACGTGCCGAAGTCGCAGGCTGTGGAAATGATCAAACCGGCAGGCGCGATCTACTTCATGCTCGACGAGAACGACGTCCAGCGCATTCTCAAATACGACGACACGATGATCGGCTCCGACGGCCTGCCGCACGACGCAAAACCGCACCCGCGGCTGTGGGGCACCTTTCCGCGTGTGCTGGGCCATTATTCGCGCGATCTCAAGCTGTTTCCCCTGGAGACGGCGGTTTACAAGATGACCGGGCTCACCGCTGCGAAATTCGGACTCGAAGGACGCGGCGTGCTGAAGCCGGGTGCGCACGCCGATATCACCGTGTTCAATCCCGATACCATCATAGACGCCGCTGATTTCAAGAACTCCACGCGTCCGGCCGTTGGTATCCACACCGTGATCGTCAACGGTCTGCCGATCTGGCGGGACGGCCGGCCGACCGGCGAGCGGCCGGGCCGAGTCCTCACGCGCAGCGCCGGCAGAGGTCCGGGCGCGGTGAATTCGCTCAACGTGGTTTGACGGTGTTGAGGGTGTCCGCCGTCCGCACGAGGCGAACGAACTCGGCACGGTAGCCTTCAGGGTCACTGCCGCGGGCGGCGTTCGCAACAGCCGCAATGTCGCCGTAACCGAAGTTTTCCACTGCGGTCTCTCCCCGCAAGCGCTGCGCGAATGCTGCAACAGCGACCGCGAAACGTTGTTCGGCGGGGGCCGTGTCGAACGAGCTGAAGATTCCCGCGGCCCGCACAGGATGTTCGACGAGACGGCTGGTGGGTTCGCCTGGAAGCTTGTAGCGCAGCTTGACGTAGGCGTATTCGTCGCCGTGGCCAGCGGTCGGTGCGGCTGAGCGGCTTTCTGCCTGATAACGCAGCGGGTCTATTTTCGATTGCTTCACCCCGACCGGCGTGATTTCGTAGATCGCAGTGACGGAGTGTCCGGCGCCAATGTCGCCCGCGTCGACCTTGTCGTCCCTGAAGTCCTCGCGCCGCAGCATTCGAGTCTCGTAGCCGATCAGTCGATATGCAGCGACTTTCGCAGGATTGAACTCCACTTGCACTTTGACATCGTCTGCGATCGGGAAAAGCGTCGACGCGAGCTCATCGCTCAGCGCCTTGCGTGCTTCGAGCAGCGAATCGATATAAGCAGCGTTGCCGTTTCCGGCCTGTGCGAGCCGCTGCATGAGTGCGTCGTTAAAGTTGCCGAGTCCCACGCCGAGTATCGACAGATAGATGCCGCTCTTGCGCTTGTCCGCGATGAAGCGCTCGAGTTGTTTTGGATCGGTGATGCCGACATTGAAATCGCCGTCGGTCGCGAGAATCACCCGGTTTACGGCTTCGCGATCGAAATGTTTCTCGGCCAGGGCATACGCCCGCTGCAGGCCTTCACCGCCCGCGGTGGAGCCCGAGGCCCTCAGGCTGTCGATGACATCGATGATTTTCTGTTTCTCGGAGCCGCCGGTCGGCTCGAGCGCGAGTTGAGCTTGCCCGGCGTAGGTCACGATCGCGACGCGGTCGTCATTGCGCAGCTGCGAGGCGAACAGCCGGAAACCCTGCTGCAGCAGAGGCAGGCGGTCCGACGGCGCCATCGAACCAGAGGTATCGATCAGAAGAACGACGTTCGTCCTCGGCCGGTCGGCGCGGGCGATGTCATAACCCCGAAGCGCGATGTGCAGGAGCTGGTTCTCCGCGGCCCATGGCGACGGCATGACCGAATGTGTTATCCGGAACGGCTGTGTGC
>JAQGNH010000022.1 GCA_028291945.1 Betaproteobacteria bacterium
ACGATGTCGCGCGGCGTCGCTCGGGGCACGAGGAGCGCATTCCATCCGGCAGCTTCGTAACCGGGGACGCCTGCTTCATCGATGGTCGGGACATTCGGCAGCTCTACAGAGCGTTTGCGAGCAGTCACGCCGAGCGCCCGCAGTTTCCCTGAGCGCACTGCCGGCAGCGCCGCGGCGATCGGCACGAAAGTCATCGCCACGTGGCCTCCCATGACGTCGGCAACGGCGGGTGCGGCGCCTTTGTAGGGGATGTGGCTGATATTGGCGCCGGACATCATGTTGAACAGCACGAGCGCAAGATGGTTGGAGCTGCCCACGCCGGCCGATGCGGACGTGAGTGTCCCTGGCTTTGTCTTAGCCAGCGCCAGAAGGTCTTTGACGGAGCTCGCAGGAATCGAGGGATGCACGACGAGCACATTCATCATCGTGACGACGAGCGTGACCGGCGCAAGGTCGCGCATCAAGTCGTAACTGAGCTTGGGATACATGGCGGGGCTCCCGGCAAGCGCAGTGGTTCCGATCAATAGCGTGTAACCGTCAGGGGCGGCGCGGGCAACGGCTTCCGCACCGATGTTGCCGCTTGCGCCGGGACGATTCGAGACGATAACCGGCTGCTTCCACGCGTCACTCATGTGCTGCGCGATCGCACGCGCGACGAGGTCCACCGAGCCGCCTGCGGGAAACGGCGCGATCATCACGACTGTTTTCTCGGGATAGTTCTGTGCTGACGCTACGCCGCAAAGCGCCCATGACAGCAAAATCAGCCAGCGGAACGCCATCCTGAAATGCCTCCGAACTTCGACGTTGTTATCATGCATCAATTCTAAGCGCTTCACGGTGGGGCAAGGCGATGCTCAGACGACGATTTCTCGCCTCAACGCTCGCATGCGGTGCTGCAGCCGCCCTGCGTCCGCTCGTTGCCGCTGCACAGGAAAGGCCGTTGTCCTACGTCGATATGCACACGCACATTGGCATACTCGGCGGCCGCGCGGATGTACGAGAAGCGATGAGCAGGAACGGGATGCTGGTCATCGCCCGCAAGATCGTGGGAGATGGCCCCGTCATACGGCGCTTCCCGGGGAGGGGCATCCAGCAGGTGCGCGAGCCTGCCGCTGGAGAGCTTGCGAGCCGTTTCGATGTCATTCGAGCACGTGCGCAAAGAGCACCAGGCGCAAGGTGTGATCGAGATCGTCGATGCGCAAGTGCTGCAGCGCGTAGTCGCCGGCTCGCAACCGGCTGTCGTGCTTGCCGCAGAAGGTGGCGATTTCCTGGACGGTGACATGCAGCGCCTTGAGAACGCGCGCCGTGGCGGCCTCGTACACCTGCAGCTCGTGCACTACCGTGTGTCGGAGCTCGGGGATATCTCGACGGAGCGGCCCAGACATGGCGGCTTGACGACGTTCGGCAAAGAAGTCGTCGCGGCATGCAATCGGCTCGGCATCTTGATCGACGTCGCGCATGCGACCTCGGACGGTATTGCTCAGGCGCTGGAGATCTCCACGAAGCCGATGATCTACTCGCATGGTCACGTCACGTCGACGGCACCGTACTGGACCCATGGTGGCGTTCGTGCGCGTGCGATCCACGCACCGCTTGCAAAGAGGATTGCCCAGAAGGATGGCGTGATCGGTATCTGGCCGCTCGGTTCGCAGTACACCTCGCTGGACGCCTACGTAAGGGCGCTGCTCGATACCGCCGAAGCCATCGGCGCCGCGCACGTCGGCATCGGGAGCGACATGTTCGGTTTGGGCGGCGTCACAGTGATACCCGGGTACGAGCAGTTCCCGATGATCGAAGAGATGCTGGTTAGGCGCGGACTCAAGAGCGACGAGGTGCGTAACATCATGGGCGCGAACTACCTGCGCGTGCTCGAGCACGCGCTCACGACGCAGCCGCCCGCATCACCGACTTAGGCTTCGCCAACCAATAAGAGCTTTGCTACGCGGTGCGCCGTGAAGTCGATTTCGACACGTGCGCCGCGCGCGAGCCCACTCACGCCCACGCACGTGCGCGCGGGTCTGCGCCCGGGCAGGAAGTAGCTCGCGTAGACGACGTTCATCTTTTCGTAGTCCTCGTCGAAGTGGCGCAGGAACACGCGAGCGGAGACGACGTCGTCGAACGTCAGCCCGCAACCGATGAGAACGCCCTTGAGGTTCTCCATCACCTGCCGGGTCTGCGCCTCGATGCCGTCCGGATACGGCGAGCGGTTGGAGGTCCCGCTGAACGGCAATTGGCCGGTGAGGAAAACCCAGCCATCCGACTCGACGGCGTGACTGAAAGGCGCCACCGGATCGGGAGCGCCGTCGATCATGTGAAATATGGGAACGCCCATGAGTGCCCCCGTGGATTGAACCGCTTCGCCGCGTCCCTCCCCAACGTACGGCAGGGAGGCATGACGGCGGGTGATTAATGCAAGTCAGCGGCCTGCCCGCGTCACTTCGGGAACCGGCTCTTGGCTTTAATGTAGGGATCCGCCGCGAATGCGGAGTCCGGAACGTTGTTCTTCAGCGTGCCGGCCTGTTTGAAGATCTCCGCCATCTTCTTCAGCATGGCGATGTCGGCCGCCTCGAAGCTGGTGACGTAAGTTGCGCTCCACATTTTCGCGTAGGCCTGCGCATCGTCAGCCGGAAGGTTGGCGGTTTTCTGCAGGATCTCAGCGACGCGCGCCGTGTTGCGAGCGCCCCAGTCCGTGGCCTCCTTCATCCCGATGACGAACTTGACGACGGCTTCGGGGTTTTTGGCGAGGTATTCGGAGTGGACCATTCCAACGCCGATCACCGGAGCGGAGCTCGATTTCGTCAGCTTCTTCCACTCGTCGATATAGTTGCCGAGGACGCGCAGCTTCACTTCGTTCATCTGCGCGATCGTTGTGCCGCGCAGCGCGGCGGCCTGGACCTCACCTTGCATCAGGAATTGTGCGAGCCTCGGTTCATTGCCCGGCACCGTCGTGTAATCCGCGGGCTTCAGTCCGTAGTTGCCTTCGAGCAGTGCGATCGCGAGAGAATGCGTGGCGCTTCCGGGTGGTGACATGCCGACTTTTTTCCCTCTGAGCTCGGCAAGGGACTTGATCGGAGATGCTTCCGGAACGACGAATTGCACTTCCGCCAGTTGCGTCGCGAGGAAAATCTTCACCGGCACGCCATCTGCAGCAATGCTGAGCGCGCCGGCGGTGCTCGCGCCGAACGCGACGTCGATCGCGTTGGAAACGATCGCGCGTGTGGGCGCATTGACATCGCCGAACTTGATCCATTCGACCTCGAGCCCCTGCTTCTCGAGAAACTTCATCTGCTCGAGCGTGGAGCCGAAACCCAGGCTCACGCCGCTCGTCCAGTAACCGACTTTGATCTTCTGCGCGTATGCACTGCTCGAGAGCGCTGCGCAGGCGAAGAATCCTGCAACAATAGCTCGCGTCCACCTTGTCATTATCATTACGGGGCTCCTCTGGTTTTTGAATCGCGGCGCGTGCTTAAACAATTTCCGTACCATTCGCTGTGGAAACGGTTCACGTGCAGCGCGGGGAAATATTACGGTGCACACGTTACCGCAGCGCACGCCAATAGAGCAAACGAGCGATCCATGCACTGGCAGAGGGCGCCGACTGCGAGTGCATGATGCGCCAGCGGTCGCTACCGTCATCGAAACCACTTCTGGAATCCGTCTTGCTTAGTGCTGCGCACAACGTTGAGGACGGAAAACACATGAATAGTTTGCGCAGATTTTGCCGAAGTAGCTGTTTGATGGTGCTTGGACTTGCGCTGAATTCTCACGCGAATGCCCAGCCCACTTCGACGGGCTCAGCACACGTCTACCCGGTCAAACCGATACGCATGATCGTTCCGTTCGCGCCGGGAGGACCAAACGACATACTCGCTCGCCTCGTTGCCCAGAAGCTCACGGAGGCGTGGGGACAGCAGATCGTGATCGAGAACCGCGGCGGTGTCGGCGGCACCGTGGGTATGGAGGTCCTCTCGAAACTCCCGCCGGATGGTTATTCACTTGCGATGGGCGGCTCGAGCAATCTCGCCGTGGTCGTGGGTCTTTACGACAGGCTGCCTTACGATCCCGTCAGGGACTTCACGCCCATCATCAATGTCGCGGCCGGCGCGTATGCACTGGCGGTGAATCCGTCAGTGCCTGCGCGCAACGTGACCGAGCTGATAGCGATTGCCGCGAAGAAACCCAACTATCTGAGTTATGGATCTTCAGGCGCCGGCAGCATGTCGAGCCTCGCAGCCGAGCTTTTCAAGCGCATGTCGAAAACGGAGGTCACGCATGTACCCTACAAAGGCACGGCACCCGCGCTGATGGACGTCGTGACCGGGCAAATCGAGCTCATGTTCGCCGATCTCGGGCTTGCTCAGGTCCATGCCGCATCCGGCAGGCTGCGGCTGCTCGGCGTATCCACGATCAAGCGCTCGGCGG
>JAQGNH010000037.1 GCA_028291945.1 Betaproteobacteria bacterium
TTATCGTCAAGTTTACGAATGGCCTCACGGCTTATCTGACGGGCGACACGGGCATCCATACCGAGATGAGGACCGTCATCAACGAGTTCCACAAGCCGAATCTCGCAGTGCTGAACATGGGACCCAGCGCGATATCAGGGCCGTCGGCCGCGTACGCGATGAATGAGCTCGTGCGGCCGGCATCTGTCATTCTGAGCCACCCGAACGAAGCGGTGACCGAAGGCGGCAAGTTGAGGCCTAGCAGCCGGGCTGCGGTTTTTGTCGAGCGCATCAAAGGGCGCGCGACGCACCTCGCGATCAGCGGCCGGACGATGGAATTCGACGGCAAAGGCAAGTGCGCCGCAGGATGTTGATTCTAAGTTGACGTGCGTCACGGGTTCGCCCCCGGCGGGGTTTAGTGCTTGCCTTGTGCGGCCAGTGCTGCTTCCACTTTCGCAGTTGCGCCGCTAAGGGCGCCGAGCTTCTCGCCCGCACGCAGCTGCTCGAGCCGCGCGGGCTCGCGCTGCTGCATCGGCAAAGCGGTCTGGAAAATTTCTTCGATCTCGTCCCGCGCGATGACGAAGATGCCGCCCGTATCCGCAAGGACTGCATCGCCCGGCATCACGGCGACGCCTCCGCAACAGACCGGAACATTGATCGCGCCGTCCATTGCCAGCGACTTGCCGGTCAGCGCGGCTTCACCGCGGCACCACACGGGCAGGTCGTATTGAATGAACTCGGTGAAATCGCACGCCATTCCATCGATGATCACACCAGCGACGCCAGCGACCTTCGCCGCGAGCGCAACGACACCGCCCATGCATGCATGTCGCCTGTCGCCAAGACGATCGATTACCAGAACATCGCCGGGACGCACCAGGCCGAGCACGTAGGGAATCATGCTCGTGTCGATCGCCGCCGTGATGACAGTAACCGCTGTTCCCACGATCCTCCGCCCCGTGATCACCGGACGCACAGCCGGATCGATGAATCCCCATTCGCGAAAGTGACCGATGGTGACTGGATCGATCTGCGCGAGCTTGTCGAGCAATCGCCGATCGACCTGCGCTGGCATAGGATTGATACGGATCATTGCTAGTCCTCGTAGTTGTGCGTTACTACTGCTGCACGTTCGCGGAGCACACGCGAAACTGCGTCGCTTGGTCATCGTCACCGCGTCACCACATCACGGGTCACGTGGCCTCGTCGCCTCGTCCCCCGTCACTTCTTGTCAATCCGTTTCGCCATGCCGAGGTCGCTCAGCACCTGGTAAAAGCTCTGGTACTCCCGGTCCAGAAATTCCCGGCTCTGACGGCTCGTCAGCTGGCTGCCGTGCCACAAATTCTTTGCGAGCTCCTGTTTCCATTCTTCGGTTTCACTCAGACGAAGGAATACATTCTCCCAGTACGCGACCTGCGCGGTGCTGAGTCCTTTCGGCGCAATGACGCCGCGCCAGCCCGACATGAGTACGTCGACACCTTGTTCGCGCCACGTCGGGACGCTGCTGAAGGGTCCGCCGACGCGCTGAGGCGATGAGAGCGCGATAACCCGAACAGCTTTGCTCTGCACGTGCCGGATCAGATTCGGCAGCGAAGTCATCACCGCATCGACATGGCCGCCGAGCAATGCCGTCATGGCCTCGCCATTCGACCCGAACACCACAGTTTTCAGCTTGCGGACGTCACCGCCGGCGGCTTTGACCGCGAGCGACAGCGCGAGATGGCTCGTATTGCCCAGACTCGTGCCGATTGCGATCGACATCGACGCCGGGTCTTTGCTGAGCTTCGTCACCATGTCCCTGCCGGACGCGACTGGCGAATCCGCTTTCACGGCGAGCCCGAGGTACTCGTTGAAGAGTATGGCGAGCGGCGTGAAATCACCATAATAGAGTGTGCTCGTGCCCATGATGTGGTTGGTGAGCAGGTTCACGGCGCTCAGCGAAATCACGTGCGGTTCGTTTTGCTGCTGCGCCACGTAGAGCCAGCCGACAGTGCCGCCGCCTCCGCCCTTGTTCACGACGATCGTGGGGACTTCGACCAGCTTGCGCGTCTGAAACACGTGCTGCAGGCTGCGCGCGGTGATGTCATGGAGCCCGCCAGGCGTGGCGGGTGCGATGATTTCTATAGTCTTCTCTGGACGCCAGCTCGGAGTCTGAGCATGACCGATCGCGCCCCATATGAACGAAGCGCACAAAGCTGCGCTGCACATGGCCCTGCCGAGATATCGATGAGGTGCTCGCTCCCCGCGTGTGAACGGGGAGCGGTTCGCAGCGAGCCGGCGCAGGCTCACCGCAGTTCTCCCTCGCCTCATGCCGATGGGCAGAGAGCCGCGGTGGGGGGAAACGGGCTCACTGCATTTCGCGGTGAACGAACTCGATGATCTTCTCTACGGCATCGCGCGCCTGCGGTGATGTCGGATCGTTAGTGATGAATGCTTCGCCCACACCTTCGAACAAGTGCAGCTCCACGCGGCCGCCCGCCTTGCGATAGCTCGCGATGAACTGCTCGCGATTCGGTACCGGATGCGCGAGATCCGCAGTGCCCTGCAAGTACAGCACGGGCGGCGGCCTCTCGACGGATTCGCCGCGTTGGAGAGCGCGCGTCGGATTGCCTTCGGCCATTTCCGCTTCGTCTTTCCAGTACTTCAGATGGCACGACATCCAGTCTTCAGCCTGCTTCAAATGCTTGCCCTCTGATTTCAGCGTCGCCGCGTACTGAAAGCGGCCGAGCGGGTCGATCACAGGCCAGCACAGGATCACGCAGCGTACCGTGGCATCGACGTTTGATTTCCCGGGTGAATCGATAGCGGCATAACGCGTATCCGCCGGCCGCATCGCTGCAAGCATCGCCTGGTGGCCGCCGCTCGACACACCGAGAATTCCGATCATGTCCTCGCGAGTTTTCAGTTCCCGCGCTCGCGCCTTGCACCAGCGGATCGCGTAATTGATGTCTTCGAGCGAAGCCGGGTATTTCGCCTCGGGCGGCATGCGGAAATCGAGCGCCACCACGACCACGCCGCTTTGCGCGAGCGGCTCATCGGTGCCCGCGTCGCTCGTGCGGTCCTTCTTGCACCACGCGCCGCCATGCAAGTCGATGACGAGCGGAAACGGCCCGGTTCCGCGCGGCTTATAGATACGGGCGAGCAGCGGTTTGTCTCCGTGGCGGAGGTACTCGACATCTTGGACATCGATTTCATAACGCGAGAGTACGGCTGCGGTCATCTCTTACTCCTGTTGCTGGGCACTTCGTGACGGCGTTTGCGGGCAGACCGCGTCTGCCGCGGTCCACGCTCAGTTATGCGGCATGCACCGGCTGTTTGCTGCGCAACCCATCGAGGATCGCCAATGCGCGCTGCATGCTGAAGTCGCGCGTCTTCTGATCGAACGCCTTCGGGCTCTCGCGCATCATGTATCCGTGCTGTACGCCCGGAAAGATATGCACTTCGACGTTCTTCATGCGTGAAGGCACGGCGCGGTAGGCCTCGAGCACGGGTGCCGGCGCCTGGTGATCCTGGTCGCCCCAGATGATGCACACCGGTGCACTGACGCCCTCGAGCTCCTTGATGTAATCGAGCATCTGCGTTCCGTGGCATGAGATGCCTGCGCTGTAGCCAAGCCGCTTCGGCCCGAGAATCGCGTACGGTCCGCCGTAGCAGAAGCCCATCGCTGCCGCGTGGCCGTTGAACTGAGGCAGCTTGCGCACTTCCGCGAGCGTGTCGGTCATATCGGCTTCGCCGTCCTTGATCTTCTGGTGGCGCGGCTGCGAACGCTCCTTGGTACGATCGTCGTCGCGCGCAAGCGGTCCTGGAATGGAGCGGGAGAACAGATCGGGCGCCGCCGCAATGTAGCCGTTGGCCGCAAACTCATCCGCTATAGCCCGTATGTCTTTGTCCACACCGTGGACGGCCGATGCGAGCACGATTGCCGGAATCTTGCCTTCCGCGTCGGGAGTGACGAGGTAACAGTCGAACTGACCTCCATGGGTCGAAGAAATCCTGATGTCCTTGCGCAACATATTTGACTCCTGTCTGACGAGATACGCGTTTTCGATTATCGTTATGGAAGCAGCCCGGAAGCAGCGGTGGCAAGCTGGGGATGCCGCGCTTTCGACGCATCTTAGTCCAGGCCGAGACGCATCCGCAAACCTTCCCGCGTATTATTCGTCGGGCATCTTCCGCCGACGGATCAGCATGCGATGAAGGCGACCAGACAATCCGACGGCGCTTTTTTTACCAAGACCTTACAGGAATCGAGAGACATGACCAAGACCGACCGCGCTGAAGCGGAGCAACCCGATCTGCCGTTGTCCGGCATCACAGTAATCGATCTCACTCTTGCGCGCGCCGGTCCCACTTGCGTGCGCCACCTTGCCGACTGGGGCGCCAACATCATCCGCATCGAACCGCCGGAAGCCCCGAGCGAGGATTTCACGGGCAAGCGCGACGGGCCTGATTTCCAGAACCTGCATCGCAACAAGCGCATGATGCGGCTCAATTTGAAGACCCCCGAGGGCAATGCCGCCTTCATGCGGCTCGTCAAGGACGCCGACGTGATCGTGGAGAACATGCGTGCGGCGGTGAAGCACAAGCTCGGTGTGTCATACGACGACGTGCGCAAAGTGAATCCGCGCATCGTGTACGGCAGCATCAGCGGTTTCGGACAGACCGGGCCTTACGGCAAGCGTGCTGGCGTCGACCAGATCGTGCAGGGCATGGGCGGACTGATGTCGATCACGGGGCTGCCCGGACAGGGACCGGTTCGTGTCGGCCTGCCGATCGCCGATCTCACGGCAGGCAATCTTCTGGCGCTTGCCATCACGATGGCGCTGTTCCACCGCACGCGCACCGGCGTCGGCCGCTGGGTGCACACCAGTCTGCTCGAAGCACAGGTCTTTATGCTCGACTTCCAGGCGGCGCGCTGGCTGATCAGCAAAGAGGTCGCGAAGCAGGCCGGCAACGATCATCCCACTGGCATTCCGACGGGCGTATTTCCGAGCAGCGACGGATATTTCAACATCGCGGCCTCATCCACGCGGGTGTGGGCGCGCATGTGCGATGCGATCGGCCATCCCGAATGGAAAGAGAAGCCGGAATGGAATACGGGGATCAAGCGCAGCGTGGACCGCAAGGCCATCAACGCTACGATCAGCGAAGTGACGAAGACAAAACCCGCGGCACACTGGGTCGAGCTGTTCGAAGAAGCCGGCGTTCCCTGCGGGCCGATCAATTCGATAGACCAGGTTTTTGCCGATCCACAGGTTCAGCACCTGAAGATTGCGACACCGATGTCGAGCGGTAAGCGCGGTAGCGTGAATGTGGTTGCATCTCCGCTCAACATGGAAGGGCTGCCCAAAAACATTCGCAGGGCCACACCCGAAGCCGGCGAGCACACCGATGAGATTCTGCGCAGCGTCGGCTATTCGGACTCGGAGATTGGAGCAATGCGTACAAAAGGTATTGTTTAGCTAGATGTGCGCTGACAATGGATGCCGGCTTACGCCAGCAAGACGACGTACCTAAACCGTCATTCTGGTGAAACGCCAGAATGACGACTACACCTAAGCCGTCATTCTGGTGAAAACCGGAATCCATTTTGATCACGGCGAAGAATGCATGCCGGCGTATGCCACCACACGAGTTTGCGTAAAAACCGCTGCAACATGAAAAGGAATACACCATGAGCACTGAAACGCTGACCGACAGCAAAATACTGTCGAAGAAAAATGGACCGATCGGTCACCTGATCTTCAACAATCCGG
>JAQGNH010000050.1 GCA_028291945.1 Betaproteobacteria bacterium
ACGTCTGAGCGTCCGCTGGGTACGCAGTGAACAGCGTAAACGCGATCGATCCCGCCAGCAGTCGTTTCTTCAGGGCCCCTTGGTATCCGCGAGCCTTTGCAGTGTAGTGGCATCGCGACTGCGCAGACAAATCGAACGCCATGGTTTGCTCCGACCGCGGGGCGGTACTTAGAATCGGACCAGGTCCTCTCTCCTGCAAGGAGCACATCGTTTTCTGAAGCAGCTCATGGCGGCACTGATCGTTTCGGCAATGTTGTGGACCCCATCGTCAACTATGCCCGAGGCTCGATCCTGCGCAGGACCGATGAGGAAGTCGCCCGCATGCTGCGAGCACGTCAACTCGTTGCCGAGCGCGTGCGTGCGACCGGGGCGGACACGGTCTACGACCTTTCCGGAATGAATCGCGGCGGTGGCATCAGCGCGGAGGACACGCAACATCTTACGAGCCACGTGCCGTTCTTCGAGCGCTTCGAAGGCCGGACCGAGCCGCTCGCGCTCAAGCACATGGGCGCTGACGCGAGCCGGCATGCAGCGCTCATACTGAACCGCGTGTCTGCTGCGAACTTTATCGCGCTCACCACGCTCGCCCAACGCGGCGACAAGGTCTATGCGCTCGCCCCGAAAGGCGGCGTGACGCACCCGTCATGCGTGCGACCGCTTTCCATTGCCGGTGCGGAGTTCCACCAATTCCATTCGACAGAAGATCTCGATCGAAAATGGCAGGCTGACGGTCCGCCGCGCTTGCTGCTGATCACGCCGATCAGCGCCTCGAAACGTCACCTCGACTTCTCTGAATTCACGCGTGCT
This sequence comes from Betaproteobacteria bacterium, assembly GCA_028291945.1. Classification (GTDB taxonomy): domain Bacteria; phylum Pseudomonadota; class Gammaproteobacteria; order Burkholderiales; family SG8-41; genus JAQGMV01. Next base: position 808 of record JAQGNH010000050.1, read on the forward strand.
TTGAGCCTGCCGCGCGGAGCCCACACGCTTGCGTATGTCGACGACGCCCACATGGCTTCGCGGGTCTCGTTCTTTGATGAGCCGCGAACTTTCGGCGTCGGCAACGTCGATATCGCCGTATGTTCCGCAGACAAGCATGTCGCCGGACCCCGTGCCGGAGTCATGGTCGGGCGCAAAGACCTCATCAAGACAATCGGCTCGCTCGCCTACGAATTCGGCCTCGAGGCACAGGCCGGACAGTATGTAGGTGTTGCCAACGCACTGCGCAACTTCGACACCCGGCCCGTCAAGGAAGCGGGCGAGCTCGCGAAACAGCTGCTTGAAGTGCTGCGCGGTCAGTACGGCACGCGCGCTTATCTCGGCGGCCCTGGCGTATCGATCGGGGGTGACGACATTATCGATATCGCTCGCGAGCAGCGTCGCCCGAAAGACAAACCTGCGCTGGTCGCGGTCGAAGCAGCGGGCCTTGTCGCGATGGAAATGCTCGAGAAAGACGGCGTTCTTACGATAGGCGCGGTGTCGATGCCAGGAAGCGCGCCCGTCGTGCGCCTCATGATGTATCCCGACGGTGCAAAGCTCGGCATCGAGCGCATTGCGGCGTCACTGGAGAACGGCATTTCCCGGCTTGCTCAGGTGCTCGACGATACCGTTACGGCTCGCACGCAGCTGCTGGGTTGATCGGTCAGATAGGATGCTTCGCGTGCCGTCATTGCGGCTTGATACCGGCGGTTTTGATAACCTTTGCCCACTTCTCGGTTTCGGAGCGGATGTAGGCAGCAAATTGTTCGGGCGTGCTCGCAACAACCTCTGCGCCCTCGCTGGCAAGAGATTGTTTCACTTCCGCTGAACGCAGCGCGGTCACGACCTCCTGATGCAACCGGTCGATGATCCCTCGCGGAGTGCCGGCCGGTGCGAGGACTCCAAACCACTGCGTAGCTTCGTAACCGCGTAGTCCCGCTTCCGAAATGCTCGGCAGGTCTGGCATCGCCTGTGAACGCGCGGCCGTGGTGACGCCGAGCGCGCGCGCTTTACCTGTCTTGAGGTGAGGCATTGCTGTGGGCAGTGCCGGAAAAAGCACGGCGATCTCTCCGCTGATGAGTCCGATGATGGCCTGACCCGAGCCCTTGTATGGCACGTGCACGACATCGATGCCCGCCATCGTCCTGAAGAGCTCGAGAGACAGGTGCGGACTCGTCCCTGTTCCCGCGGAACCCGACACGATCTGCGCACGTCGCGTCTTGCCGACTGCAATCAGCTCCTTCACGCTGCGCGCCGGAACCGACGGATGGACGACAAGGACGTTCGGCAAGGTCACGGCCTGCGATATTGGGGCAAAGTCCTTCAGCGCGTCGTAGCGCACGTTCGCATACATCGCAGGAATGATCGCGAGCGTGGAGATGCCCATCAGCACTGTATAGCCGTCAGGTGGGCTCTTGGCGACAAGCTCGTTGCCGATCATCGTGCCCGCCCCTGCGCGATTGTCGATTACGACCTGCTGCCCGAGCAACTCACTCAGTTTTTGTGCGAGAACGCGCCCGACAATATCGGTGCTGCCGCCGGGAGACGAAGGCACAACGAGACGGATCGCTCGGGTCGGATAGCTCTGCGCGACACTGTTCTGCGACGTGGCAAACGCGGCGCCGACCACGCACAGTGCAAAGACGGTTCTCCTCATTTCTCCTCCAGCGAAAGCTGGCGATGCGCGTAGAGTTCTTTGCCAGCAACCGGGAGACGGGCGACGAGTATTTCACCTGTCATGGCCTGAACGATGTGCAGGGTGCGTCGATCGGGGCCGCCGAACGCGATATTCGCGAGGTTGACATGTTTCGGGTTGTCCGAATAGATGAGGTGCATCGGCAGCATGCGGTTGTCGAAACGGTACACGCCAACTCCGAGGTGACACACGAGCAACCCGTCTTGCGCGTCCATTTCTATTCCGTCGGGACCGGCAATACCTCCGCTGAACCGCAAGGCGACGCGACTCTTGGTAACGGAACCGTCTGTCATAAGCGGCAACCGCCATATCTGCTGCACTCCGGTTGCCGCGACGTACACCTGTCTGTCGTTTCCATTCAATGTTATTCCGTTCGCACCCGGTACATTGTTGGCGAGCCGATCCACTGCACCGTTCGCACGTAAGCGGAACACGCGGCCCGTCGGGTCGATACATCCGGTTTGTCCCTGGTCCGTGAAATACAGATCTCCGTTCATTGCGAAATGAAGATCGTTGAGGCCTTTGAAGCTTTCGCTGTACACCGTGCCCAGCACGACGTCGAGACGCGCTGTCTTGGCATCGAGCACAAGCAGGCCTTTGCGACAGTCACAGATGAAAAAGCCGTCCGTCCTGGTGGATTTTCATGCCGTTCGGCCAACCGTCGTACTGGATGACGAGGTCCCACACGCCGGCAGGGTCGATACGAAAAATGCGGCCGAACGGAATGTCGACGACCCACAGGTTCCCGTCGCGGTCGAAGCACGGGCCCTCGAGAAAGCACTCCACCTCGAGCCCTCCTCGATTTGCTTCGGTCCAATCGTTACGCCCTTTTTTTCGGAACCGCCGGGGCAGCGCCGTCAGGACCTCTGCCTTGACGAGCTCCGTTTGTTGAAATGGATGATGCATTGAGTCTCCCGGTCGGCGCGATCTTGATCTGCGGCGCGCATGCCGGCATCAAGCAATGCGACATGTCACCTGGGTGAGCATAGCCGATCGATATGTGCTGCGCGTACTCTCGTGTTCTCGTGGGCACCAGGGTTTGTGAGACACCGGGCGCAGTAGAGATTGCGGTAGAATAGAGTGCTTAATCCCAGCACATGTCGATCGTCCACAATGGCTGAAGCTGCCGCCCGCACACTCGTTACGAGCGTGCTGTTTCTGGATATCGTCGGCTACTCGAAAAAATCCGTGGCGGACCAGATGAATGTGAAGCAGGCGTTCAATGACTCCCTTGCAAAGGCATTGACGCCGATCGCAACGGCCGACCGCGTGATACTCGATACCGGCGACGGTGCCGCCGTGACATTCCTCGGCAATCCTGACGATGCTCTGTTCTCCGGCTTGATACTGCAGCATTCGACGGAGTTGCCCATCCGCATGGGAATCAATCTGGGCCCGGTGCGGATCGTCAGAGACCTGAACGGTCAGACCAACATCCTGGGCGATGGCATCAACGTCGGGCAACGCGTCATGAGCTTTGCCGACCCGGGTCAGCTTCTGGTCTCACGCTCGTTCTATGAAGTCGTCTCCCGGCTTTCTGACGTGTACCAGGGATTGTTTTCGCACATCGGCGAGCGCAAGGACAAGCACGTGCGCGCGCATGAGATCTACAGCGTGAACCTCGCAGCCGATGCGCTGCCGAGCTTTGTCGAAGCGACGTGGGGAAGTGACTGGGCTGGCGCGGTGGGTTTGCCAACCCAGGCCAGCAAGGATGCAGCGGCGGCAGCCGACGGACCTGCGCTGATATTCAGCACGGGCTCTCATTTCATCGTCTCAGGACCGAGTGAAATCAGCGTGCTCACCGCGCTGGAGGAACTCGCGAAGACGGGTTCGAAAGCCTTGTCGCCGATCTCGAAAGTGGGCAACAAGTGGATCGCCACGTGCGATCACCCGGTGGCCGAGGGGAATGGCTGCAAGGTCGAGGAGCTCGGTCTGATGCGGATCGTCACGGGGCCGACACGTGAAGGCGTGTCCGAGAAATTAGAAGAGTTGCTCCAGCGAGGTGCGCGCCTTGTGCACGACCTCGAGCAGGCGCGCGGCATCTGGACTGCCGTGTGTGAAGTCACCAGCGACTGAGGTCATCCCATCGTGGGCGCTTCGCCTCAGTGTAACAGCGCTGGCGGACGGACAGCTTCGCCTGCTCGCGCTTCGGACCGTGCTTCTTAGCGTCTTCGACGCAATCCCACAAATCCCGCTAGCGTCGGCGACTGCGTGTGACGCCGCGATTGTCTACGTGCATCCATCGCCACAAACGTCTGAGTCCCGCTCGAACGCCCAATCGACCCTCTCTGATCCCTGACGCGTTGATTGAGTGAAGCAACCGCTTGAATTCATGTGCGCTGCAATGCTCGTGCCGATTTTGGAGTTGAAAGGCCGTCGACGCAGTGTTACAACACTATCCCCCCTGCAACCACGGAGGCGATCATGTCACTACGTATCGGCGATGACGCGCCGGATTTCACGGCTGAAACAACCGAAGGCCCCATCCGTTTTCACGAGTGGATCGGCGACAGCTGGGCGATCCTATTTTCACATCCGAAGGACTTCACACCTGTTTGCACCACAGAGCTCGGCTACATGGCGCGGTTGAAGCCTGAATTCGATAAACGCAATACCAAAGTCCTGGGGCTCAGCATCGATCCTGTGGGCGATCACAAGAAGTGGGCTCAGGACATCGAGGAAACGCAAGGCTACGCGCCGAACTTTCCGATCATCGGAGATCGCGATCTGAAGGTGGCTCAGGCCTATGACATGATCCATCCTAACGCCACCGCAAAGGTAGAAGGCAGGACCGCCGCCGACAATGCGACGATAAGGTCAGTCTTCATCATCGGGCCCGACAAGAAAATCAAGCTGATACTGACTTACCCGATGAGCACCGGACGCAACTTCGACGAAGTGCTGCGCGTGCTCGACTCGTTGCAGCTCACGGCCAAGCATAAGGTCGCCACGCCCGTGAACTGGAAAGCGGGTCAGGACGTCATCATCGTGCCGGCGGTTTCCGACGCGGAAGCCAAGCAGAAATACCCGGACGGTTGGAAAGCACCCAAGCCGTATCTGCGGATCGTCCCACAGCCTAAGTAAGCGTGATGGCGAGCCGGCGTTCGCGCCGGCTCGTAAGGTGCGATCGTCGTGCGCTTTGCGGGCCTACGTGTGTCGATTTGCCGCCAACTGCCTAGGGCTTGTCGCCATCAGTCCACCTTCGCCCCCGCAGCCCTGACCATCTTTCCGAGTTTGCTGATGTCCGACTTCAGGTGTTCGGTCACCTGGTCCGGCGTCATTACGATTGGATCAGCGCCCTGCTTCGCCCACGCTTCCTTGATGTTCGGTAGCGTCATCATTCTCGCGAGCTCCTTGTTCAGACGGCTCACGACCTCTCCCGGAATACCAGCGGGTCCCATGATGCCGTTGTAGAGAACGATATCGAAGCCTTTGAGAGTTTCCGCGAGTGCAGGCACTTCCGGTAAGAGCGGCGCGCGCTGGGGACTGGTCACCGCAAGCGCCCGCAGCCTGCCAGCCTTGACGTGTGGGAGTGCCGGAGGCGTCGTGGAGAAGGTCATTGCGACTTCGCCGCCGAGCAGTGCCGCAACGGCGGGCGCACTGCCTTTGTACGGCACATGCACCATTTTGATTCCTGCCAGCGATTTCAGCGTCTCGCCCGAGAGATGGAGAATCGTTCCGTTTCCAGATGAGGCGTATACGATTTCATCGGGACGCGCTTTCGCGAACGCGATCAGCTCCTTTACGGTTTTTACGGAAAGTGACGGATGCACGACCATGATCAGCGGTGTCTGGGCGACCATGGCGATCTGGGTAAAATCCTTGACCGAATCGTAAGGCAACTTGCTGTATAGCGTGGCGTTGATGGCGTGCGTTGTCATGTCGATGAAATACAGCGTGTAGCCGTCCGGTGCAGATTTCGCGACAAGGTCCGCAGCGATTGTGGTGCCTGCGCCGGGTCTGTTCTCGACGAAGAACTGCTGCCCCATTGCACCGGACAGATGCTGCGCCATGACGCGGGCAAGCACGTCCGAGATGCCGCCGGGTGTGAAGGGAACGATGACGCGCACCGGCTTGGTAGGATACGTCTGGGCGTTGACAATACCGCCGGATGAAAATGCGAAAACTGCAACGATACAAAAAGTCGCCAGACGACTGTACGAACGGGTCACGCTCACTCCCTCATAACATGGATTATGCGCAGCAACTTAGCAGCAAGTATGCCAGCGGCGTGCAGGCTCAGGCCGGAGATGCTGCTGCGATGGTGGTGATCGCCGTGAAGAGATTTTCTACAGTCGCGCGCTCGATGCCGCGCGTGATGAACACGAGACGAGTGGTGTGATCATCGCTGGGCCACGCAGCAAGCTCGATCGGTGGATGAAACAGATGCTGCACCCCCTGCACTACCAGCGGACCCTTGCGGCCTTCAACGTTCACGAGTCCTTTCACGCGTAGCAGATCGGGCCCGCGCAGTGCTGTAAGCACTTCCATGCACTGCGAGAAGGTCGGCCACGTGAACGGCTTGTCGTAGCGCAGGCAGAACGAACGCACGGCCGAATCGTGGCGGTGTACGTGACCGTGCTCATCGTGCACGTCGGCGCCCATCCAGCGTTCGACGTCAACGAGGCGCGAATGGGCTCTCGCGAGTCCGACATCGATCAGGAACGCGAGCTCGATTTCGCCATTGAAGGCGCGCTTCAACGGCGCCTGCGGATTGAGATCACGCAGCCTGGCCTCCAGCAGGGCAACCGCGGCCTCATCCGCAAGATCCGATTTGGTCACCACGAGGCGGTCCGCAAGCGCAGCCTGCTTCACCGCCTCCTGCATCGTATCAAGCTGCCCGGCGCCATTGACTGCATCGACGAGCGTGACGACGCAATCGAGGCGATATTGCGCCTGCAGCATCGTGTCGGTCATGAGCGTCTGCATCACCGGCGCGGGATCTGCAAGGCCGGTCGTTTCGATGATCACACGCTCGAAATCGATGATCTCGCCGGTGCGCCGTTTAACGAAAAGCTCACGCAACGTTTCCTGAAGGTCACCTCTGAGCACGCAACACAGACACCCATTGTTGAGCAGCATCATCTGCTCGGATGACACCTGCACGAGATCGTGATCGATGCTTTGCTCGCCGAGCTCGTTCACGATGACCGCGACGCGGTTCATGTCCGGCCGCTTGAGCAGCCGGTTGATCAGCGTGGTCTTCCCGCTCCCGAGAAAACCCGTCACGATGCTGACGGGTATGCGACCGGCGAGCGGATCGCGACCGAGCGTATCGGCTTGGGTTTGTAGGGTCATAAGAGCGCGTGCATCATCCTGGCCCTAGTCGCCCCTGCGCGGACGCTCGTGCGCTCCCGAGACACAGCTTCCTCCGTCGCGTTTGCAATCAGACGTTCATCTCGAGGATGTAGAGCCCGCCTGCAAATCGATCGACGGCGTAGATGATCCGCCGTTCGTCCACCCACACATCGTTCATCTGTATGGCGCCGGCGGGCGACATCTTCGGCGCGCCGGGGACGTAGTAGGCGATTTCCTGCGGCTGATACGGGTTGGCCGTGTCGTAGGCGCGCACGCCGCCATTGAAGAACGTGCAGACGACGATGTTTTCGGAACGAAACGACACCGGGCCGGGCTGATTTTCGTGCATGTTGTGCGAACCGAAACGACCGCCGCGCTTGCCGAAAGTGTCCACCGACGGCAGAGGGAGCGTCGAAACGGGTACAAGATTCGTCTCGTCGTGCGCGTCGACCACCCAGGTGAGCTTGGGCCAGTCCTCGCCGTTGTCCTTCACGCATTCGTCGCTTACGATGATCAGGTTGCGCTCGAAAAGCGGCATGACTGTATGCGTAAAGCCGTTGAACGGCGGCGAATAGCGCCAGCGCGATATCATTTTTGGCTTCGACTTGTCGGCGATATCGAGGATGATCGCGCCGCCGTCGATGTACCCCAGGTAGGCACGATCCGGCCGCTGCGGATAGACATTGCAGTTGTGTGTGCGGAAACCGGCGTCGAATTTCGGATGGCGCGGTGGGGGCGGCTCGCTGTCACCCTTGCGCAGGCCCGGCAGCCACCAGCGACCGACCTCGGTTGGTTTCGACGCGTTGCGCACGTCGATGATGCGATAGAACTGGTCGTCCTTCGGATTGTGCGGCTCGAAATCCGCCGCGCCCGATGACAGATGGACGTATTCCCCGTCGACAAAAAACACGCAATGCGCGCCGCGCGAGCACGGGCCGGACGCATCAAAATGCGAGATCAGCTTGGGCTGTTCCGGTTTGCTGATGTCGAACAGATCGAATCCTGCGGGCTTCTGTCCCCATTCCTTGGTCTGGTACGCGACCGCCATGATGTTGCCGACCACGTCGAGCGAATTCGACCGCACCTTCGCATGAGGCAACTCGGTTTGAACGACCACCTTCGGATTGCGCACGTCCGTCACGTCGACCGCGGTAAAGTTCTTCGGAGCCGATTCGTGCGCAAGCCACAGGATACGCCGACCGTCCTGGGTCAGCTGCATGTTGATGCCTTCGCCGACGCCCCCGAAACCTGCAAGCTCGTTGTGGGAAATCAGCTTCATATTCCAGGCGAGGGTTTGCGTCGCCTGGCCTTGCGGGGAGAGGGTTGCGTTCATTTCTTGGTGACCTTCCTGGGTGAGTGAGGGTTGGACTTGCGGGGGATGCCCGCCATGCTCTCGAGCACGGCACAGATGGAAGCCGTGTCCTCCTTGCCGTAGCCTTGTGCGTATGCAGCAGAATAAAACGCTTTGCTCGCTTCGAACAGCGGCGTCGGGCAATGCAGCCCGGCAGCGTAAGCGCCGATAATATCAATATCCTTCTGGTACACGTCGACTTTCATCGTCGCCTGGCTGTAATCGCCCGCGATCATCAGCGGCGCGCGGACTTCGAACATGCGCGACGTGCCGGCGCCATCGCGGATCACTTTGTAAAGTAGGTCGAGGTCCAGCCCCGAACGGCGTCCGAGCACGATCGCTTCTGCGGCGGACAGGTTATGAATTGTGACCAGCAGATTGGCGATGAACTTGAGCTTCGAGCCGTTCCCGTATTCACCGCAGTAATGCATGCTGCGTGCAAAGCCCGCGAAGATCGGCTCACATTGGGTGACGATGTCCTGAGGACCACTCGCGTAGACGGAGATGTCTTTGGCCGCGGCTTGAGCTCCGGTGCCGCTGATGGGGCAGTCCAGTACCGTAATACCGGTCGCCGCGCAGCGCTCCTTGACTTCGAGCTTCACTTCGAGGGGCAGTGTGCTGGTCTCGATGATGACGGCACCCTTTCCGGCGCCGTGAACGAGTCCTTGCTGTGCAAAAAACGCGTCTTCCATTGCGGCGACGCTAGGCAGCGAAGTGATGATTACACGGCAACGGCGCGCGACTGACGCAACGGATGACTCAACCGTTGCGCCCATCTTGACAAGCTCCGAACAGCGTCCCTTGTCGACGTCGTATCCCACGACATCGAATCCCGCGCCCCTCAAATGTTTCGCGAAAGCACCGCCCATGATGCCGAGCCCAATCTGTCCTACGCCTCCCGTTAGCGTAGTTCCTTTGGCGACCCGGCTCGATGCGGCGCGACTCCTGCCCCCAGCCTTTACTGCTTTAGCCTTCACGCCTTCGCTCCGTGATGTCATTAGTTCGCTTTCACGTTTAACCGCACCTGCTCCGCTTCCTCCGGCGTCATGGAATCGATGCGGATAGTCAGGTGATTGCTCTCGATGTCTTCGAAGCGGTAGAACGGCATGACTCCTCGCTGGCGTGGTGTTGAATCCGAATGCTGACCGGCTGAACTTGACGAAAAACGTCTCGCACTATATCCGTCGGCCGCGATGCCGTGCAATCTGGCCGCTCCACGAAAAAAGCCTTGCGCGAATCTCCATCAGAGCTTGCCCACCATGATCGTCGTATCGAGGGGGTTACCGATGAGATTCGTCAAATAATAACAGTCGAGTCTGCCGCCCGAGCCCTGCGTATTGGGATGTGCGAAGACGACAACCTTCAGCTCCTGC
>JAQGNH010000134.1 GCA_028291945.1 Betaproteobacteria bacterium
GGCTACTCGGCGCTCGCTGGGATTCGCCCTGAGATCGTCCTGACGAGCATCACACCTTTCGGTCAGACCGGGCCCTATGCCCATTACGAGGCAGACGATCTCACGCTGCTTGCGATGGGCGGCTTTCTGCACATGATGGGCTATCCCGACGCCGCGCCCACGCAGGCGTACGGGAACCAGGCGTATGCCATGGGCAACATGTTCGCTGCGGTCGGTTCGATGATGGCGGTGCTGGGCGCCCAGACAGAGGGAGAAGGCCAGCACGTCGACATCTCGATTCAGGAGTGCGTCACGATGGCGCTCGAGAACGCGGCGCAGTTCTACGATCTCGAGAAGCGCGTGCGCACGCGCTTCGCAGGATCGCAAAGGCAGGCGGGCACCGGTATCTTCGAATGCGTTGACGGGTCCGTCTATATCTTCGCAGGCGGAATGGCGGCCATTCGGTTCTGGGGGAATCTCGTGCAGTGGATGAAGGACGAGCGGGTGCCTTCATACGAGACGCTGGACCGACCCGAGTGGTCGGAGATGGCCTTCCTCAATTCCGAGCGCGCCAAAGACACGTTCGCCGAGATGTTTTCAGTCGTGGCGAGCCGGAAAACAAAGGAAGAGCTCTATCGCGAAGCGCAGCGGCGGCGCGTGCCCCTCTGTGCTGTCAGCACCGTAGCAGATGTCGCGCGGAACAGGCAGCTCGAGTATCGCGGCTTTTTTACGCGCGTGCCGCACGCCCAGGCCGAGCGCGAGGTGGTGATGCCCGGCGCACCGTTTCAAATGTCGGTTACGCCCGGCAAGGTCGCGCGTCCTGCGCCGCAATTGGGACAGCACAATCGCGAAGTGTATGGCGCGCTCGGCGTGACCGAACAGAAACTGGAAACGCTGCAGCAGGCGGGGGTGGTTTGATGAGCAGGCTTCCGCTCGCTGGCATTCGTGTTGCGGACTTCACGTGGATAGGCGCCGGGTCGTACACCACGAAATTGCTCGCTGACTTTGGCGCCGAAGTCATCAAAGTCGAGTCATCGACGCGTATGGACTCGCTGCGTTCGACGGCGCCGTTCAAGGACAGCGTCGCCGGAATTAACCGCAGCGGTTACTTTGCCGATCGCAATACCAGCAAACGCAGCATCCAGCTCAACCTGAAGCATCCTGAAGGCCCTGGTATTGCTCGCGCGCTGATCGCAAAAAGCGACATCGTCGCAAACAACTTCACGCCTGGCACCATGGAAAGATTCGGGCTGGGGTACAAAGACGTCATCACTTTCAAGCGTGACATCATCTACATCTCGATGTCGATGCAAGGCGGGTCCGGGCCGGATGCGAAGTACGTTGGCTTTGGCCTCACGATCGCCGCGCTGACCGGACTGCAGTACTTGAGCGGCCAGACGGACCGGCCGCCGGCGGGCACCGGTACGAACTATCCCGATCACGTGCCGAATCCGTGCCACGGTGCGTTCGCGCTGCTTTCCGCGATCTATCACAAGCGCAGGACCGGAGAAGGTCAGTTTATCGACCTGGCGCAGACGGAGCCGACCATCGCGCTGCTCGGACCGGCTGTCGTCGATTACACCGTGAACGGACGTGTCGCAGAGCGCTGCGGTAACGATCACTGGTGGGCGGCACCGCGCGGCGCCTATCCCTGCAGCGGAGCCGATCGCTGGATCGCGATCTCGATCTACAACGATGAACAGTGGCGTGCGCTCGAAGAAATTCTCGGGCCAGTCGCCGGCAGTTCCGAGCGCGACTGGCGCGATCATGCCGTGCGCCACCAGCACAGGCAGGCGCTCGACGCGCTCATCGGGGCGCGCACCGCGGGGTGGAACGCGCGCGAGCTCATGACGAAGCTGCAGGCGCGCGGCGTCCCCTCCGGAGTGGTGCAGACATCGAAGGATCTGATCGAAGAAGATGCGCAGCTCGCGCACCGGAAACACTGGATCGCGCTCGAGCACAAGGAAATGGGCGAGACGCTTTACAACGCGCCGCCGATCCGCCTGTCACGCACGCCGGCGAACCTGAGCCGTCCCGCCCCGCTGCTGGGAGAGCACACCGAGGAAGTGTGCCTCGATGTTCTGGGCATGATGCGCCCGCAGTTTGACGAGCTACGTGCGGCTGGCGTATTCGAGTAGCTCCGCCGCCACAGGAAGACCGTTATGCCGATCGATATGACAGTAGATAACCAGGTTGCCGTTGCCGTGCTCAACCGGCCGGAAGCGATGAACGCGTTCGATCCTGAAATGCGCGAGGCGCTGTACTCGCTCTGGGATCGCGTTCAGAACGATGACGAGATACGCGTGCTCATCATCACCGGCGCAGGCGAGAAGGCGTTTTGCACGGGCTCCGATCTGAAGAAAACGATGCCGCCGAAGGAAAGTTACGCGGAGCTCCTGGTCGGGCGTAACAACCCCGGCAACATGCTGCACAAGTTCGGGACCGACAAGCCGGTCATCTGCGCCGTCAACGGTTACGCCGTGGGCGGCGGCATGGAGCTCGCGCTCGCGTGCGACATCTGCATCGCATCCGAGAATGCGAAGCTGGGGCTCACCGAAGCGAAGATCGGCAGCATACCGGGCTCGGGCGGCGTGCAGCGCCTGCCGCGCACGATCAGCAAGAGCAATGCGATGCTCATGCTGCTCACCGGCGATACCGTCGACGCGCACGAGGCGCTGCGCCTGGGCATCGTGAGCAAGGTCGTGCCGCTGAAGGACCTGATCCCGACCGCTAAGGATATCGCCCGGCGCATCGCAGGCAATGCGCCGCTTGCTGTGAAGGCACTCAAGCGCCTGGTCAATCAAGGCCTCGACATGCCGCTTGCGCACGCGCTCGAAATGGACAAGTACATGTTCGGCCTGTTGCGCGACACCGACGATCGCATCGAGGGCCGCAAAGCGTTTCAGGAAAAACGCAAACCCCAATACAAGGGCCGTTGATGGTATGTAGCGGCGATAGCCGCGTAAGCGCGCCGTTGCGCCCGGAGCGTAGCGAAGGAGCGGCGTAGATTTTTGTGTAGCGGCGGTAGCCGCATAAGCGGGCCGTTGCGCCCGGAGCGTAGCGAAGGAGCGGAGTGGACTTTTATGGCAGATTACGACGTCATCGTAGTGGGGGCAGGAAATGCGGCGCTATCCGCCGCGGTGTCCGCGCGCGTGAGTGGCGCGAGCCGCGTGCTGGTGCTCGAGAAGGCGCCGGAGGACCGGCGAGGGGGCAACACCCATTTCAGCGGCGGTCTGCTGCGCTACACTTTCGAGGATAAAGAGCAGGCGATCGCTCTGATCCCGGACGTCGAGAAGAACTATCCCGAGTATCGCGACGGCATCGATCCGTATCCCGCGAAAGCTTTTCGAGAGGACATCATGAAAGTGACAGGCGGACGCTCGGATCCTCAACTGTCCGACATTCTCATCAATCAGTCCTACCCGACGGTGCGGTGGATGCAGCAGATGGGCATCGCGATGGAACCTGCCCGCTCCTCCGGGGGCGAATGGGCAGCGGATGAATCGGCGATCGAAGGCGTCCGCAGAGGCAAAGGCGTGCGCTGGCAGCCAGGCTGCGTGATCAGGGCGGTGGGGCAGGGCAAGGGACTCTCGAAGGCGTGGTTCGCATCGGCCGAGCAAAAGGGCGTCGAGGTACGTTACGACGCGTGCGCACTGCGTCTGACCCAGGCCGAAAGCGGCAAGGTGAACGGCGTCATCGTGCGCGAGCAGGACGGGATCAAGGCGCTCACGGCCAAGGCGGTGGTCCTCGGTTCCGGCGGTTTTGAAGCGAACACGGAATGGCGCGTGAGATATCTCGGCGGCCACTGGGGTGCGGCAAAAGTGCGCGGCTGCGCGTTCAACCATGGCGACGGGCTGCGAATGGCGCTCGAGCTCGGCGCATTGCCGTTCGGTGACTGGCGGGGCTGTCACGCCACGCCGATATCGCAGGACGCGCCCGCTTACGCCGATCCCTTCATGACGGACAAAACGAATCGCCTGTCGTACGTGTATGGCGTCATGCTGAACCTCGAAGGCAAGCGCTTCCTCGACGAAGGCTACGACGTCCACCCGATGACCTATGCGCTCTACGGCGGGCTCATACTCGGTCAGCCTGAAGGACAGGCGTATCAGATCTTCGACGCGAAAGTCGTGCACCTGCTCGAAGGACGCTACGCAACCGAGCAGCCCGTATCCGGCGATACGCTGCAAAGCCTGTTCGACAAGATCAGAATCAACAAAGAGCAGGCGCTCAAAACGATCCGCGAGTACAACGAAGCTGCCGGCCATGGCACGTTCGTCCCGACGAAACTCGATGGCATGCATACTCAGGGCCTCACGCCGCCCAAGACGAACTGGGCGCAGCGGCTGGACAAGGGACCTTACGTCGCCTACCCGGTGACGGGGGGAATCACCTTTACGTTCGGCGGGCTCAAGATCAACGAGCATGCGCAGGTGATCGCGAACCACTGGAAGCCGCTGCCTGGGCTGTTCTGCTGCGGCGAAGCGGTCGGAGGCATTTTCCATGGCAACTACCCCGCGGGGACGGGCCTGATGGCAGGGGCGGTATTCGGACGTATCGCCGGGGCGAGCGCCGCAAAGGTTTCGTAGGTCGCACATCATTATTGGAGGAGATTCGGATGACACTCGCTACTGAGCTTGCCACGCGCATCGTTGCGATGCGCTACGAGGATGTGCCTGCGGAGGCGGTGCGCTGGGCCAAGATTTCGTTCGTCGACACGATCGCGTGCGCATTTGCGGGAACCCACGAGAAAGGTCCGGGCATCGTCGAGAAGGTGCTTACGGCCGGCAAGGGCGGTGGAACCAGCCTCATCTGGGGCAGCGATCGCCGCGCAAGCGCGCTCGACGCCGCCGCCATCAACGGCATCGCTGCGCACGCGCTCGATTACGATGACTGCAATAACTCGCTCGCGGGGCATCCGTCCGCTGCGGTGTTGCCTGCAACGCTTGCACTGGGGGAAGCGCTCGGCGCCAGCGGCCGCGACGTGATCCTCGCGTATGTCACAGGTTTCGAAACGCAGGCGCACGTTGCGCACGCCGTGCATCTCCACCATTACGAGAAAGGCTGGCATCCGACATCGACGATCGGCATCTTCGGCGCCACTGCTGCGAGCGCCCGCCTGCTCGGGCTCGATGCGGAGCACACTGCAACTGCACTCGCCATCGCGGTTTCGCTCGCTTCCGGCGTGAAGGCTAATTTCGGCACGATGACGAAGCCGCTGCACGCGGGCGAATGCTCGCGCAATGGCCTGTACGCGGCGCTGCTCGCGCAGGAGGGTTTCACCGCCTGCCCCGAAGCGTTCGAGCACAAGCACGGCTATTTCGAAGTGTTCAACGGCGCCGGCAACTATGATGCGAGCAAGGTGCTCGAGGGCTGGGCGGATCCGCTGGATATCCTGAAGCCGGGTGTCGGGCTCAAGCAGTATCCCTGCTGCGGCAGCACGCATTCCGCGATCGACGCCATGATTTCGCTGCGCGAGCGCTATGGCCTCACGCCGGAGAAAGTCTCGAGAATCGAATCGATCACGCACGACCGCGCGCTGGCGCACACCGATCGCCCGGACCCGCGGAGCACGCTCGATGCCAAATTCAGCGTGCAATACTGCGTCGCGCGGGCGCTCATGCACGGCGACGTTACATTCGACCACTTCGAAGGCGATGCGTATCGCGACCCCGAGGTCAGCAAGCTCCTCGCGCGGATTGAAACGAGGGCTCACGCGCACCAACCGCAAGGCATGTTCGAGCACTTCCAGGGCGAGGTCATCGTGACGACCATCGACGGCAAGCGCCACTCGGTGCGTGTCGATCAGCCACTGCGCGGGCCTACGAATTCGGTGCCGCCGGATCGGCTCGAGCCGAAGTTCCGGGATTGCTCGGCGAAAGCGCTTACGCCCAACGCGATCGGGCGTGTGTACGAGCTGCTGCAATCGGTCGAGACACTGAACGACGTGCGCCGGTTGACCGACGTGATGGCGGAATCGGTGAAGACCCGCACGCTCGCACGTGCGGCCGCCTGAGCGCCACCATGGAAGGGCTGACCGATGCGTTGTGCGAACGGATCGCAGCCCTACGCTATGAGGATCTCGGCCCGGATACCGTCGCGCGGGTGAAGGACGCCATCGGCGACGGTCTCTCTGTCGCCGTGGACGGATCGACTGAGAAGCCGGTGGCGATCCTGGCCGACTACGTGCGCTCGCTCGAGTCGGCGCCGCGCTCGACGGTGTGGGGTTACGGTTTCAAGAGCTCGGCCGCCTCGGCCGCGCTCGTCAACGCTGCATCGGCACACGTCCTCGATTACGAGCCGATGTCGAGCCCGTCGACGCACGCGGTCTCGCCGGTCATGCCTGTCGCTTTCGCGCTGGCTGAAGTGAGGGATTGCAGCGGCCGGGACATCGTCACGGCGTGCGCCAAGGGTTTCGAGATGCAGCACCGCCTGTTGTATGCCGGCAAGCTGCCGCCGCGGTCCGACCGGCGCTTTCATCAAGTCGGGATGGTGGGTGGCATGGGCGCAGCCGTCGCGGCAGCGCATCTGCTCGGGCTCGATGCGAAAGGGTTGCGTGCGACGCTCGGCATCGCCGCTTCGCGCGCAGGCTCGCTGCTCGGCAACGGCGGCACCATGACGAAATGTGCGCATGCGGGATACGCCGCGTCGGGCGGACTCGAAGCCGCGCTGCTGGCCGAACGGGGTTTCAGCGGCAACGCGCGCATCATGGAGCACGGTCAGGGCTATGCGGCCGCGTTCCTCGGCGGAGACAGTCTGGATCGGGCGCGGCTGCTCGATTTTGGCAAGCCCTTCCGCGTCGTCGATCCCGGCATGGCGTACAAGTTTTTCCCGTCCAAGTATCCGACGCAGTTCGCGATTACCGGGGCGCTCGAGCTGCACGAGAAGATCAAGGACCCGTCACGCATCGCGCGCATTCGCATGATCACGCCGCTCATGCCGGACGTCGATCGCCCGCAGCCTGCGACGGGCCTCGAAGGCAAGTTCAGTTTCCAATACTGCGTTGCTGCTGCGCTGCTCGATGGCGAAGTCGGTAAAGACAGTTTCTCCGACGAGCGGCGTTTTGCCGCCGATCTGGTGGCACTGCTGCCCAAGTTCGAGATTGCGCAAACGTCCGAGATTCCACTCGAGTTCACGCAGATGCGAATCGAGCTCGAGGTCGAGATGCAGGACGGGACGCGACATCGCACTGTGTGCTCGAAGCCCAAAGGATTCTGGGGTGTTGCCATCGAACCCGCAGAACACCTGAAGAAAATGCGTGACTGCATGTCGGGCCGCGTCGGTGATGCCGAGATCAAGCAGTGCTATGAGACCGTAACCCGTCTCGAGCAGATCGATGTCGCCGGCGTGCGCAAGCTCGTACAGCTGTTGGGCAAGACATCCAGCGGCTGACACGCTGGCGTTGCGAGGAGGCGTAGTGACAAAACAGACAAAAAACTATCGAACACTGCTGATTGGTGTGGGTTTGCTTTGTCCCATGGCCTTCGCGGCTGACGCGATTGCCGCATCACCGGCTGCGTTTCCAACCCACCCGATCCGCCTGATCGTGCCATACGCGCCCGGCGGCGGCGCCGACACGCTCGCACGCGGCATCGCTCAGAAGCTTTCGGAAACGCTCGGCTATTCGATCGTGATCGACAACCGTGGAGGTGGCGGCACCATACTCGGGTCCGATCTCGCAGCGAAGTCGGCGCCTGACGGATACACGATCATTCTCGTTGCCTCCACGCACGCCGTCATGTCGAGCCTCCATAAGAAACTGCCTTACGATCCCATCAAGGATTTCGCGCCGATCGTGCGTGTTGCATCTGCACCCAACATTCTGGTGCTGCATCCCTCCATTGCAGCAGGTTCTGTGAAGGAGCTCGTCGAGCTTGCCAGAAGCCGGCCGGGCCAACTCGTTTATGCGTCGTCCGGCAACGGCGGTGGAAGTCACCTTGCGATGGAGCTCCTAAGAAGCATGGCGCATATCGAGCTCGTGCACGTGCCTTATAAGGGCACCGGCCCCGCCATGATCGACCTCCTGAGCGGCCAGGCGAAGCTCATGTTTGGCGGCATGATCGGCACGCTCACGCACGTACGATCCGGGCGGCTGAAAGCGCTTGCGGTTTCGAGTTCGAAGCGCTCCCCGGTCGTGCCCGAGCTGCCGACGATTGCAGAGGCTGCCTTCCCCGGGTACGAAGCGGCGACCTGGTACGGCGTGCTTGCACCCGCGGGTACGCCGGTGCCCATCGTTCGCAAACTGAACGCCGAAATCGCCGCGACGCTCAACCATCCCGATCTCAAGCAGCGGATGTCGAGCCAGGGGGCCGATCCGGCGCCGACAAGCCCGGAAGAGTTTGCTGCCTATATCAAGAGCGAAGTGGCCAAGTGGGCGAAGGTCGTCAAGGAATCGGGCGCGCATGTCGATTGATGGCCCATCAAACGCGTGGAAGCGGAGGCCGGTGCCGGAGTTCATGGACATGGTTGTTTATTTCCGACGTACGCGCTGCCTGTCGTTAGGCCGGATGAAACCTGCCGCCCACCGAGGAGTGAGACCGTGAGCCAGAACAACAACAAAATGAAAAGCGTGATCGCTGGCGCGGTTATCGCGCTCGTATGCACGAGCGCGTGCATGGCACAGTCCTATCCCACCAAGCCGGTGCGATTCATTTCGCCGTATGCGCCCGGCGGCGGCACGGACACGATGGCCCGCACGCTTGCACAGAAACTTTCGGAAAACCTCGGCCGACAGGTGTTCGTCGAGAACCGGCCCGGCGGCGGAGGCATCGTTGGCACCGAGATCACTGCGAAATCGCAGCCCGACGGCTACACCATTCTGCTCGGATCCAAGGGCCCACTCACCGTCAATCCTGCTTTGTACGCGAAGCTCCCCTACGACACGCTGCGCGATCTTGCGCCGATCTCTCTTGTCTCGATCGTGCCAGCGCTGCTTGCGGTACACCCGTCACTACCCGTGAAGTCGGTCAAGGAGTTGATCGCGCTGGCGCGCGCGCGTCCTGGTGAGCTGACCTTCTCGTCATCAGGTAACGGCGGCTCCGGACATCTGTCGGGTGAGCAGTTCGCCGCACTCGCTGGCGCGAAGATGGTTCACGTCCCTTACCGAGGAACGGGCCCGGCCACCACCGCCTTATTAAGCGGTGAGGTGACCCTGAGCTTTGGGAATATGGTTGCACTTATGCCGCACGTGCACGCAGGCCGCTTGCGAGCGCTCGGTATCACGAGCGCAAAACGGGTCAGCGCTGCGCCCGAGCTGCAGACGGTTGCGGAAGCCGGGCTGCGGGGGTACGAGTACGTGACCTGGTACGGCGTGCTTGCCCCCGCGGGGACGCCCAAGGACATCATCGGCCGGTTGAACACCGAGCTCGTAAAAATCGCGCGGCTACCGGACATGAAAGAAAAATTGACCGGTGAGGGCGGCGACGTCGTCGGCAGTACGCCCGAGGAGTTTTCTGAGTACATCAAGAGCGAGCTCGCAAGCTCGGCGAGACTGGTGAAGTCCGCCAACGTAAGGCCGGATTGAGACCAGCGCGGCTGTGGTCTCGCGATCGCCGGGCGCAAGCCGGCGAGAGCAAAGTGCAGTCGAATCACCATTTTGGAGGATAGACGTAGATAACAAGATCGCTCTTGAATAAGGCACAACCTCCCTTCGCCTCCTTCTACGCTACATACGAAAGATCCGAACCATGCCGATGTCCGACTATCCACGTGAATCCGTTCTGTGGCCGAGGAGCCGCTGTGCAGCCGCAGGGAATCCCCTTGCGCCGCGAGCCCGGGATCTGAATGAAAAAACTATTTGCGAGCTCTGGGACGTCATTTTTCGCGGCGAGACGATCTACCCGCTCGTTCGTGAATACATCAGAGCCCGCTATCCACGGGTGAAGTTCGTGGACTACACGCATTTCGGCAATTTCTATGGCGCCCGTGAAGAGGACAACATCGCCACGCGGCTGCCGCAGCACCTCAAAGCACACAAGGCGGATGCTGCGATCGTCGGCATAGGCGCCTGAGGGAGCTGCACGCCCGCCGTGTTGCGGGCCGCAGCGTTGATCGAAAAGCAGGGCATCCCGACAGCTTCGATTATTTCCAGTGGCTTTGTGCAGCAGGCCGGGGTAGTGAAGAAGGGACTCGGTATTCCGCTGCAAGTGGGTGTCTATCCCGGCGCACCGATGGTCGACAGCGAGGACGTGCTGCGTAAGAAGGTGCAGGAAGAGCTCGCGCCCCAGGTCCTGCGCGCGCTCACTGCAGACCCGCGCGCAGAAGAAGCATCCGAATCGGATCCTGCGCCGGGTGAGATCGTGTTTACCGGCACGTTCGACGAGATCCAGGAGCATTTTCACCAGAAGCTCTGGAGCGACGGCCTGCCGATCGTGCCTCCGACGCGCGAGCGCGTGCAGGCTTTCCTCGAATTCACCGATCGCGACCCCGACGAAGTGCTCCGCGCCCTGCCGCCGGAGGGCCGCGAGGCGTCCATCACGAGCATCGCCGTAAACGGCGTGATGGCGGGGTGCCGGCCGGAATACATGCCCCTGCTCGTTGCAGCCGTCGAGGCGATGTGCGACCCGCGGTTTCGCATCGAAGATGCCGGATCGACGCCGGGTTGGGAGCCGCTCGTCATCGTGAGCGGCCCTATCGCGGCAGAGCTGGCAATGAACTGCGGCCAAAGCGTCATGCGCGTGGGGCGTCAGGCGAACAGCAGCATCGGGCGTTTCGTGCGGCTGTACCTGCGCAACGTATGCGGCTACCGCATCCCGCCGGGCGCCGGTGACAAGGGCAGCATCGCCATGAGCTTCAATGTCGCGCTTGCCGAAAATGAGAGCTACACGCACGAGATCGGCTGGCCCACCTACGCGCAGGACCGCGGATTTCAGGCCGACGAGAATGTCGTGACGGTGATGAGCGTCGTGACGATATCACCCCCGACCTACAGTGCCGGCGATCGGGCTGAAGACCATGTGGCGCAGTGGGCTGACGTGATGGGGCAGGCGTTCCGCTACTGGTGCCATACCGGCTTCAAACGCGGCGTGTGGCACGCATTGATCGTCGCAGGCCCCAGCATTGCGCAAGTCATCGCCCGGGACTGGAGCAAGGACGACGTGCGGCGCTATTTGCACGCGCACATGCACGTAACGGCAGAACGCGCGACGCATTACGCGAAAATGACGAGCACTCCGACGTTCGATCTGAAGCGGTTGGTGAGCGAAGGCATACTGCCGCAGCAGTACGCCGCATCGGACGATCCCGATCGTGCCGTTCCGATGATCATCGATCCGAGCATGATCGACATTCTCGTGGCGGGCGATCCGGGCCGCAATCAGTCGCGCGGCTACATGAGCAATCATATCCAGGGGCCGCCTACGAGCCGGCGCGTGGAGCTCCCGAAGCAGTGGAAGCTTATGGCAGGGCGTCGGAGATGATGCACAAAATCTTTGTGCTGGCCTTTTCGGTGATGTCAGCGGTGCTGGCGCCGACGGCGGCCGCACAGACTTTTCCGAACGGGCAGCTTCGCATCGTATCGCCGTATCCCCCGGGAGGCGGCACGGACGTGCTGGGCCGCGTCATCGCGCAGCGTTATACCGAACGCTTCGCACAGCCCGCCATCGTGGAGAATCGCGTCGGCGCGAACGGTACGATCGGCACTGCGTTTGTCGCCAAAGCCCTTCCCGACGGGCTGACGCTGCTCATCGTGCCGGCGGGTTACGCGGCCAACCCGAGCCTGTACAAAAATCTGCCGTATGACCAGGCGCGCGATCTTGCGCCGGTCTCGCTGCTCGCATCGGGGCCGCTGGTGTTGGTCATCTATCCGTCCCTGCCGGTACGCTCGGTCAAAGAGCTGATTGCGCTTGCCCGCGCACGTCCGGGCGAGCTCAACTTCGGTTCTCCCGGCAGCGGCGCGCTTCCACATTTGTCCGCCGAGCTCTTCAACGCCATGGCCGGTACAAAAATGACTCATGTGCCTTACAAAGGGCCGGCTGCGGCGGTCGCGGATCTCATGAGCGGGCAGATTGCGGTGTACTTCATGAACGTCACACAAAGCATTCCTCTGATCGCAGCGAAGAAGCTGCGCGCGCTCGGCGTCACGTCACCTCGGCGTAGCGACACCGCCCCCGACATTCCTGCCATCGCCGAAGCAGGCCTCAAAGGTTTCGATATGACGAACTGGTACGGGATGCTCCTGCCCGGTGCCACGCCGCGCGAAACGATCAATACGGTCAACGCCGAAGTCAGAAACATACTCATGCTTCCCGAAACGCGTAAAGGTCTCTCGGCGACCGGAATGGTCGTCGAGGCGAGCAGTGCCAACCAGTTCGCGGAGTTCCTGAAGCGCGAGTCGCTGAAATACGAGCGCGTGATACAGGCTGCGGGTATCAAGGGAACGCTGTGAAGGCGTCCGCGGGCGCCCTCCTGTTGACGCTCTTTTCGACAGTCGCGTGGTCACAATCGCCGATACATCGAGCACAACCGGAGGCGTATCCGACCAGACCGGTGCGGCTTGTAACACCATCGGCGCCGGGCAGCACCGCAGACCTCCTCGGACGCATGGTCGCGCAGAAGCTGAGCGATCTGTGGCGACAGCAGGTGGTAGTCGACGCGCGTGCGGGCGCCGCCGGAATCGTCGCGAGCGCCATCGTCGCAAAAGCGCCATCAGACGGTTACACGCTGATCATGGTCGCGGGCAACCATGCGATCAATCCGAGTCTCTACAGCAAGCTGCCGTACCAAACGGACAAGGACTTCGCGCCTGTCACGCAAATCGGTGCTGCGCCGTTGCTCGTAGCTTCCCATCCATCGCTGCCAGTCAATTCGATGCGCGAGCTGATTGCACACGCCAGAGCGAATCCAGGCCGCGTCAATTACGCCTCGGCAGGTGTAGGTACGCCGAGCCACCTCGCAATGGAGCTCTTGAACAGTATGGCGAAGATTCGTCTCGTGCACGTGCCATACGCCGGCGGCGGGCCTGTGCTGAACGCGGTCGTCAGCGGCGAGGTGCAGATGCTCGCCAGCGGAGTTCTCATCCTGATGCCGCTCGCCAAATCCGGCAAGCTCAAGGCGCTCGCCGTGACCGGCCCGCAGCGCTCGCGCGTTGCGCCGGATGTGCCGACGGTCGCCGAGTCGGGTGTGCCGGGTTTTTCCGTAAGGGGCTGGTGGGGCATTCTTGCGCCCGCGGGGACGCCGAAGTCCATCGTGTTGCGCGTGCAGCGGGAGATCGCTGATGCGATCGCGACACCTGAAGTGCAGAGCCGGCTCGCCAATGATGGAATCGAGCCGGTTGCGAACACGCCGGAGGAGTTCAGCGCCTATATTCGAGATGAGATGGCGAGATGGGCGCGCGTCGTGAAGGACGCAGGCATTCGCCCCGACTGATTCATGGACTCGATCGTTCATTAAAGGTACGAACACCCTCGACATGCCTGTTTCCCGGAATAGACGCACTGACAAAGTGCTGAGCGATATCGCGCGGTACGCGACGAAGAAGAGGATTACCCGCAAAGCGGCGTACGAGATGGCCCGCTATTGCCTGCTCGACTCGCTCGCCTGTGGTCTCTCGGCGCAAGCGCACCCCGACTGTGCCCGCTTGCTGGGACCTACAGTACCCGGCGCAACGCTCGCGAACGGCGCACGCGTGCCAGGCACCGCTTACTGTCTCGAGCCGGTGAAGGCGGCGTTCGACATCAGCACCGCTATTCGTTGGTTGGAGTACAGCGATACCTGGTTCGGTACCGATGGCGGACATCCGTCGGACACGCTGGGCGCCGTGCTCGCGGTGGCGGATTACGTCAGCCGCGCTCGCTCGAACGGAGAGACCGGGATGAGCGTGCGCGATGTGCTGACGGCGCTCATCAAGGCCTACGAGATCCACGGTGTTCTGCTCATCAAGAACAATTTCATCGACCTGGGACTCGACGGTATTGGTGTCGTGGCGGTTGCGAGCGCTGCTATCGCAACGCAGATGCTCGGCGGCTCGCATGACCAGGTCGTCAATGCCGTATCGAACGCGTGGCTGGACGGCGCGAGCCCTCGTCTTTACCGGATTGGACACAATGCCGGGCCGCGTAAGGCGTGGGCTGCCGGCGATGCGGCAAGCCGCGGTGTCATCCACGCGCTTTTCGCACTACGAGGCGAGCCTGGCTATCCCGCCGCGCTCACGACGCCGAAATGGGGTGTGAGCGATGCAGTGCTTCATGGCAATCCGATCGTGCTCGGCCGCGCACTCGACTCGCACATTGTCGAAAACGTGCTCTTCAAAGTCCCGTTCCCTGCGCAGTTCCACACGCAAACGGCGAGCGAATGCGCGCTCAGGCTCCATCCGCTTGTGAAGGACCGCGTCGATGACATCAAGCGGGTCCACATGCGTACGCATGCGAAGACGCTGCAAAGCACCTACAAGACGGGTCCGTTGCAGAACGCAGCCAGCCGCGATCACTGCGTGCAGTACGTCGCCGCTATCGTTCTCCTGCAGGGCGAGCTGAGCAGTGAAGATTACGAGGATCATGTCGCCGCCGATCAGCGCATCGATGTGCTGCGCGACAAGATGGTCGTGACTGAGGACAAGCAGTTCACGAAGGATTTCTACGATGCGCGCAAGCGCAGCAACACCAACGCGATGCAGATCGAATTCCGGGACGGCACCCGAACGCCGGAGGTGCTGATCAGGTACCCGATTGGACACCCGCGCCGCAGGCCGGAGGCGCTTCCACTCGTCGAGCAGAAATTTCGGCGCAGCGTCGAAGCAATTCTGCCCCGCAGGCAGCACAAGGCGGTGTTCGATGCGTGCAGCAGTCTCACGCGTCTGCAGCGCCTTCCATTTCACACATTCATGGACTTGTTCTCGGCATGACCTTCACGATCAGCACCGTACGACATTCCCGCGTTAGGCCTGAATCCAGCGTCAATTCAGACTCGCTCCCGACGTACACCACAACCATACTGGGCGCGGCAATCGCGCTGCTCGCCTTCACATGTGCGCCGCCGTTTGCTCACGGCCAGAGCTATCCTTCCAAGCCGATCCGGTTCATCGTGCCTTTCCCGCCGGGCGGCGGCAACGACCTGCTCGCGCGCGAGCTGGCCCAGTATGTGGCGGAACCGCTGGGCCAGCCGGTCATCGTCGACAACCGCCCTGGCGCGAGCACCATCATCGGGACCGAGCTCGCAGCCAAAGCGCCGCCCGACGGCTACACGATATTCATGGGCAACAACAGTACGCTCGCGATCAATCCGAATCTGTACAAGAAGCTGCCCTACGATGCAGTAAAGGATTTCGCGCCGGTGTCGCTGCTCGCTTCAGCCCCGTTCGTGCTGCTCGTTCACCCCTCGCTACCGGCGCGCTCGGTAAAAGAGCTGATCGCACTCGCGCGTGCGCGTCCGGGTCAGCTCAATTTTGGCTCTGCCGGCACCGGCATCACGACACATCTCGCCGGCGAGATGTTCAATCTGATGGCGCGCGTCAACATCGTGCACATTCCATACAAGGGCGCCGGGCCCGCCATGACGGATCTCATTGCTGGACATATCCAGCTCGCGTTCAACAATGTGTTGTCCGCGCTCCCGCATGTGCGCTCGAACCGGCTGCGCGCGCTTGCCGTCACCAGCGCAGCGAGAAGTGCCGTACTGCCGAATCTGCCGACCGTCGCGGAGTCGGGCCTTGCAGGATACGAGGCCGGCGCATGGTACGCGGTGCTCGTGCCGGCGCGCACGCCGCCGCAGATCGTCACGCGCCTTCACATGGAGTTCGTGAAAGTGCTGCAACAGCCGAAGGTGCAGGATCGGTTATCGGCGGACGGTGCGAGCATTGTGGGGAGCACGCCCGAGGTACTTGGAAAAACGATCGAGGCCGACATCGCGCGTTGGGGACGGGTGATCAAGCAGGCAGGGCTTGCGCTCGAGAGCGTACGCTGAAAATAAAAACCGACGATTGAGGAGGAGATGATGGTTGCCAACACGAAGGCGCGGCTCAATCCGGCGCGCGTCAGCAGTTTGACGCGGCTTTTATTGCTGCTCGGCTTCGCTGTGCTGGGCTGGGTCAACTCTGCATATTCCGCAGACGCAGCCCATCAGAACACGGTGAGCTATCCGACGCGTCCCATGCGCTTCATCGCCCCCACCTCTGCTGGCGGGGCAAACGATGTGCTCGCGCGGCTTCTGGCCGTGCGCATGACGTTGAATTGGGGCCAGCAGGTTGTGGTGGACGTGCGCCCCGGCGCGGGCGGCATCGTCGGTTCCGAGCTCGCGGCCCGTGCCGCGCCTGATGGTTACACGTTGCTCATCGTTGCGAACGGCTACGCGCTCAATCCTTTTCTCTATACGAAGCTGCCATACGATACGCTGAAAGACTTCGAACGCGTGTCTCTCTTTGCCGTAGCGCCGCTGGTGCTGGTCGTGCATCCGTCGGTGCCTGCACAATCGCTGCAGGAACTGGTCGCATTGCTCAAAGCCAAACCCGGCCAGCTCAATTACGCGTCATCCGGTGCGGGCAGCGGCGGCTGGCTTTCGGCTCAGCTCTTCCGCCGCATGACGGGGCTGGACATGGCCCATGTGCCATACAAGGGCGCCGGCCAGGCGACGACGGCCGTCGTCTCGGGCGAAGTACAGCTTCTGTTCACGTCATCGCTTCCCGCGGCGCCTCATGTGAAAGCCGGGCGTATCCGTGCGCTGGGTGTCACGTCGGGGAAGCGCGTCAGCACGATGGAGAACGTTCCCGCTATCGGAGAAGTGCTGCCGGGCTACGAAGTCCTGAACTTTTTCGGTCTACTGGTGACGGGGCGGACGCCGAAGCCCATAGTAGCCAGACTCCATCAGGAAGTCGCGCGCATCACGGCGTTGCCTGAGCTAAAGAGCCAGCTGGGCGCGCTCGGCTTCGAGGTGGTGGACTACGGGCCGGAGCAATTCACGGCTTACGTCAAGTCGGAAATGTCGAAGTGGTCGAAGGTTTTTGCCGAGATCGGCATCAAACCGGACGCCCTTCAGTGACACGGGCGTGACCCCGGCTGGAACGCGAAAGGAAAGCAGCATGCAATCCACCATTGAAATATTCGATCCGAAGGCGCCTCGCGCGGGCGCACGTGAGGCGTCGCTTAACATTCTGGAAAGTCTTACGGGCAAGGTCGTGGGCTTCATCGACAACACGAAGCCGAATTTCAACCACCTCGTCGACGATCTTGCAGACGTGCTCCTTCGGAACTACGGCGTGCGGGCTGTGCTCAAGCGCGGCAAGCGCGTCCAGTCGATCCCGGCGCCGAAAGAAGTCATCGACGAGCTCGCCCATGAATGCGATCTGATCATCACCGGCTCGGGCGATTGAGGCGCCTGCGCGTCGTGGAGTATCCACGACAGCGTAGAGGCGGTTAAGCGCGGCCGGACCGCCGTGACGGTCTGCTCCACGGCATTCGAAGCGCTGGGACGAGCGCAGGCTTCCGCGCTCGGCTGCTCGAGCCTGCCGATTGCAATCGTGCCGCATCCGTTCGGCCTGCGCGCGCGTGGCGAGCTGCCGCGGCTGGCCGAAGACGTCGCGGCGCAGGTCGCGAAGCTCGTGTCGATACAGCCTGAAGCTGCTCCGTTGCACAACACGAGCTTTTCAGAACGCGCCGCGGACCGCGCGAAAACGATAATCGCGCCGGATGACATCGAAGCGCTGCACCATTTCTTCATCGAGCGGCGCTTGAGCGACGGCTTGCCCGTCATCCCGCCGACGAGCGCGCGCGTGGCGCGCATGCTCGAGCACACTCAACGCTCGAGATACGATCTCGTGGGGACCGTGGCGCCCGCGTTCGGCGCCGCCACGGTCGAACGTATCGCGATCAACGCAGTTCTTGCCGGCTGCGCTCCGGCCACGCTCGACGTCCTGATCGCTGCAGTGGAAGCGGTGACGGCGCCTGAATTCAATCTGCAGGGAATACAGGCGACGACCAATCCGGCCGCAGTCTGGCTGGTTCTCAACGGTCCGGTCGCCGAGCAGCTCGGTGTGAACAGCGGACCGAACTGCCTGGGGCAGGGCGCTTCGGCAAACGCCACGTTGGGGCGCGCGCTGAGGCTGGTTCTGCAAAACATTGGCGGCGCATATCCTGGCGAGATGGACCGTGCGACCCACGGTCAGCCCGGCAAGTTTTCGATGTGCTGCGCCGAAAACGAAGGGGCGAGCCCGTGGGAGCCGGTGCACGTGGAGCGCGGCTTCGAGCGCGGGGCGAGCACTGCCACCGTGGTCGGATTCGCAGGCACACTGAACATGAACTCGCACACGAAGAACGCCGACGAGCTCGTACGTGCGATCGCAGACACCATGGCCTATGCGCCGAGCAACGACTACTGGATCGGCGGCGAGCCGTGGATCGTGCTGTCGCCGGAGCACGCCGCAATTCTTGCGCAAGCGGGGCTATCCAAGGGCGAAGTGAAGAGGCGGCTGTGGCAGCAATCCAGAATGGCTGCTTCGCGCATGACAGACACGGATTACGAGCGCACGCGTCGAACCCGGCGTGCCGAGCTCGGCGACATTTCGCGCGACACGCTGCTGCCGATTGCCACCGATGCCGGTCGCATAGGTATCATCGTCGCCGGCGGACCGGGCACACACTCGGTTTACATACCGGGCTTCGGAAATTCCAGATCGGTGACGCGGCGGATCGGCGGTAGCGGACTCAACGCGCCGGAGTAAAGTAACGCCGGGCAGAATACAAAAGGACAATCATAAATGTCAGCGTCTCGTGCCAGTCGAAGGCAGTGAGGTCTGGAAGCATGAATTGCAGGACGCGATCAGGTTGTCGAAGGCATTGGGAGGGGACTTGAGGGTCGTGCCTATCGCGCTCGCAGCCGCGGCGGTCGTGACTATCGGCAATGTACCCGCTGACGCCGCGCAATCCCCGCGGGGCGAAGGTTATCCAAACAGACCTATAAGGTACGTGGTCGGCGGATCCGTCGGCGGTGGTGCGGACAGTCTCGCGCGTGCGATAGGTCAGAAGCTGAGCGAGCAGTGGGGCCAGCAGGTGATCATCGACAACCGACCGGGCGGCGGCGGTATCGTGGCGAGTGAAATCGTGGCGAAAAGCCCGCCGGATGCTCATACGCTCCTGATGGCGTTTACGTCGCACGTCACCAACCCGAGCCTGTATCCAAAGCTCACGTACGACGCGGTGAAGGATTTCGCGCCGGTTACGTTGATCGCGACGATCCCGAACATCCTTGTCGTGCACCCGTCGGTCGCCGCCGATTCGGTGCCTGCGCTTGTGACGCTGGCAAAAACAAAAGAGCTTACGTTCGCCTCGACCGGCAGCGGCGCATCGACGCATCTCGCAGGTGTTCTTTTCGGATACATGACCGGCGTCAAGCTTCTGCACGTGCCGTACAAAGGCGCCGGACCGGCAATTACCAGTGTGCTCGCGGGAGAGACGAACATGATGTTTGCCACGATGGTATCCATCCTGCCCCAGGTGAAGAGCGGCAGATTGCGTGCGCTCGCCGTGACGGGTGCTCGCCGTTCGGCTGCCGCACCGGAGCTGCCGACGGTTAGCGAATCTGGCGTGGCCGGTTACGAAGCCAACGCGTGGTTTGCCACGTTCGTCGTCGCCGGCACGCCTGCCGCGCTGGTGTCGCGCCTGAACGAAGCAATCGTTCGGATCGTCAATGCCCCGGACGTGCGCGACCGCCTCGCTGCACAGGGCGCCGAAGCCTTGACGAGCACGCCCGATGAGCTCGGCCGCTACACGCGTGCTGAGATGCAGCGATGGCAGCGCGTGATTCGGGAGTCGGGCGCACGCGCGGACTGAGCCACCGGAAGGCAGGTGGCAGCGTGGGGGTTGCATCCGTCAGAAGGCATGAGCGGAGCCTTCACACGACCGATCCAAATGCGCCCGAATCCAGCTCGGCGCTCGGGAAAATCGTCGAGTTCGTTCGTCGCGAGCTGGCATGAGCCATCCGCAGGATGCAATATCGAGCGCCGAAGCACAACCGGATGCGGATGGCAAAAGAAAAGGTCCGCTCAAACTTCGAGTGGAGCTGGGAGTAACTGAACGTACAAGCGATGGGTCGCACGCTTTGGCTGAGATTAAGCTTAAAAGTGGCATATAGCAACGCTGAGCGAAATCCGATACTCTTGTTTTGGGAATCCGCATTTTGCTGACTGATTACGCGAACTCGTCTATATATGAATATCCTCAACCGGATCGTGAATCGAATCAAACTGAGCAACAGATCTGGCGATGACGCGCCCATGCTGGATTACATTCCGGTCGAGGTAAGAGAAGACTGGCGCACAGGCCGCTTAGCGCAGGCGGCGCAGAGGCACGGAAAACCGTTCAAATGTGCGAGTGATGCACTGCCGCGCGAAGTGCTGATTGGCGGTAAAAATCGTATCGCCGTCGAGAGCAGCAATCACGGGCGCTCCACACTCTGAGGTCTTCAGCTACTGAAGCGTCGGACGATCACGGTCGATGAGCGCCGCGCGGCGATGCTCGGCAATCGTACCTATCTTCGAGAGCGAAGACTAATACCCGACGTGGCTGGTCGCCGGCATCTTCGATAGATCGCCCTTTAGCGGCAGCTCGAATATTGCGAAAGCGCGGCCCAGCTCGAAGCGGCGGCGCGCGGCGCAGGCGATCCGGCGCACGCCGGTTCAGAGCATCGGACGCGACAAATCGTCGCGACTTGAATATCTCACTGTTGAAGGAGTCCTCATGGCCAAGCTGCGTCACATCGCAATTACCGTCGACGACATGGAGAAGACCGCGTCGTTCTACGAAAAGGCTTTCGAGATGAAGCGCGTCAGGCAGTCAGACGTGGCGATCATGCTCTCGGACGGCATCGTAAGCCTCGCGATCATTCACTCACAGAACCCGAATGCGGAAGGGCGCAAAGGCCTTCATCACATCGGCTTCCTCGTGGATGAGATGCAAGATGGTGCCACGCGCGTCGAGGAGAGCGGGGGCGTGTACCATGGCCAGATACGCGGCATCGGAGCCGGCCCGCAATCGGAACGCAAGTACCGCGATCCGAACGGCATACACTTCGACGTTGCGACCACGGATCACGCGCGCAGGGTGTGGTGCATACCCGGTGAGTGAAGCCGTGCGGTCGAGGCACACGCGCACCGCGCTGATCATCGGGAGCTGCTCAAGGCACGATCACAACTTTACCCTGTACCCTGCGCTGCATCACGTCTTCGAGTGCGCGAGCGGTTTCCGCAAGCGGATACTGCGCCGTGACGATGGGCTTCAGCTTTCCGTTTCTGATCCAGGCGATCATTTCTGAAATGTTCTGCCGGCCGCCTTCCGGATTGCGGCGCGAGTAAGTGTCCCATGCGACGCCGACGAGGGCGCACCCTTTGAGGAGGGGCAGGTTCATCGGCATGCGTGGAATTTCGCCGCTCGTGAAGCCGACCACGAGATAGCGGCCGAACCACGCGATGGAGCGCACCGCGGGTTCGGCGTATTCGCCGCCGACCGGGTCGAGCACGACGTCTACGCCGCGCTCCTGCGTAAGCGCCTTGACCGTTTCCCGAAGGTTCTGCGTTCGATAGTTGATCAGCATGTCCGCACCGTGCTGCTTGCACAGGGCAAGCTTCTCGTCGGACGACGCACAGGCAATCACTGCGGCACCCATCAGCTTGCCGAGTTGCACCGCAGCGAGGCCTACGCCGCCGGCGGCACCGAGCACCATCAGCGTTTCTCCGGGTTGCAATCGCCCGCGGTCCTTCAACGCGTGATAGCTCGTGCCATAGGCGAGGGGGAAGGCTCCTGCGGCGACGAAGTCGACATCGGATGGTATCCGCCAGAAGCGCTCGGAGAGTACGACCGCCTCCTCGGCGAATGCGCCGTAGCGCAGCATCGCGACGCCTGCGTCGCCCACCTGCAGTCCGCTCACGCCGGGGCCTAGCGCCTTAATGATCCCCGCAATCTCGTAACCGGGGGAGAACGGGAGCGGCGGCCGGTGCTGGTACTTGTTCTGGATCATCAGCACGTCGGGAAAGTTGACGCCTGCGGCTTTCACCGTCACGAGCACTTCGCCTTGTCCTGGCTCTGGCGAAGGAACGTCCTCCAGCACGAGGTCGCTCGGCATTCCGTAACTCTTGCACAATACAGCACGCATTGGATGAGCTCCATTGTTGGTGTGTGCAGAACGATCGCGCAGGGGGCGAGGGCCGCCCTTAATGCGTTTTGCTGGTCTATTTTCTAACATTTGTTAGAATCCATGTCACTCTCCCGGCCGATCATGCAACGCACCGTTCGCGTGCGGAATGGCCCGGCAATTCCAAGGAGGTTCACATGAAGGGACTCAAGGGAAAAGCCGCAATCGTTACGGGCAGCGGCAGCGGTATCGGCAAGGCGATCGCCGAGCGTCTCGCCGACGAAGGCTGCATGGTCGGCATCTTCGACTTGAATGCGGCAGCCGCGGAAGTGGCTGCGAATACAATTGCGGGTGCGGGCGAAAAAGCGTACGCGCATGCAGTGGACATCAGCGACCTCGATGCGGTGCAGACAGCTGTCAAGGCGTTCGAGAAGCAGGCCGGGCAATGTCGAAGTGCTCGTCAACAACGCGGGATGGGACAAGGCGATGCCGTTTCTCAAATCCACGCCGGACTTGTGGGAGAAGCTGATCGACATCAATCTTTACGGTCCGATCAATTTGCATTACGCCGTGCTGCCGGGCATGGTAGAGCGGAAGCGTGGCCGCGTCGTGAGCATTGCGTCCGATGCGGGCCGTGTCGGTTCGTCCGGGGAGTCGGTGTACTCGGCGTGCAAGGGTGGCGTCCTTGCCTTCACGAAGACGCTGGCGAGAGAGCTCGCGCGCAACAATATCCAGCTGAACGCGGTGTGCCCGAGGCCTACGGATATGCCGCTTCTGAGGTCGTTCGCAGACGAGGGCGACGCCGGAGCAAAGCTCATCGACGGTTTGACGCGTGCGATCCCGATGCGCCGGCTCGGGCAGCCGAACGACTACCCCGGCATCGTCGCGTTCCTCGCGAGCCACGACGCGGCCTACATCACCGGACAGACGATCAGCGTCTGCGGCGGTCTTACCATGCACGGCTAACGGGAGCAGAACATGGCATACGAAGATATTTTGCTGGAGAAGAACGAAGGCGTGGCGCGCATTACCATCGATCGCCCCAAGGTCATGAACGCGTTTCGCGGACAGACTACGGAGGAATTGATCGATGCGTTCTCCGACGCAGGTTGGGACAAGTCGATTGGTGTGATCGTGCTCGGCGGGGCGGGTGACCGCGCGTTTTGCACCGGCGGCGACCAATCGGCTCACGACGGCCAATACGATGGGCGCGGAACGATCGGCATGCCGGTCGAGCAGCTCCACGCCGTGATGCGCGAAGTCCCGAAGCCCGTGATCGCACGGGTGCAGGGTTATGCCATCGGTGGCGGCAATGTGCTCGCCACGCTGTGCGATCTCACCATCGCGTCGGAGAAAGCGATCTTCGGGCAGGTCGGGCCGAAAGTCGGTTCGGTCGATCCGGGCTGGGGCACGGCTTATCTCGCGTCCGTGGTTGGCGAGAAAAGAGCGCGTGAAATCTGGTACCTGTGCCGGCGCTATACGGCGGAGCAGGCGCTGCAGATGGGCCTGTGCAACGTCGTCGTGGCTCACGATCAGCTCGATGCCGAAGTCGACAAATGGTGCGCTGAGATTCTCGAGAAAAGTCCGACCGCCATCGCGATCGCGAAAAGCTCGTTCAACGCAGCGACCGAGTCGATACGCGGCATCGGCGCGCTCGGCTTCCAGGCACTGAGCCTCTATTACCAGACCGACGAATCGAAAGAGGGCGTCAAGGCGTTCCTCGAGAAGCGCAAGCCGGAGTTTCGCAAAAAAATGAAGTGAAGCCGGCGGAGTGTATGACGCGAGCCGGCTGCGAAGCTGCAATGCGCCGATGCGCACGGGAGAGAGCAGCGTTGGATAGAGCGTACCCGGCGCGGCGTCCTCTGCCGAGGGCGGCACGTTCATGACGCGGCGGCGGTATGCGCGTTCATGACCTCCCGAATGTCCGCTTGGCCGTAACCGATTTCCTGCAGCACGCTCTGCGTGTGCTCGCCGAGGCCCGGTGGCGTCAGGCGAATGCTGCCCGGTGTCTCACCGAACTGCACTGGAATGACGGTGGTCACCATCGCGCCTTCCGAAGGATGTTCGTAATGCTGAAAGAAGCCCGTTGCGTCGAGGTACGGGTCTTCGGCCATGGCGCTGAGCTCGTTGACCGCACCGTTGGGCAGATCTGCCGCATCGAGGAGCTTCTGCCATTCGGCCGTCGTCTTGCGCTTCATCTCTTCCGCGAGAATTGCATAGAGCTCGTTGATGTTGCGTGTTCGCGCTTTCAGCTCTGCAAAGCGTTCGTCACGCGCGAGCTCAGGCCGCCCGATGACGGTAAAGACGCGGCGCCACTGGTCGTCGCTTATCGCGAGCATGCAGATATAGCCGTCCCGCGTTGCATAAGGGCGGCGGTGCGGCGAGAAAATCCGTGAATAGCCAAGATTCTCGCGGTCGGTCGCGAAGAAATTGGTCCAGAGGTGCTCGACGAGATTGAACGAAAGCATGGTCTCGAGCATCGGCACGACGACTTCCTGTCCCTTGCTCGTGCGCTCGCGGCTGAACAGAGCCATGCCGATTGCGGACGCGAGCACGTGACCGCAGAACTTGTCGGCCATGACCA
This sequence comes from Betaproteobacteria bacterium, assembly GCA_028291945.1. Lineage (GTDB taxonomy): Bacteria > Pseudomonadota > Gammaproteobacteria > Burkholderiales > SG8-41 > JAQGMV01. The sequence continues at coordinate 24,614 of JAQGNH010000134.1, forward strand.
TGGGCATGTAGCGCGGCTCGCCGCCGTTACGCCCGATCATTGCAGCGATTCCGCTCTCGCCCTGGATCACATCGTCGAATGCGGGCCGGTCCCGGTTGGGGCCGTCCGAGCGGTAACCCGGGCCGTAGGCGTAGACGATCCGCGGGTTGCGCGCGCTCACTGCGGCATACGAGACGCCGAGGCGTTCCGCGGTCTGCGGCCGCACGCTGTGAACAAGCACGTCGGCGGTTTCGACGAGGCGCATCAACGCTTCGCGCGGGGCCGGACGCTTCAGATCGAGCACGACGCTGCGCTTGTTGCGGTTGGTGTTCATGAAGAGCGACGCCATGCCTGGATTTTTCGAAAATCCGGAATGGCGCATCGGGTCGCCATCCGGCGCTTCGATCTTGATCACGTCCGCGCCCATGTCGCCGAGGATCTGCGTGGCCAGCGGACCAAGCACGTTGATCGTGAGGTCGAGGACGCGTATGCCGTTGAGAGGCCCGCTCATCTCGTGGTCTGCGCTTTCACGCTCTCTGCTTGCACTTGATCATGCGCAGTGGCGTGTACACGAGTGCCACGGTGCCGTCCTGCTTCACCACGCGATTGCTGGTACGCACGAGTCCGCGGCCGGGTTTACTCTGGCTCAAGCGGGCTTCGGTCACTTCGCATTCGACGTGTATCGTGTCGCCCGCGAACACCGGACTTTTTACGTCGAGCTGCATGTTGAGAAATGCGTAACCGGTATGCTGCATCGTCGCTTGCACGAGCAATCCCTCGGCGAACGTGTACACGAGTGCCGCGGGTGCGACCCGGCCCTTGATGTCTGAATCCTTCTTCAGAAATTCGATGTTCGTGAAAAGCACTTCCACCATGCCGGTGCAGTTCACGAAATTGACGATGTCCGCCTCGGTGACGGTGCGGCCGATGGTGCGAAACTGGCGCCCCACCGGCACGTCCTCGAAATGAAATCCGATGCCTACTGTCTCCATTATTACTCCTGAAAGATCTACAACGCTCCTTCGCTGCGCTTCGGGCGCAACGGCGTGCTTATGCGCCTTGCGGCGCTAAAAAAATCTACGACGCTTCGTTCGACGCAGCTACGCTGCGCCTCCGGGCGGAAACGGTACAACATCACTGTCGTTGCGGTTTACCGAGCATGCTGCCGGCAATGATGTTGCGCTGGATCTGGTTGGTGCCTTCGATGATCTGTAGCACCTTGGCATCGCGAAAATAGCGGTTGATCGGAAATTCGGCCGATATCCCTGCCGCTCCGAAAAGCTGCACCGCGTCGGTCGCAACGCGCATCGCGACGTCGGTCGCAAAACACTTTGCCATCGCTGCGATCGGTGCGAGCTCGCGTCCGCTCACACCCGCATCGACGAGCGACGCCGCGCGATATACGAGCTGACGCGCAGCTTCGGTCTGCATGGCCATGTCCGCGACCATCCAGCGCACGCCCTGGAAATCGCTCACCTTCTGGCCAAACGCTGCGCGATTCTGGATGAACTCGATCGTGTGATCGAGCGCGCCTTGTGCAAGCCCGACACCGCGCGCCGCAATCACCGGCCGCGACTGGTTGAACGCCTCCATCACGACTTTGAAGCCCTGCTTACCCTCGGGGCCGAGGCGATTCTTTTCGGGGACGAACACGTTGTCGAAGAACAGCGGGCACGAGGGAATGCCGCGTGCGCCCATCTTGTCTTCCTTGCGGCCGACCTGAAATCCGGGCGCGCCTTTTTCGACGACGAAGAGGCTGATCTCGCTCTTGCCGCGCGGGTCAGCAGTCTTCGCAGCCACGAGGATGAAATCGGCTACGTGCGAATTGGTGCACCAGATCTTGGCGCCGTCGAGGCGGTATCCACCCGCAACCGGTGTGGCTTTGGTCTTGATGCCCTGCACGTCGGAGCCGCTCTGCGGCTCGGTCGTCGAGAAGGCTGCGCGCAACTCGCCGGAGGCGAGCCCCGGCAGGTAACGATCGCCCTGATCTTTCGTTCCACCGGCCAGGATGGCGCCGAAAGGGATCCACTGGACGACCAGCAGGTACGCCGTGTTGTAGCAGACACGTCCGAGCTCTTCGACCGCGATGCACGCGGAGAGCATGCTGCCCGTGCCGCCGTATTCCGCAGGAAAGGGCAGGGTGAAGAGGCCCAGCTCTTTGAGGAGGGCGTACATGTCGCACGGGTACTCGGCGGTGCGGTCGATTTCGCTTGCGCGCGGGGCGACCTTGTCCTTTGCGACCCGCCTGATCAGATCCTGTATCTGCCGATGGTCGTCGGTTAGCGTGTAATTCATATCGAATCGAACCGGCAAAGCAGGCGCGAATTGCGCGGGCGAGGACTTCGCCGTTTGTGAACGGTGTTCGATATAATGAACGGACGGTCAGGTGCTGTCAACGCCCCGAGACCCCGTGTTCCGCGCGCTCCACGCCGAGATCATGCCTGGACGCCCCTACAGGAAACGCAATGGCAAACGAAGAAAACTCGCCCCGCTCTCTCACGCGCGTGCTGGGGTTGTTCGGCGCAATCGCGCGCACTGCGGATGGCATGACGCTGGCACGGCTGAGCGCCGAGCTCGAGTCTCCGAAGAGCAGTCTGCTGACGTTGTTGCGCCCGCTCGTCTCCAAGGGCTACCTCACTCACGAGGGCGGCGCCTATCGGCTGGGGCCCGCGATATTCAGGCTCGCAGCCGACATCCTTTCCACGCGCAGCTTTCCCAAACTGATACGTCCTTTCATGCAGCAGCTCGTCGAGCGCAGCCAGGAATCGGTGTATCTCGCGGTGATCGACAAGGAGGCGCGTTGCGTCACGTACGTCGAAGGTATCGAGAGCACGCAGCCTGTGCGCTATAAAGCGCCGCTGGGGTCGCCCCGTCCGCTGTATTGTTCGGCCGCCGGGCGTCTGCTGCTCGCGTATGCAGATGAGGATTGGCGCGAACGCTATGTGCGTACCGTGCAGTTGAAGCCCATGACGGAGCGCACGCTCACCGATCGCGCGGCATTGCGCAAGGAGCTCGAGAAGATCCGCAAGACGGGCCTTGCCATCAGCATCGGGGAGGCTGTGCCCGGCGCCGCGGGACTCGCTGCACCGGTGTTCGACACCGATGGCAAAGCTGCTGCGGCCTTGTTGATCGGCGCGCCTGTCGATCGGTTCGAACGCGAGCTCCCGGCGCTGCGCAAGCTCATGAAGGAAGTGGCTACGCAGGCGTCCGGTATTTTCCTTGGGGCGCCGACATAACGAAATCACTTCTTCGGTTTGCGAGCTTGCCTGGCACGCGGCACGAGCAGACCATCGAGTATCAGCGTCGAGAATGCGCGCGTGACGGTGCGGATCGGACGCCCTTTAGGTTTGTACCACTCGACCGTCCAGTTGAGGCCGCCGAGCAGAAAAAGTCTTGCAAGGGTGAGGTCCGCATCAGTGCGTACGACTCCGGCACGGCGCGCGCTGCTCAGAAGCTTGCTCCAGACCTCGCCGTAGCTCTCGCGCAGCCGCATGTGCCTGCGCCACGTGGCGGCTGGAACCTGGCCGAACACCCGGCGCATCGCGAGCATGTAGTCGCCGTTATCGAGTATGGCGGACACGTGGGCGCTGATCGCAGTCTCGATGCGCAGCCGTGGCGTGGCATCGGCGGGAAGTTGCGAGAGCGCGGACGTGACAGACGAGAGCAGCTCGACGATGCCGAAGTCGAGCACCGCGCCGATCAATTCGTCCTTGGATTTGTAATGGTAGTAAATGCTGCCGGCCTCGATACCGGCGTCCTGCGCGATCGCGCGCATGGTCGTGCCAACGTATCCGCGTTCTCTGAAGATGTGGGCGGCAGCATCGAGCAGGCGCCCTCGCGAGAGCTCCACTTTGGCGGTTTTTCTTCGCGGCATCGGTGCGGCTTACGGAAGACCTGAGATCATAGCTGAATGCCATGCCGCGTCCCACCTGCGAACGCAGGGGAGAATCTAACGCTGGTTAGAATCAGCGCGTTCTGAAAGGATCATGATGGGCCCGTTGAAAGGGATGAAGATCGTCGAGCTCGCTGGAATCGGTCCCGGACCGATGTGCGCGATGCTGCTTGCAGACATGGGCGCGACGGTGTTGCGGATCGATCGCAAGGAACCAGTCGATCTCGGCAATCCGCGGCCGCTCAAGTACAACCTGCTGCTGCGCAACCGCAAATCGATTGCCCTCGACCTGAAGCAGCGTGCTGCGGTGGAACTCGTGCTGAAGCTTGTAGCGGACGCCGACGGGCTGATCGAAGGCTTCAGGCCCGGCGTCGTTGAAAGGCTCGGCCTCGGACCGGACGTGTGCCTCGCGCGCAATCCGCGCCTCGTCTACGGGCGCATGACCGGATGGGGCCAAAGCGGCGCTCTGGCGTCGGCAGCGGGACATGACCTCAATTACATCGCGCTCACCGGTGCCTTGCATGCGATCGGACGCGAAGGCGAGCCGCCTACGCCGCCGCTCAATCTACTCGGCGATTATGCGGGTGGCTCGCTCTACCTCGCGATGGGCATGCTTGCGGCCGTCATCGAAGCGCGGCAGTCCGGCAAAGGTCAGGTCGTCGATGCCGCGATCGTCGACGGCACGGCATCGCTCATGACTTCGGTCTACGGGCTGTATGCGGCGGGCCTCGTGTCCCTCGAGCGCGGAACGAACACGTCGGATTCGGGCGCCTATTTTTACGATGTATACGAGTGCGCAGACGGAGAATGGGTTTCGGTTGCGTCTATCGAAGGCCGGTTCCACGCCGAATTGCTGCGTCTCATGGGCATCGCGCCGGAGGATATCGGTGAGCAGCGCGACAGAAAGAACTGGGGTCGCGCGCGTGCCGTCCTCGCGAGAACATTCGAGACACGCAGCCGGGCGCACTGGTGCAAGCTGCTCGAAGGTACGGACTCGTGTTTTGCGCCCGTGCTGTCAATGGCCGAAGCGCCGCAGCACGAACATCTCCGGGCACGCGATACTTTCGTCGAAGTGGACGGCGTGGTTCAACCCGCGCCCGCGCCCCGATTCAGCCGCAGCGTACCGGAAAAACCGACTGCGCCCGCGGCGCCGGACCCCGAGGGCGCTCTGGCCACCTGGATGACGCAAGACGCGATCGCAAAGCTCAAAGCCGACGGCGTGCTGTAGCGCGTGAAGACACGCAGTGCCGAGCGGTGCGTCACCGAGACAGGAGGCAGGATGAAAGCGATCTTCAAGCTTCTGCTGTGTGCGATGGGCACAGGCTGCGGCGTCTTTACGTTCGGTGAAACGTTATCAGCCGCCGAAGCGCCGTATCCGAACAAACCGATCCGCTTGATAGTGGCCTCTTCCCCGGGCGGCCCCAACGATCTCGTTGCGCGTATGGTGGCCGCACCCTGGGGCGAGCTTCTGGGGCGCCCCATCGTTATCGACAATCGTGCCGGCGCGGCCGGGGTCATCGGCTCGGAGCTCGTCGCCAGGGCCGCACCGGATGGTTACACGCTGCTAGTCGGATTTCCCGGGCCTCTTATCATTGCACCGCTTCTGAACGAGACGGCACCCTACGACACGTTGAAGGATTTCGCGCCCGTATCGCTGGCGGTATCCGCACCGTTCGTATTGCTTGTGCATCCAGGCGTGCCCGCGAAATCCGTGAAGGAGCTCGTCGCGCTGGCGCGTGCGAGGCCCGGCAAGATGAATTACGCATCGGGCGGCACGGGGATCGGCAGTCATCTCGCAATGGAGTTGCTCAATCACGTCACAGGTACGCAGATGGTACATGTGCCGTACAAAGGCGCCGGGCCCGGCCTCACGGCGCTCATGGCAGCCGAAGTCGATGCCATGTTTGTGGCGCTGGGCTCTGTGCTCCCTCACATCAAAACTGAGAAAGTGCGTGCGCTCGCCTTGGGTGGAGAGAAACGCTACCCGCTGCTGCCCAACCTTCCCACCATCAGCGAGAGCGGTTATCGGTTCAACTCGTCGAGCTGGTACGGCATCCTCGCGCCGCGGAACACGCCACGCACAGTCATCGGCCGGCTGCACGGGACGCTCACTCAGACGCTGGAGGCGCCGCAGATGAGGACGCGGCTCACCGACATGGCTTTCGAAACGATCGGCTCGACGCCGGACGAGTTCGCGAAGCTGATTCGCGAGGAAACGGCAACGTGGCGCAAAGTCATCAGTGCCGCGGGTCTGAAAGCAAAGTGAGCGCATTGCGCCTTGCCCGTCGAGGTGCGCCGTCCTTGACACGTCGCGCGCAGGCCTTGAAAATCCTGAACAGCGTTCAGAATGATAAACGCCTCCGTCAAGGCACGTCCCGCGCCAAAACCGATCCTCGCGCCTGATCCATTACGAGTCGATGTTCACCTCATTCAGCCTGGCAGGTATCGAGATGCCGGACCATCTCGAGCGCTTACGCGAAGAGGTGCGGGCGTTCCTGCGCGCCGAGCTTGAAGCGGGCTCCTATACGCGTGAGCCTTCGGGTTGGGACCGCTACGATGCTGCCTTCAGCAGGAAAGTTGCCGACCGCGGCTGGATAGGCATGACCTGGCCGCGACAATACGGTGGGCACGAGCGCACTTCGCTCGAACGCTACGTCGTCACCGAAGAGTTGCTCGCTGCTGGCGCACCGGTTCGCGCGCACTGGCTCGCCGATCGGCAATTCGGGCCGCTCCTGCTCGCAGCGGGTTCCGAGGACCAGAAGCGCACCTACTTGCCGAGGATCGCAGCCGGCGAATGCTACGTATGCGTCGGGATGAGCGAGCCCGATTCCGGCTCCGATCTCGCATCGATCCGCACCAAGGCGACGAAAGTGGAAGGCGGCTGGCGTGTGAGCGGACGCAAGGTATGGACGAGCTACGCGCATAGGGCGCACCTCATGAATCTCTTTGCGCGTACTGCGGCGTTCGACGAGAAGAACCGTCACGAGGGCGTGACCCAGTTGATCGTCGATCTCGACTGGCCCGGCATCACGATCAAACCCATCATCAATCTTGCGAACGATCACGATTTCAACGAGGTGCTGTTCGATGATGTGTTCGTGCCGGACGATCGAGTGATCGGCGCAGTCGGCAACGGCTGGAAGCAGGTCTCGGGTGAGCTCGCTCACGAGCGCGCGGGTTCCGAGCGCTGGCTCAATGCGTACGGTGTGCTCGTGCATCTGCTCGACAGTGCCGGCACCCACCCAGAGCGCGGGTCGGCAGAGAAGATCGGACGTCTCGTCACGCACCTGTGGACGCTGCACCGGATGTCGTTCTCGCTCGCGGGCCTCCTCAATCAGGGCATCACGCCGGCCGTGGAAGCCGCGCTCGTCAAAGACCTTGGCAATCAGTTCGACCAGGACATTCCCGAAGCTGCTCGCCAGGTGCTGCAGGAAGAAGACCGTGCGCGGCTGCCTGAAGAAGATCGATTCAACGACATGCTCGATCGCGCGCTGCTCTATGCGCCGTCCTATCCGATACGCGGCGGTACGCGCGAAATCCTGCGCGGCATTATCGCGCGCGGGCTGGGACTGCGATGAGTGAGACGCAGAAGCTCCTCACCGAAAGCGCGGGCCGTATATTCACCGATCTCTGCACGCGCGACCGGGTTGAAGCCGCGGAAGCCGGAACGTGGCCGCAAGAGCTGTGGCAGGCGCTTGCCGATACCGGACTCACGGCCGCAGCGGTTTCTGAAGCGCGTCACGGCGCGGGGGCGGAGCTCCCAGATTTGTGCGCGCTTGCGCGCGTCGTCGGTTATCACGCTGCGCCCGTGCCGCTCATCGAAACGTGGCTCGCCGAGCAGATGCTCGCAGCCGCGGATCTGCAGCCGATCGACGGCGCGCTCGCGGTAGGCCCGGTGTTGCGCCGGGACACGCTGCGCCTCGCACGACAGAATGGTCACTGGGCCGTCACGGGCGAGTTGAAACGCATCCCGTGGGCACGCAACGCCGCCGCAATCGTGCTGACTGCCGAAGCGGATGACGGCACGAGAACGGTGATCGTGCGTGATACCAAGACGATCGTAGAGGACTGGAATTACGCTCGCGAACCCAGAGACACGATAAATCTGGACCGCCATCGCATGTCCGAAGATGCAGTCGGTGCACCCGGCCGGGGATATGGTCGCGCCGAGCTGTTCTTTCGGGGTGCGCTTTTTCGCACGCAGGAAATGGCGGGTGCGATGGAGCGCGTGCTCGAGCTCACCGTCGCGTACGCAAAGGAACGCATCCAGTTCGGCCGTGTGATCGGGAAGTTTCAGGCCGTGCAGCAGCAGATTGCAGCGCTTGCGTCGCAGGTTGCCGCCGGCAGCGCGGTCGCACAGGCGGCCGCAGAAGCGAACGCAGCGGGTCTTGCGCGCTTCGAAATCGCAGCAGCAAAAGCGCGCATTGGCGAAGCGGTTGCTGTCGTCGCCGGCGTCGCTCACCAGGTGCACGCGGCGATGGGCTTCACACACGAGCACGCGCTGCATCGAAGCACACGCCGTTTATGGGCGTGGCGGGACGAATTCGGCACCGAAACCGAGTGGCAGGCGTGGGTCGGTACGGTCGCGGCGCAACTCGGCGGTGAAGCGCTCTGGCCGTACATCGTCGCCGCGCGCAAGCCCGACCTCGGCGCACCGCTGCCATAGCGGCGGCGCAGGTTGTACCTATAACGTTGGAGGAAGAATCTCGATGAACGCTGCAGCGTCCACAGGTCCGCTCGATGGCTTACGGGTCCTGGACTTCACGAACATGCTCTCGGGTCCTTATTGCACGCGATTGCTCGCGGACCTGGGCGCCGAAGTCATCAAGATCGAACCTCCCGCAGGAGATCACAACAGAAACCGGCGGCCAGTCCGCAACGGGTGCAGCAGCTTTTTCGGCCATCTCAACTGCGGCAAGAAGAGCGTCGTCCTCGACCTGAAGAGCAAGGCGGGACGCGACGCCGCGATCGGTCTCGCGCAGAAGGCCGACATCATCGTGGAGAACTGGCGGCCGGGTGTCGCCGATCGTCTCGGCGTCGGCTACAAGGCCGTCGCGCAATCCAACCCGAAGGTCATCTACTGCTCGATCTCGGGATTCGGACAGACGGGACCCACTTCGCAGCGCCCGGCGTACGCGCCAATCGTGCATGCGGCGAGCGGCTTCGATCTCGCGCAGGTTCAGTACCAGGGCGGGGGGCGCCCCGCGAATACCGCAACGTTCATTGCTGATGTCTTCGGTGGCATGTCGGCTTTCGGCGGGGTTCAGACGGCCTTGTACAACCTCAAGCAGACGGGCCGCGGCCAGTTCATCGACGTCGCGCTGATGGACGCCATGCTGAATCTGCTCGTGTACGAGTGCCAGGAAGCACAGGCGCCGACCAATGAAAAGATCCGCGTTTACCAGCCACTGAAGACGCTCGACGGTTACGTCGTGGCAGCACCGACGAGCCAGAAGAATTTCGAACAGCTCGCTCGCACTGTGGGACATGCCGAATGGATCGAGGATCCGCGATTCGCGAAAACGCGCACGCGCGAGGCGCACTGGTCGGAGCTCATGAACCTCATCGAGCAATGGACCCAGACGCGATCGGGACAGGAATGCGAAGACGTGATGCTTGCCGGCGGCGTGCCTTGCACGCGCTATCGCACTGTCGATGAAGCGATGAACGATTCACAGATGCAGGCGCGCGGCGGCATGTCGCGCGTGAAAGACCGTGTCGGCGAATACTGGGTACCCAACGCCCCGTTCCAGATGCCGGGTCTGAATACCGCGGCGCGGCCTCATGTGCCCGAGCTCGGCGAAAACACCGTAGCCGTCCTTGTGGAACTGCTCGGTTACACGCGCGAGCAGGCCACGGCGTGTTCCGGCGAGCCCGTGTCTGCGCACTAACGCGTATCGAATTCCAGGAGAAAAAGAATGAACGCAGAATCGATGATTCTCTTCAACACCGACGAGCACGGTGTCGCGACGATCACGCTCAACCGTCCGGAGAAATACAACGCCTTCACCAAGGACATGATCGTTCGCTGGGGAGCGATGCTCGAGCAGTGCGAAACCGATTCCTCGATCAAAGTCGTGGTTTTGACCGGAGCCGGCAAGGCCTTTTGCTCCGGCGGCGACATCAGCGCGCAGAAGGACCGGGCGAACAACGACGCCCTCGAGCGCAAGGATTTCCTCTGGCGTCACGTCCACAAGATCGCGTTCATCATGGAGCGCATGGACAAGCCGACGATCGCCGCGATCAACGGTGCCGCGCGCGGCGCGGGACTCGACATGGCGCTCATGTGCGACCTGCGCGTGATGGCGGACTGCGCGACGCTCGCCGAAAGCTACATCAACGTTGGCCTGATCGCGGGCGATGGGGGGACGTACTACCTTCCGCGAATCATCGGCACGTCGCGCGCGCTCGAGCTATTCTGGACAGGGCGCGCGATCGGCGCCGCAGAGGCGGATCGCATCGGGCTCGTCAACAACGTGGTGCCGCTCGATCAGCTCATGAACGCAACGTACGGACTCGCCAATGCGATCGCAGCGCAGCCGTTCGAAGCAGTGCGGGCATACAAGCGTTCCGTGTATCAGGGCATGAACATGACCCTTTCGGCGCATCTCGACATGGTGTCGTCACACACGTCGATCCTGCGCGACACGCCCGATCATCGCGCAAAAGTTGCCGAGTTCCTCGAGCGCAAGCGGCCGGCGAAGTAAACGGCCGGGTCGATACGAGCGAGCAGGGCAGCGATCTGGGCCCCGCCTTCCGGCTATTTTGCGGCGTCCTGCTCGTTGAACACCTCCTGCGCGGCTCGAAAGCTGTCGAGCGCTGCGGGGATGCCACAGTAAATCGCGGTCTGCATCAGCACTTCGCGCACGTCGTCGCGAGTCAGGCCGATATTGGGTCCGGCCTTGAGATAGATCTTCACTTCCTCGGTGCGTCCGAGCGCGGTGAGCATCCCGAGGTTGATCATAGCGCGCGTGCGGCGATCGATGCCCGGCCGGGCCCACAGCGTGCCCCACACGTACTCTCCGATCAGCTCCTGAAAGGGGCGGTTGAAATCAGTCGTGGTGCGCGCTGCGGCGTCCACGTATTCGTTGCCGAGAACTTCGCGGCGTATCGCCTGCCCTTTTTCGTAACGCTCATTGTCCACGTGTGCTCCTCCTGATGTAGTCGTCGTTCAAGTTCATGCTGGCTGCGCCGCTGCCAGCCTGATCGGTGCGCCCGCGTCCTCGAGCGTGTCCATGTTCCAGCACGCGCGGATGATTTCCGAGATCCGGCTTGCAGAGAGACACGGCTCGGCGAGCCCGCGGAATTTCTGTTCAATGTCGGAATCGGACATGGGCCGCTGCTCGCTGCCGACGGCGTGCTCGACGTGATGGCGCAGGCTTCGACCGTCCGTGAGCTCGAGTGTCACGATCGCTTCGTCTTCGCGGACCAACGCTGACGCGACGGCATCGATACGATCGGACAGGCGCGTCACGTGTGCGTCGCACAGGAGCTCATTGCGATATTCCTGCTCCGTCACGTGACCGAAAATGAGTGCTGCGGCCGCGGAGTGATAGACGCTGAGCTTTGCCTCGGAGGTGGTTTGCGGGTTGCGGCGACCGGTGAGCTCGAGTACGAGTGGATTCACACGCAGCTCGATGTGTTTCACTCGCTCTTCGTGCGCCTGGTATCCGGCGCTGAGCGCGATGCAGCCGTCGATGACCGGGTGGATCACGATCCCGCACGGGAATGGTTTGTAGGTGTTCGACAGAATTTCGAAGCGCGTACCGAGTTCCGCCGTGATCGCGGCGAGGTCGGGCTCGTTGCCGAGCACGTGCGCGAAACCGCGCGGTCCTTCGATGCCTCTTGCACGAGATACCGCGCAAGCGCTCGCGTGGTGCCGGCCTCTCGCGGTTCCGAGGCACGAATGGTCGCCATCGACGCTTACGCCGCTATGTTTTCGACGTTGGATGGATCGGGCTTGAGCTCTCCGCGGTCGATGCGCCGGACGAGCTCAGTGACCGCGGCGTGTGTGGGCGCAGGCACTCCCGCTTCGACGCCCTTGTCAGCCACCAGGCCGTTGGTAAAGTCGATCTCGGAGCGCCTGCCGCGCATCACATCGCGCCCCACGGAAGAATGTGACGGCTCGAGCAGTGTCGCCATCCACGCGGTCAGTCCGTCCTGCACTCGCTGCAATGCTGGAACGTCGTTCCGGATACCCGCGTTGTACCAATCATCGGCGGAGATCCCGAGGATGGTGCCGAGCTCGTACCCGTGCGCGCGACCGACAGCCACGGCTTCTGCTCCGAGCTTCACCCCGAGCCGATGGATCTTTCCGCGGCCGATCAGGACGTGCGTGTTGTCGAGCCCGGTTGCACCGAGCAGTCCGTGCGTGATCGTGTTCGCCGAGAGTTTGGTCCACCGCTCGCCCCACAGATTGGTCGTAACCTTCGCGCGGTCGACGCGGCTGAAAATGTCAGCGAGCTCGGTGATGCGATCGGTGACGAGGCCGTGTACTTCACCGACGCGGAAAACTGCGTGCTGTGTCTCGCTTCCGGGCTGTTGATAACGCTTGATGTGTCCGGGCTGGTATGCGTTGACGCTGATCGTACTGACGGTGGTGCCGACCGTACGGCCCCATCCGACGGCCCGCGCAATGCGTTCCTCGTTGATGCCGTTCTGCATCGACACGACGTAACCCTGGGGCGATAGATATTGCCCGATCATCATCGCCGACCATTCGGTGTCGTAGGATTTGGTGCAGATCACAGCGACGTCCACGGGCTTGCGCAAGAAAATTTGCACGTCGCTGAGGTCCATGGCGTTTACCTTCACGACGTGCTCGCCCTGCGAGCCGCCCAGGTGCAGCCCGTTTTCGCGCATGGCCTGCACGTGTTCGGGCCACGGGTCCACCAGGGTCACGTCTTCGCCCACACGTGCGAGATGGCCGCCGACGTAACCGCCGACTGCGCCTGCGCCTATGAATACGATGTGCTTGCCCACGGGTTCTCCGTATCAGAGCGTCGCAAGGAGCGGCGCGATGTTGTCCATGCTGCGCTCGATCTCGCCGCGTTCGACGCGCTTGACGAGTGCCAGGAGCGCGCTTTGCGTTGGCGCAGGCACGCCGATCTTCGCGCCTTTGGCCGCAACGTAGCCGCAGACATAATCGATCTCGGTGCGCCGGCCTTTCGCGAGGTCCTGGCCGATCGAGCCGAAATGCGGCTCCTTCGATCGCTCCATCCACTTGATCCAGCCGGTTTCGAGCTCGGCGAGTGCCTTGGCATCACCTTTGGAGGCCGAGAGCCACAGCGCAGCGGGCATGCGCATGATCGGCTCGAGCGGGTGGCCGAGACCGTTAGCGACTGAGATCGCCTCTCCCGCGCAACGGATCGCAAGCCTGCGAGTGCCGGTGTTTTGCATGAGAGCGTGATCGCTGATGCCGGTGGATCCGAGGATGCCGTGATGCATCGAGTTGGTAACGAGCTTGGCCCAGCGCTCGCCCCACAGGTTGGTCGTAACCTTCGCACTGTCGACGGCCGACAGCAGCTCCACGATGCGCTCTGCGCGCGGAGTGGCGCGGCCGTGAGCTTCGCCCACGCGAAAAACGGTGTACGTGGAGCCGCCCGGCGTGCGTGCGCGCGACACTTCACCGGCGTGTGGCGCAGCCACGCTGATAGTACTCGCGATGCAGCCCAGCGTGCGGTCCCAGCCCACAACTGCGGCGATGTCTTCCTCGTTGAGACTGTTCTGCACCGATACGACGCAGCCCGACGCGCTCAGGTAAGGCTTGATCATCATTGCCGCCCACGCGGTGTCGTACGACTTGGTGCAGATGAGCGCGATATCGATCGGCTTGCGAATGAGCGACTGCACGTCCGACAAGTGAAGCGCCTCGACCCGCACCGTCGCTGAGCCGCCCGGCTCGGTGATGCGCAGTCCGTCGCAACGGATCTTCTCGATATGCGCGACCCAACTGTCGATCAGGTGCACATCGTGGCCGGCTGCGGCGAGCTTGCCGCCGATGTAGCCGCCGACGGCGCCTGCGCCAACGACTGCGACGCGAGGTTCGGGCATCGTTCTTCTCCAGATGCGAGCTGTGTCGTGTCGTGTGCCTGCGCACGCTGCGTGAGCGGGCGCAGCGTTGACACGGTCTCGGCGAGTGGTTATCGTTACTGTGAACGGCGTTCACAATACTGAACGCACTGATAATAAATTTCGCGCCTCGACGTTGTCAAGGCAGCGTCGAAGGCCACTGCAGACCTTACGTGCGTTTGCGGCTCCAGTGGTGCACCTGAAGTCAGGAGCGCATCGTCGTACAGTCGTCAGCGAACCTCGCCAGCATCGCCAGCATGAAAGATACGAAATCACTGTTGTTCGCCCCGATGGAGATACGCGGCGTCACGCTGCGCAACCGCATCGTGGTCTCCCCGATGGCGCAGTATTCGGCGGTCGATGGATTTGTCACCGACTGGCACTTCGCCCATTTCGCGAAGTTTGCAATGGGCGGTGCCGGGCTCGTCTTCACCGAAGCCACCAAGGTCGAGCGCCGCGGCCTGGGAACCGTCGGCGACATGGGCATCTGGAAAGATGAGCACATCGAGCCGCTGCGGCGCATCAGCACATTCCTCAAGGAGCAGGGCGCGGTAACCGCGATGCAGCTCAACCATGCAGGGCGCAAGGCGGGGACCTACAAGCCGTGGGACGGTTTCGGCCCGCTCGACCGTACCGTACCCGTCGAGGGCCAGGAGCACTGGCCCGTAATCGGTCCCAGCGCAGTGGAATATCTCGAAGGCTGGCCGCTGCCGCGCGAGATGACCAAGGCCGATATCAAGGAAGTCCAGAACAACTGGGTGGGGGCGGCACGTCGGGCGCTGCAGGCGGGGTTCGATATCCTCGAGGTGCACGGCGCGCACGGCTACCTGATACACGAGTTTCTTTCGCCCGCCTCGAACAAGCGCACGGATGAATACGGCGGCACGCTGCAGAACCGCATGCGCTTCGCGCTGGAAATCACCGAAGGCGTGCGGCGTGTGTGGCCGCAGGACAAGCCGCTCTTCTTCCGCGTGTCAGCAGTCGACGAAGGCGGTTGGAGCCTGGATGACACGGTGGTGCTCGCGTGCGAGCTGAAAGCGATCGGCGTCGATGTGATCGATTGTTCCGCGAGCGGGATTTCAATACGTTCACCCACCGCAAGCCGTGTGGCGCCCAAGCTCGGATTCCAGGTGCCGTATGCGGAACGTGTCCGCAAGGATGCGGGCATCCTGACCATGGCGGTCGGGCTGATCGTGCATCCGAAGCAGGCCGAAGAGATCCTGCAGCGAGGACAGGCCGACTTGATCGCAGTGGGCCGCGAGATTTTGTATGACCCGTTCTGGCCCGCGCATGCGGCGCGCGCGCTCGAGCAGGACGCGGAGTTCAAGAGCCTGCCGGTGCAGTACGGCTGGTGGCTCGACCGGCGCAAGAAAACGGGCTACGTCGAAGAATAGCCAGGTCTCGGAGGAGTTCGGGTGACAACACAATCAAATAATCAGGGCGCAGCGCGCCGGGCCAACCAACACACCCAGGCAGTTCACGGAACTCATACGTCGCGAAGTCGAGCAGAACCTGAAGCTCGCGCACGCTGCAGGTATCAACAAGGAATAGGGCCGCTCGACCGCATCCGTGTTGTCAACGCGGCCCCTAAAGCACATCAACGTTCCCGGCAGAAACTCATCGATGAATCTTCAACTCAGTATTGCCATGACCTCGAACCCGCGCACGCGGCCGATTCTCGACGGCAGCGTGAAGCCGGACGGAATCGATCTGATTCCCACGGCCCTGCATCCCTCCGAGATGTTCTGGCGGCAGCTCAAGTTCGCGGATTTCGATATCTCTGAGCTTTCGTTCTCCTCGCTCTCGATGGCGAAATCGCGCGGCGATGAAAGGTTCGTAGGCCTGCCCATATTCACGACGCGCCATTTCTTCCAGAACTGGATCCTCGTGCGCAGGGGCTCGCACATCCAGACACCTGCCGATATGAAAGGCAAGCGGGTGGGCGTTCCCGAGTATCAGCAGACTGCCGCGGTCTGGTCGCGCGGCATTCTGGAGCACGACTACGGTGTTGCTCCCCAAGAAATGGAGTTCTGGATGGAGCGCGCGCCGTCGCAGAGCCATGGCGGTTCCACCGGTTTCAAGCCTCCGCCCGGCGTCACCGTGCACCGCATCCCGCAGGAGAAAAACATCGGTACGATGATGCTCTCGGGTGAGCTCGATGCGACGCTGCTCTATTTCATCGACCGCAACCTGATCGACCGTAGCACCGCGGACCTCTGGAATCACCCTGACATCGAGCCCCTGTTCCGCGACCCGATCGCGGAAGGCATGCGGTACTACAAGAAGACGGGGCTGTTCCCGATCAATCACGGGATGGCTGTGCGCAAATCGATCGTCGACCAGCATCCGTGGGTGGTGCTGAATCTCTACAAGGCGTTCGTGCAGGCGAATGAAATCGCCAATCAGCAGCGGCTTGAGCATGTCGAGTATCACCTAGCCGCAGGGCTGCTTCCGTCGGCTGTGAATGCGGCCCTCCAGGCACCGCTCGTGCGCCACGGCGTCAAGGCAAACCGCGCAGTGCTGGAGACAGCCGCGCGCTATTCGCACGAGCAAGGTCTTACCCCGCGTGTAATCCCGCTCGATGAAGTGTTCGCTCCGAGCACGATGGACGTCTGACGAACCGATGACCCGATTTGCGCTCGCAACCCTGCTGTTCGGTTTCTGCACGATGCCTGCTGCAGCACGCGCGCAGGATTATCCCGTGAAGCCTATACGCATGATCGTTGGGGTGCCGCCGGGTGGGACGACCGATATCATGGGACGTATCGTTGCTGCAAAGCTGACGGAGCGGGTCGGTCGCCAAGTCGTCGTGGACAATCGAACCGGCGCGAGCGGCATTATCGCCATCCAACTCGTCGCGAGCTCGCAGCCTGACGGCTACACCCTGTTGATCTCCGGCAGCTCCATCACGGCTGTGGGCAGTCTTTATCCGAACGTGCGCTTCGATGTCTCGAGGGACCTCGTGCCGGTCGCATTCATCGCGACCTCACCCTTCGTTCTGGTCGTGCATCCGGGGCTGCCGTGACGTCGGTCAACGAGCTGATCAGCTATGTCAAATCGCGGCCGGAAGGGCTGCACTATGCGGGTTCCGCTCGGGGCACCGTTCAGCACCTCAGCGGTGAGCTGCTCAAGCGTACGACCGGCATGAATCTCACCTACGTGCCGTACAAAGGCACCGGTGCGGTGATGCCCGATCTCTTGTCGGGACGGCTGCAGGCAGCAATCGAGAACGTCGTGACGATGCGACCGCATATCAGGAGCGGAGCTTTGCGCGGTCTTGGCGTCACGAGCAGCGCGCGCTCGGCTGTGATTCCGGAGCTCCCGACCATCGCCGAAGCGGGTGTGCCTGGATTCCAGGCGGTCGGCCGTTTCGCGGTATTCGCCAGCTCGAAGACCCCGCGGCGGCATATCGTCGATCGTCTCAACCGTGAAATCGCTACCTTCATGAAAGAGCCCGAGTCGCGCGAGCGCCTGCTGGCGCAAGGGGCGGAGCCCGTGGGCGCCCGGCCGGACGAGCTGCGCGTGCAGGTTGATCGCGAGATCGCGCAGTGAGCGAACGTGATACGCGAAGCCGGCCTGAAGATGCAATGAGGCAAGAGGACTATGGATCAGCTCAAGTTCGGCATCACACATTTCGAATCGCGGCGTCGTGCTGGGCACGCGCACGCCGCGGGATTTGCTGATGCTCGCGGACAAGTTGAGGCCAATTCACTGTTCGATTCGGTGTGGGTAGGCAACGCGCTTTACGTCAACCACCGGCTCGATGCGATTCCGCTAATTGCGGCCATCGCCGGCCGGACCGAGCGAATATTGCTGGGCCCCGCGGCTATGGGCTCGTTTGCGCTGCGCGATCCCCTGGTTTTCGCATACGAGTGGGCGAGCATCGATCAGATCGCGAATGGCCGCACACGCCTGATCGTCGCTGCGGGCGGTGGCGGCGAGACATTATGGACGCCGAGTCGAGAGCGCTCGGGGTCGCACCCGAAGAACGCCGCAAGCGCATGTACGAGCACATTCGCGTACTCAAGCATCTCTGGTACAACGACCGTGCGGAATTCAAAGGCTCGTTCCATTCCTTCGCAGACCTCGTGCTCGAGCCCAAGCCGGTCAATCCGAATTGTCCGATCTGGACCGCGACGAACGCGACGCGCCTCGCGAGCGGTGCGACCAACGCGGCGTCCAGTGGTTCCGATTACGCCCTCAAACAATGCGGGCGCTTGGGGGACGGGTGGATGACGCACAGTGCCTCACCGCGCGCCATATATACGACTCGTGGGCCCAGATACTGGCGGTGGCTAAAGAGAATGGGCGTGCGACCGACCACTTCGACAACTGTTTCTACCATCACATTTACATCGACGAAGACAAGACTCGTGCGCTGCACGAAGCCAGGTCCTTTCTCGATCGCTACTACTCCGCGAACTATACCGAGGAGCGGCTGCGCAGCTGGCTGACCTGCGGTTCTGCGCGCGAGTGCATAGCAGACTTGCGGAAGTTCCGCGGCTCCGGAGCGCATCGCATCACCCTGCGTCTCTCAACGGAGAAGAAGGAATCCGAGCAGTTCGACAAGCTCGTCAATGACGTACTACCTTACGTCAACGAAGGCAGCACAGGATTCAGCCTGAATGCATGAATGGAAGGAAGCAGAGTTATGAGCCGATGGCAGAAGAAAAGCCTTATCCACATCAGTGCGGCGCTGTTGAGCTGCTCATGCATGACTGTTGCGATTGCGCAGACGTATCCGGCCAAGCCGGTCCGCGTGCTGGTGGGATTTGCAGCGGGCGGCGGCACGGACACCGCAGCGCGGATGGTTGCGCAAAAGCTGAGTGAAAGCTTCGGCCAGCCGGTGGTCGTGGAGAACCGTGCCGGCTCCGGCGGCATCATTGCGACTGACCTCGTCGCGAAGGCCCCGCCCGACGGGTATACGCTGCTCATGATGGCCGCAGCCGACAGCATTCAGCCCGCAATGCGCATCAAGATGCCCTACGAGCTGCCAAAAGATTTCTCGCCTATATCGCTCGTGGTCACAGGCGCGTTCGTGCTGGTGATACACCCCTCGGTGCCCGCGAAGAACGTGAAGGAGCTGATAGCCATCGCTCGCAGCCGGCCGGGACAGCTCAACTACGCAACCTCGGGCATCGGCAGTTCAGCGCACCTTGCGGCGGAGCTGATGAACTCGCTCGCGAAAGTCAAAACCATACACGTGCCGTACAAAGGCGTGTCGCAGGGCGTTGTCGGTGTGGCTTCCGGTGAGGCCGACATGATCTTCGCGAGCGTCACGGCGGCGCAGGCGTTGATTGATGCGGGGCGGCTGCGTCCGATCGCCGTGAGCACGGCGAAACGCTCGGCGCTCATGCCGAACATGCCTACACTCAACGAGTCCGGTGTGCCGGGCTACGACCGGACGGGCTGGTACGGAATGATGGGGCCCGCGGATCTTTCCAGAGACGTGCTGATGAAATTGAATTCAGGCATCGTCAAAGCGGTGAATACACCCGAGATGAAAGCGGCCTTCTTCAAACAGGGGCTGGAAGCTGAAACCAACTCGCCCGAGCAGTTCACGCAAATGATCCGCCGCGAAGTCGAGCAGAACATCAGCCTCGCGCGAAACGCCGGCATCAAGCCAGAGTAGGTAACGAAGGGGGCCACACAGTGGACGCAACAATTGAACGCATCGCCGCCTACGCACACGCGCTGAAATTCGAGTCATTACCGCGCGAGGCTGTCCACGAAACCCGGCGGCGCATCATCGATGCGCTTGGCTGCGGGTTGGGCGCTTATGACGACGAGCCGTGTCGCATTGCGCGCAAGCTGGCATCTCGCGTGCAGTCGGACAGTGGGGCGCGCATCCTGGGCACGGCGCATCGGACGCTGCCCGAGCTCGCGACGTTTGCCAACGGTGTCATGACGCGCTATCTGGATGGCAACGACACGCTGCCAGGCGGCGGCGGTCATCCGAGCGACACGATCCCGCCGATGCTTTCGGTGGCGGACGCGACGGGTGCCGACGGTAAAGCGCTCATCGCGGCTACCGCCCTCGCATACGAGATTTTCTACGCATTTTTCCGCGGCGCCATCATGCGCGAGCGCGGCCTCGATCATGTTCTCTATACGGCGGTAGCTACTGCGGTCGGAGCGGGCAAGCTCCTTGGCCTCGACGTGCGGCAGCTGGCTCAGGCCGTGTCGCTCGCCATCACGCCGAACATCGCGCTCCACGCGACGCGTCGCGGCGACCTGTCGATGTGGAAAGGTGTTGCGTCGGCGAACGCTGCGCGCAACGGCGTTTTCGCCGCGCTCCTCGCAGGCGAAGGGATGACCGGCCCGGACAATGCTATCGAAGGCTCGCACGGATTGCGCGAGCTCGTGGGTAACTTCGAGCTGGGAGCGCTCGCCGCGCCGAACGGCGAGTTCAAAGTGACACAATCGAATCTGAAGTTCTTCCTTTCCGAATATCACTCGCAATCCCCGATCACAGCCGCGCTCCAGCTGAGCCGTGAAGTGAAGCCGGAGGACATCGAGTCGATCACCATCCATACGTATTGGTTTGCCTGGCACGAGATCGGTAGCGAGCCTGAAAAATGGCATCCGACCACGCGCGAGAGTGCGGATCATAGTCTGCCCTTCATCGTTTCGGCGGTCCTGATCGACGGCGCCTTCAGCGACGCGATTTTCTCCGAAGAGCGCATTCGAGATCCGAAAGTACACGCGCTGGCCGATAAGGTGTCGGTGAAGGAAGATCCGGAATTCACCCGCCGCTTTTCGGCGGCCATACCGTGTCGTCTCGAAATCCGCACGCGCCGCGGCGAGTTCAAGACCGCTGCCGTCGAATATCCGCGGGGCCACGTCAAGAATCCGATGACCGATGAGGAAGTGGAAACCAAGTTTCGTACGCTTGCCGGCCGCATCCTTTCGGACGCGCGGGTCACCTCGGCGCTAAAACGACTCTGGAAGATAGACGAGGAACGCAACGCCGGAATCGCCTTCGACGTTCTGGACAAGAGGTGATATGGACGCCACCACTGAAAAGCTCGTCGATTACACACTGAATACGCGCTACGAGGATCTGCCTGCGAGCACGGTAGACGCATGCAAGCGCCGCCTGCTCGACACGCTGGGTTGTGTTGCCGGTGCGTATGACAACCCGGGGTCCGTCGCTGCGCGTGAGCTCGCCGGGCGCTACAAAATGGACACTCCAGCCACCGTGCTCGGCGGGCGCGCGCGTGTCGCGCCCGAAATGGCGGCCTTCGCCAATGGCGTCATGCTGCGCGTGCTCGATCTGAGCGACATGTATCGCATGAAGAGCGGCGGCCATCCGAGCGACGTTATCGCGGCGGCGCTTGCCGCAGCGGAACTGGGCGCGCGTGACGGGCGTTCGCTTATCACCGCGATCGTTATTGCATACGAGGTGTATTGCAGTTGCTGCGACGGGATCGATCTCAACTCCAAAGGCTGGGACCAGCCCGTGTACAGCGTCGTTGCCTCGGTGCTCGCGGCCGGCAAGCTGCTCGGTTTGACACGATCTCAGATGGGCCACGCGGTTGCGCTCGCGCTCGTTCCGAACATGGCGCTCTATCAAACTCGCCAGGGCGAGCTCTCGGCGTGGAAAGGCTGCGCCGGGGCCAACGCTTCGCGCAATGCGTTGTTTGCAGCCCTGCTGGCTGAGTCGGGTTTTACCGGAGCCGAGGCGCCGATCGAAGGCAGGCACGGCTTGTGGGACACCGCAGGCCGTTTCGAGTGGCCGCTGAACGTGGGTGACGCGCCACAGCGTATCGGACGCACGCATCTGAAGTGCTTCCCCGTCTGCTATCACGGCCAGTCGGCGGTGTGGACCGCGCTTGGCCTGCGCGGCAGGGTGCGCGTCGACGACATAGAAGAGATCAGGATCGGCACGTATCGGACGGCGTTGAACATGATGGGCAACGACCCCTCGCGCTGGGCGCCGGCCACGCACGAGACCGCCGATCACAGCCTGCCCTATGTGGTGGCCACCGCACTGCTCGACGGCGCGGTAGACGAAGCGTCTTTCAGCGAGATCAAGCTGCGCGCCGCGGGGGTGATGGGTTTGATGAGCCGCACCAAAGTATTCGAAGACACGGTGCTGACCGCGCAATATCCGGAGTCCTCGCCCTGCCGCATCAGCATTCAGCTCAAGGATGGCACTGAGATCCGCAACGAAGTGCGCTATCCAAAAGGTCACGATCGCAGCCCGATGAGCGCAGATGAAGTGAAGGACAAGTTCAAGGGGCTGTTCGCGAGCTACGGCACTGCCAAGCAGGCGCGGCGCATCATCGCGCTCGTCGACCGGCTCGATGAACTGCACGACATCAACGCGCTGTTTGCGAGTTTTGTCCGCAGACCACGCAGGCCCGAGCCTGCATCAGCGCGTCGGGCACATCGTGAGCCGGAGGCGACCGTCGCCTGAGCGTTGCGTGAGACGGCGCGTTTACCTGACTCAAATCGAGGAGAGCACCAGCATGTTGAAGTTCGCAGTGAAAACCGTTTGCGCGCTGGCGGTCGCGTTCGCGAGTGTCGGGAGTGCGATTGCGCAGAACTATCCGACCCGGCCTGTGCGCCTGCTCGTTCCATTCGCGCCCGGCGGCGGCACGGATCTCGTGGCGCGTGCTGTCGCCACGAAACTGGGCGAGGGCATCGGCACGACCGTCGTTGTCGACAACCGCCCAGGCGCCAATGCCAATATCGGCAACGAGCTCGCTGCACGCGCGCTGCCCGATGGCTATACGCTGCTCATGACCTCGAGCGCGCTCACTATCAACCCGAACCTGTACAAGAATCTTTCGTACGATCCGGTGAAGGACTTCGCGCCGATCAGCCTCGCGACGAACGTGCCTTACATACTTGCAGCGCACCCGTCGCTCGGTGCGAACACGTTCCAGGAGTTCATCGCGATAGCGCGGTCCAAACAGAAAGCGATCAGTTACGGCTCCGCGGGCACAGGCAACTCGACTCACCTCAGCATGGAGCTCCTGAAGATCGTCGCAAAGATCGACATCGTGCACGTTCCGTACAAGGGGACGGGACAGGCTTTGACCGATCTCCTCGGGAACCACATTCAGGTGTTCTGGGCGACGATGCCGCCGACGTTGCCGCACGTGAGGGCAGGGCGCCTGAAAGGGCTCGCGGTCGGGAGCCTTAAGCGCGCCAAGGCGATCCCCGAGCTCACGACGGTCGCCGAGCTCGGGTATCCGGGTTACGAAGCCGGCTCATGGTTCGGCATGCTGGCGCCGGCCGGGACGCCTAAGGCGATCGTGGCGAGGCTCAGCAAGGAAGTGAATAAGGCGCTCTCCGCGCCCGAGCTGAACGAGCGGCTGTCTGCCGAGGGCGCCGAACCGTCAGGCGACACGCCGGAAGAATTCGCCGCATTTATTAAAACGGAGCTGGTCAAATGGGGCAAGGTTGCGAAGGCGGCCGGCATTGAGCGGCAGTAACACATTGCTGCAGGCGCATAGGCGGTGAGCCCAAAGGCCGGTCCGCTGAGTGGCATTCGGGTCATCGACCTGACTCAGATGCTGCTCGGTCCGTACGCGACTCAGGTACTCGCCGATTTCGGCGCAGACGTCATCAAGATCGAACCGAGGACGGGCGATGGGCGGCGAACCATTGGGCCGTCGCGCAATCCCGGGATGACTTCGCAGTATCTGCACATGAACCGCGGCAAGCGCAGCATCGTCGTCGATCTGAAACATCCGCAGGGCAGGGATGTGGTGCTCAGGCTTTGTGCGAACGCCGACGTACTGGTGCACAACAGCCGCAGGGAAGCGATGTCGCGGCTCGGCTTGAGCTACGACGAGGTGGCGCGCGTGAAGCCTGATATCGTTTACGGTGCCGCGGTCGGCTTCGGCGAAGCCGGCTCCTATGCCTCGCATCCCGCATACGACGACATGATCCAGGGCCTTGCTGCCGTCCCGTCGCTGCACGCACGACTCACCGGCACGCCGTACTACGCACCCTTCAACCTGTCGGACCGGATCTGTGGGATGGTCTTCGTGCAAACGATACTAGCCGCCCTGTTGAGCCGCGAGCGCACGGGCGCGGGTCAGTCGGTGGAGCTTCCGATGTTCGAGACGATGGCCGACTTTGTCCTGTCCGAGCACATGTGGGGCCATACCTTCGTGCCCCCGATTGAAGGCATGGGCGCCACGAGATTGTTCGAGCGGAAACCTTCGTCGACCTCAGATGGGTATATCTGCTTCTGGATCGGGACCGATGCGCAATGTGCGCGTATGTTCGACGCGCTCGGTAGACCCGACCTCAAAGCCGACAAGCGTTTTCGTGCGCGAGCACACCGCAATCGAAACCTCACCGCCTTTTATCAGATCGTCGACGCGATCCTCGCGACCAAGACGACTGCCGAGTGGATACGGATCCTGCACGCGTGCGACATCCCGGCCATGCCGCTGCACACTTTGGAAAGCCTCATGCAAGACCCCCACCTTGAGGAGGTCGGGTTTTTCCGCGAGGTCGAGCATCCGACCGAAGGCGACATCGTGCAGACAGCGCTGGCGTCGAAATGGTCCGGCACTCAACCATCCGACCCGGGGCCTGCGCCTCGGCTGGGAGAACACACCGTCGAAATCCTGCGCGAAGCTGGCATCACCGCTGAAGAGATCGATGTAATGGTGCAGGCGGGTGTCGTGCAGGTGCTCACGGCATAACGGCAACCGGGCGGCTCGATCTCGAAATTATTGCCGCGGTCGGTGGATAGCAGTGTCTAACAGATCGAAACAAGGCGTGCGGACGGAAGGCACTAAATATTCGAACTACGCGCGAGACATTTCTGCCAGTTCGCTCGTCAAACGTCTCAGCAGCCTGTCGGTTATTAGAAATGAAGCTGTGACGGCACGAAAATCGCGCTTTCTGGCGTGGGTCTCCAGCTCGATGAGTGAGTTCAATACGTCAGGCGCCTCGACGGCGGCCACGGCAGTTTTCAGCAATTGCGAGGCTTCGTAAACGAACGGCAAGTTGCTGTCGTTCAGAGCTTCAGCAACCAACGTGAGTAAGATCGGTACCGTTCGCGTGAACATTCGTTCGACGTCGCTGGTCAGCGCCGCGTTGCCACCCAGCCGTGCCAGCGTGGCCGGCACGTTTAGTACGCTATCGGTTGCGTGTGCCCGTTTGTGGATGTCAACCTCGGCCGAGGCCAGAGCTGATTTCGACGGGGCCTTATTCGTCAACTTCTGCGGGCTGGAGCGCTGTGCAGGCACGCTACCCAGCTGAAAGTCCGCGTTCGATGCGCCGAGGCGCTCCTCGCCGATCATCGCGAGTGCTTCGGCGCCACTACGCAACGTGGCAGCATTCGCCTCCAGGTGCGCGAGCAACTCACGGGCGCCGGCAAAGCGGTCCTGGGGGCGCTTCGCGGTGAGGCAGTCCACCAGCTCCTGGTAACGCGCAACATGGGCCGGAAGCCGCGGCAGCGGCTCGTTCACGTGCTTGTGCGCGAGCCCGACCGCGTCCTTGGCCCGGAAAGGCCGGCGGCCGGTAAGCATCTCGAAGAATAGGATTCCAAGGCTGTAGAGATCGCTTCTGCCATCAAGCGGCCGCGCGCGGGCCTGCTCCGGCGAAAGATAGTGCGGCGTGCCGAGCACGTCGCCGTGAGCGGTGACGTCGGCGACGCCTGAATTTTTCGTCGCGATGCCGAAATCCGCGATCGCGAGGCTGCCATCTGCGCGAAACATGACGTTGTCGGGCTTGAGGTCTCGGTGCACGATGCCCTGCCCGTGGACGGCCCTCAGCGCACGCGCGACGTCATGGAGGATGTCAAGGGCCTCGGCGGGCGCGAGTCCCTTGCGAATACGCGCGCGCAGATCACCTCCGGCGAAATGCTCCATTGCTATGTACACGTGCCGGTCGGTCACGCCCTGATCGTGGATTCGCACCACCTGCGGGCACTCTATTTTTGAGAGGAGTCCGTATTCCTGGATGAAACGCATCAGAAATTCTTGGTCATCGGCGAGCTTCG
>JAQGNH010000135.1 GCA_028291945.1 Betaproteobacteria bacterium
TGCCGTAGAACGTCGAGCGAACGATGCACGTGCGGCTCGTCCTCGAAGAACGTCCAGGCTGCATTCACCGTCATGCTTAGAACGTCTGCGATGTTTTGCTCGCGGTACTTGATTTCGAGCGTTCTTGCGTTATACCGAGCCCCATGACAGGTGGGACAAGGGGCATACACGCTCGGAAGGAAGAGGAGCTCGACACACACGAAGCCTTCGCCCTCGCAGTTTTCGCATCGCCCTTTGGCGACGTTGAATGAGAAACGTCCGGAATCGTAGTGACGAGAGCGCGCCATCTTGGTCGCTGCGAACAGCTTTCGAACGTGATCGAACAGGCCGGTGTAAGTTGCGAGGTTGGAGCGTGGGGTGCGTCCGATGGGTTTCTGATCGACCCGCACGAGCCGCTTGATGCCTTCCATTCCACTCGTGATCTCGCCGCCGCTCGCGACCACGGCTGCTCGTTCGAGCTCTTCGCCTTCATCGTCGTGTAAAGGAGCGTGATGGCCCAGTCGCCTGGCGACCAGCTCCACCAGCGCTTGACTGACCAGGCTCGACTTGCCGGAGCCGGAAACGCCGGTGACGGTCGTCAACACTCCAAGTGGAAAGGCGACGTCGAGCTCATGCAGATTGTTGCGCGTGACATTCGCCAGGCGTAACCAGCCGCTGGGCGAGCGCGGGATACGGGCAGGAAGGACGTCGTGTCCGAAAAGATGGCGTCGGGTCTGCGATTGCTCCACCCGCTCGAGGCCTTCGGGCACACCGCTATACAGTATGAAGCCACCCTGCTCGCCTGCAGCTGGCCCTACATCGACAATCCAGTCGGCATGACGGATCACATCGAGATCGTGCTCGACGACGAACAACGAATTACCGGAAGCTTTCAGTCGCTCGAGCGCCGTCAGCAGCGCCTGCGTGTCTGCCGGATGCAGCCCCGCAGACGGTTCGTCGAGTACATAAACGACGCCGAACAAATTGGAGCGCACCTGAGTGGCGAGCCGCAGACGTTGAAGCTCGCCTGGCGAGAGCGTGGGAGTACTGCGTTCCAGCGACAGGTATCCGAGCCCGAGGTCGAGCAGAACCGTGATGCGCGCAACGAGATCCTCCGCAATGCGCCGCGCCACCAACGCCTTTTCGGGATGGTCGACGGCCATCTTAGCCTCGTCGGCTGCCGTACCTTCCGCATACGGACGCACGATGCCGAACAACCGCGCGAGAGGGATTCTGGAAAGATCGGCGATATCGAAGCCCGCAAACCGGACCGACAGCGACTCGCGGCGCAGCCGCTTGCCATGACAGAGCGGGCATTCGGTGCTCACCATGTACTTCGACACACGCTTCTTTATCGCAGGGCTGGGCGTGTTGGCGAACGTGTGGAGCACATGACGTTTGGCGCTGGAAAAATTTCCGTGGTAATCGGGGTCCACCTTGCGTTTGCGAGCAGCTCGCACCTCGTCTGCTTGCAGCCCGCCGTAGACCGGAACGACCGGCTGTTCATCGGTGAAGAGGATCCAATCCCTGTCCTTCTTGGGAAGCTCGCGCCACGGGCGATCGATGTCATAGCCGAGCGACACCAGCATGTCTCGCAGGTTCTGCCCATGCCAGGCGGTAGGCCAGGCGGCAACAGCGCGCTCGCGAATACTCAGGGAATCATCCGGCACCATGGAGCGCTCGGTCACCGCATAGACTCGACCCAATCCATGACACTCGGGACAGGCCCCGGCGGGCGTATTCGGCGAAAACGCCTCGGCATCGAGGTGCGCCTGTTTGGGTGGATACGTACCGGCTCTTGAATACAGCATACGCAGCAGATTCGACAGCGTCGTCACGCTGCCGACCGACGAGCGAGTCGTCGGTGAGCCTCGCTGCTGCTGCAGCGCGACCGCCGGGGGTAAGCCTTCGATGTCGTCGACTTCAGGCACAGGCATCTGATCGAACAGACGTCTTGCATACGGGGACACTGATTCGAGATACCGGCGTTGCGCCTCCGCGTAAAGCGTGCCGAATGCGAGCGACGACTTGCCCGAGCCTGACACACCCGTAAAAACAACCAGTGCATCACGCGGAATAACGAGATCTACGTTTTTGAGATTGTGCTCACGTGCGCCGCGCACGTGAACGTACCCGGCGAATTCGCCGTGTATCGCCGTTTCAGAATAAGAAATGTCGGTTTTTGCCAATTTGTGCGATCGCCGGTGCTCAACGTGTCACGAGGGCACGCACTTGGCGTTAGCCGTAGTGGCCTACGTAACTGCCCGTCACAGGATCGAAGTGACCCGCTTTGGGGTATGCACCGAGTGTGCCTGGGATTCTCGCGCGTAGCTGCGCCGTCGCGCTCGCATACGGCGTCCGCGGGGGAAGCTAAGGGGAATTCAGGACTGCAATGCTTCGTGCAGGAGCGCGACGACTGCCGCGCCGTCGCCGACCGCGGACGCGACGCGCTTCAGCGAACCGGAACGCACATCGCCAATCGCGAACACTTTTGGCCAGCTGGTCTCGAGGCTGCGAGGCTGCGCGTCTCCAGCGCCTTTGTAGCGCACGCGCTCGGCTTCCGACAGTGCGGCGCCCGTCTTGATGAAGCCGTGGGCATCGCGCGCGATGGTGGCATCCAGATAATCGGTGCAAGGCACAGCGCCGATGAAAACAAAAACGTGATGCACGGGCCGCTCGCTTTCCTCGCCCGTGACGGAGTTTCGCCAGCGCGCGCGTTCGAGCGTCGCTTCTCCCTCGAGCGCAGTCAACTCGGTGTGCGTAAGCAGCGTGATGTTGGGCGTTTTTTCGATGCGGTGTATCAGATAACGCGACATTGAATCCGCGAGTCCTGCTGCGCGCACGAGTATGTAAACGTGTCGCGCATGACCGGACAGATAAACTGCGGCCTGTCCCGCCGAATTTCCGCCGCCGAGCACCGCAACTTCCTCGCCGCGGCAGAGCAGGCTTTCCAGATAGCTCGCCGAAAAGTGAACGTGACCGCCGATGAAACGCTCGATTCCAGGGATGCCCGGCTGTCGATAAACAACGCCGGATGCAATCACGACGGTGCGCGCGCGAACCGTTTCGTTGCTGGAAAGTGCAACTCGAAGCTCGGTTGCGGCGCTGGATACCGTCTTCACTTCGCGTGGTATCGCAAACTCGGTGCCAAATTTCTGCGCCTGACCCCATGCGCGTCCCGCGAGCGCCTGTCCCGATATACCGGTCGGGAATCCAAGATAGTTTTCGATGCGTGAGCTCGTGCCCGCCTGTCCTCCGGGCGCAAGTTGCTCGAGCACGATGACCTTCAGCCCTTCCGAGGAAGCATAAACTGCGGCGCCAAGCCCAGCGGGGCCTGCCCCGATCACCGCGACGTCGTACAACGTCTCCTCGCTGACCGGATTAGACGTGCCCAGGCATTCGCCGAGTGCTTCGAGAGTCGGATTGCGCAGGACACGTCCATTACACAGCACGATGGGTGTCTCATCCGGCCGCACATTGAATTGCTCGAGCAGGCCTTCCACGTCTTCAGCCTGCTCGAGATCGATATATTCGTGCGGCGTGCCGTTGCGCGTCAGGAAGTCGCGCAGGCGCACCGTCTCGGCCGCGTAGCGAGAGCCGATCAGCGTGACCGGCCCGATGTGCTCCGCGATCATGCGCATGCGACGCAGTATGAAAGCCTGCATGAGCAACTCGCCGAGCTCCGGATTGACGGCCATCAGCTCGCGCAGACGCTCCTGCGGGACTGCAATCGCGCGAAGATCACCACGGGCTCGGCCGGAGACCAGCGAGGCGCGGCCGGCCATCGTGGTCGTTTCGCCGGTGAACTGGCCCGGCAGAAAAGTGGCGACGACGGTATCGCCATGCACATCGCGCCGTACGGCGTCGATCGCGCCTTCGAGCACGGCGTAAAGCGGCGTGCCGCGATTCCCCACTTGCCAGAGCCACTCGCCATGGGAAAAACGTTGCTCGGTCCCGGCGCTGCGAAGGACGTTCAACTGCGCCTCGTTGAGCTTCGGAAAAAGCTCGTGCGTACGTGTTTCGGTGCCGGCCGCCCACGGCGGCGGGGCTGAATCGTACGGCGGTCGTTCCGGGATGCTCATGTCTACCTGAATCGGAACTGGATCAGCACGTCGAATTCTGGCACGGAAGTGCGCTGGCTGCGCATCGCCAGGATTCGCGCGATCTGTTCACGCGGTTCGCATAGCGCGGCGGATGCCACCCGTCATTCCCATCGAGGTGGCGGCAAGCGAGCAGTATAGGCGACAGACGTTTAGTGCAGGCTCAATATCGGATACGTACCGCGGTGGACGTTAAGAGTTACTCACAGCCCGTGCTGAAGAAAGAATCGCAGCATCTCGCGGCTCGCGTCGGGGCCTTTCGGATCGCTGAACGACCCATTCGCGCTTCCGCCTGACCACGCATGACCGGCGCCGTGGACAACCCAATGCTCGACGACAGGCTGCCCGGCTGCGTCACGATACGTCGTTCGCGTGTACGCACGCCCACTCGCTTTGCCGTTCTCCACGGTCGCACCGGCCTGCGCGTCAGAGCTTACGTCAACCTTCTCTGAAGGCGGCGGCGACGCTTCCGCGATCACGTGATCTCCATTTTTAGGATGCACCGTCATATCTCGATCACCGTGAAATACGATGGTGGGGACGCTGCGAACGGACGGATCAGCAGCCGATTTGGGCCGCGCACGCTTCGATACGTCCCCACGCATGGCAGCAAAGGCCGACGGCACGTCGCGCGCAGCCGCATATGCGAGACCGGAGTGGACCCCCGCTGCTGCATACACATCCGGATAAGTCGTTCCCATGACAGCAGCCATCGCCCCGCCTGCAGACAGTCCTGCGACATACACGCGGCGTGTATCCAGCCGATAGTCATCGATGACTTTGCGTGTAATTCCAGCGATCAACGAAGGCTCGCCGTGATCTCGTCGCTGATCCTTCGCCTGGAACCAGTTCCAGCAGTGCGAAACGTTGGCTTTGTTCGACTGCTTCGGATAGACCACCACGAATTTGTGCTCCTCCGCGAGCTCGTTCATACGCGTGCCCGCAGCGAAGTCATCCGGGTCCTGTTTGCAGCCGTGAAGCATGACGACAACCGGCAGCGCCTGGCCCTGGTAGGCGGAGGGAATGTAGGTCTTGTATTCGAGTGTGCCCGCGTGGTTGGTGTAAGTGCTCGTGAGAAACCGGCCACCCTCCCCCGGCGCCGGAGCGGCGGGCGCCCTGGGAGCGAACTGGCCGTGGTGAGCAGCGTGCGCGGTGCGCCTCGGCTCCACATGGACGACGCGAGCGGTGCCTTCGATCACCGCGGGTCCGGAGTCCACTCGCGGCGCACGCTCTGGCCGCGAGTGCCCGCCGAGTGCGCGTTGGATTGCGGCGGTCGCTTCCTTGAGCTTGCCTCCACGCACGAGACGCGTGGCATCCATCAATACAGAGGCTAATTGCAGTTTCATGTTCTCTTTTCTTCCCGATAGGGTGAGGGTTTGGAGCGGCGATCTGGGGCCTGACTCAAACATTGCGCCATTGTGAGCGTGCGTCGACGACGTATTTTGTGCAATGCACCACAGTTTGCGCCTGAAGCGTGGATATGTGTAAACCTGTTGTCAAAGTATTTGAGGGCAGCTACAACTTTGTCTCTGTATCCCGACGTTTGTTCCATCTTCAGGATACTTTGGCTCAGCAATTATGACGCAATATGTCATCTATTGCGGTGCAACAAATATGCCCGCGCAACGTCTATAGTAGTGAGGTAAAAGAAGTTTAGAGAGGGTAAGGCGTCACTTGGAACGCTCGGACCGCTCGCATAGGAGTACAGATATGAACGAACGCATGAAACTTGAGATGGGCCCAACGCTGGTAGACCGCATCAATTCAATTCCGCTGTCGGAGACCGATCGCCTGATCGCCGTCGACGCAATGCGGAGCGCGCGCCTGCTGGTGGATGGATGGCTCTGGATTAGCCGCAAAGTCGGGCAGCTGGGCAGCGGCGGGTTTCTCAA
The DNA here is from genome assembly GCA_028291945.1 of Betaproteobacteria bacterium. Lineage (GTDB taxonomy): Bacteria > Pseudomonadota > Gammaproteobacteria > Burkholderiales > SG8-41 > JAQGMV01. The sequence continues at coordinate 5,972 of JAQGNH010000135.1, forward strand.
GGCTACGCCACAGCACTAACTGCAGCTGAGTCCGGCGCGAAAGTGCCGGAACTCTCTGGCCGCCGGCGAGGGACAATACAAGCAGCGTACGCCGGTGGTGCACTCGTACTCTTGGATACGAAAGGGGCGAAGATGGACGACCGCAGCGTGCGAGAACTGAATCGGATCGGAATCAAGCACGACTGGGAGTTGCGCAACTGGAGCAAGGAATTCGGGGTTGCACCCCAGGAGCTGAAAGCAGCGATCGCCGCTGTCGGATCCAGAGTGACTGACATCCAGCGTTATTTCGCCGAGCAGCAGAAGAAGTAACTGCTCATCCGCTGGAGACAACGACTCGCAGCGGCTGTGCATCTCGGGCACCTCAGTCCCATCGCCCGCAGTGATCATGTCTCCGCATTGCCCAACGCTGGACTGCACCCATCGCACTTGCAACTCGAGCGCACACGAGTTGCCATACCATCCTGCACCGATGATCGTGAGCTAAAGATCTAGCAGGGACGAGTGGTGTCGTTGGGGCGACGAGCGGCGCGTGCACGTTAAAAACAGAAATATCAGTGTGTGCCGCGGACGTTGAGTCGCTCATCGGTATGACACATTGCATAGCGTCGCCACGAGCTTGGCAGTACCGTGTTCATACATCACTTGGACAGCCATCGTGCGCGACCAATCATTCGACGATAATGGTATAGTTGTTCATCCGGACCTCACTCCGAGACCCGATGCGGCACGCGAAGCCCTCGACCCACAGGATCATTTTTGTCAGATATACGACCTGATCTCCGTACGAATGGGTAGGGCCCACCGCACACTGCAAGCACGGCCGCACGCCGAACAGAAAGCGATATCCGTAGAGTCGCAGCTCAGAGCAACGCAAGCCGCTCTCGGGCGGGCACACGAGTCTATTGTCGAGATCGGACGCCAGCTCGAGGCCGAGCGCCGTGCGCGCGAGGACGCGGAAGCAGTATGCCGCTCAGAGCAGCACGCGTGCGGCGAGGCCATGCGCCTGCTGGGCGAAACAGTACAACCACTGCGCGATCTCAAAACTGCTGCCGCCGAACATGCGCGGCAAGTCGAACAGCAGGCGAGAAGCTATGCCGACCTCGAAGCGAATCGGCGCGCTGCAGACGCCCGGCTAAAGGATACTCAGGCTGCGCTCGCAGCCGCGACGGCGCTTGCGGAAGACAGCAAGCTGCGAATTGAAGCAGAGCGCAGGGCGCGCGAAGAAGCCGAGAAGACAGCGTACAGCGAACAGGTCGCACGGGAAGGCGCAGTCCTTGCGCTGATCGACGCACAGAATTCAGCCGCCGAGCAGCGGGTGAAAGGCGAGCAGCAAGCTCGTGCGTATGCCGAGCTGGAAGCGGATCGCCATGCCGTCGAGTCTCAATTGAAAGAAACTGAGGCAGCACTTGCAGGCGCAGTGGAGCTCGCCGGACAAATCAAACTCCAAGTCGAGAGCGAGCGGTGTGCGCGCGAAGAGGCTGAGAACGCGCGTTACACTGATCAGTTCGCACGGGAAGAAGGAGCGCTTGCGATGCTCGATATTCAGAATGCAGTCGCCGAGCAGCGGGTCGTCGCCGAAGAGCAGGCGCGGGCGTATGCAGAGCTCGAAGCGAAATTCCATTCCATCGAGGCGCGACTAAAGGAGACGGAAGAGGCTCTTGAGCGATCGGTCGAGCTGGCGGAGGAGATGAAGCTGCAGGCTCAGATAGCGCAGAGCGCGCGCAAAGAAGCGGAAACCAGGGCGCAGATCGACCAGCAGGCGTTCGAACAAACGGTACGCGCGCTGCGCAAATTCGAGAACTCTGGCGAAGAACAGGCGCGGGCGTACGCCCAGTTCGAAGCCCGGCGCCGGCACGTGCAATCGCAGTTCAAGGAGATGGAGGAAGCCTGCGCCCGAGCGGAGTACGCTACATACCGACACGCTCAGAGGCACGCGGAGATCACTGCGGAGCTCGAGAAAGAACGACGCGCGCGTGAGGAGGCCGAAGCTAAACTGGAATCAGAAAGACGCTCGCGACAACAGGCTGAGCAGGCGCTGCGCAAAACGGATCCCGCTTCAGCTTTTTGGAAGAAGCTCCTGCCGGACAACCGCTAACGGCCGCCGCCAGGCCGTGCTGGATCCGACTTCCGTCCATCTTTCTTCCGTCGCCATACAGCGACGCTCCGTGAGCAAGCGAGGCGCGCGTCGCGATGTGACTCCGAATCCTGGAACGCTATGACGGAGTGCATAGCCGCGGCAGAAGCCGGCTGTTAGTTTGCCCGAAAACCCAGGGACAGCCGCCATGCTCGACTCATCAGCGATCGCACACGACACACACCTCCATTCGGACGCGAGTCCTGAAGCTGCTCCCGCAGAGGGGGACTTCCGGCAGATATTCGCCCGCATCAGCGCGCGAATCGGCAGCGCTCCCAAGCCGCAATCGAAGTCACACGCTCAAAACGGACCGACATCCGTCGAGTCCCAGCTGAGCGCGACCCAGGAAGCGCTCAGCAAGGCACACGTCACTTTGGTGCAGATCGGGCTGGAGCTCGAGGCGGAACGCGATGCTCGCCAGGAGACGGAGGCAAAATACCGCGCCGAGCAGCAGGCATGCCGCGAAGCGATGCAGTTACTCCAGCACACGGTGCAGCCGCTGCGGGATCTCAAGGCCGCCGCGGCCGAGCAGCACGGACAAGCTGAGCAGCACGCGCAGGCTTTTGCGGACCTCGAAGCAAAACAGCAGACCGCAGAAAAGCTTCTGATCGAAGCGCAGCAGGCGCTCGCGCGCGAAGTACAGATCGCGGCAGAGATGCGACTGCAAATTGAATCGCAGCAGCGGCTGCAATCCGACGAATTCACGCGCAGCCACTCGGAGCTCGCCGCGAAACAGCAAGAGCTCGAAGCCCAGTTGCAGGAATCCGAGACCGCACTGACGCAAGCCCTTAACGTGGCGTCACAGCTCAGAATTCGTATGGAGGGCGAGCGCATCTCACGCGTGGATGCGGAAGCCAAAGCCGAGGCTGACCGCGTCGCGCGCGAGGATGCCGAAGCCAGAGTGATCACTGAGCGCCTCGGACGAGAGGATGCCCTAGCGAAAATACAGGTGGAGCGGATCACGCGCGAGACTGCGGAAACCAAAGAGCAGGCCGAACACCATGCGCGGAAACAAGCAGAACAGGCGCTGCTCCAATTCCAGAATGCAGCGGCCGCGCAGCAGGTACAAGCCGAAAAACAGGTCCGGGCCTATTCCGATCTCCTCGCGAAACACGAGGCCGCCCAGGCAGAGTTCGAGGAAAACGAGATTGTGATCACGCGAGCAGCGCAGCTTGCCGCAGACCTCGAACGTCTAGTCGAATCAGAGCGGCGTGCACGTCAGGACGCCGAGCGCAAAGTTCACATCGAGCGTCACGCCCGCGAAGTAGCTGAAGGCGCCGTGGACGAGCTCAAAGCTGCAGTCGCCGACCAGCGCATGCGAGCCGAAGAGCTCGCGCTCGCCTATGCCGAGCTCCAGACACAGCGGCAACCGGCCGACGCACCGTCGAAGGAGACGGAGGCCGCGCTCGCGCGGGCCAATTACGCGGCCGAGCGGCACGCGCAGCGACACGCGCAAATCGCAGTGGATCTGGAGAAGGAGCGAAGCGCGCGCGAAGAAGCCGAAGCAAAACTCAAGGCAGAGCGGCGCGCGCGCGAAGAAGCGCTGCAGACCGTAGCGAGCAAAAACGAGCCCAGAAGCTTGTTTGAAAAGCTGCTCCGCGTAAGTCGCTAAGCGCTACCCGCAGCACTGTTTGAATCCACTCCGCGCTGTCGAATTGCTCCGGCGCGCCCGAAGAAGCGCGAGCTCCGATATCCCTATTCGGCTTTGATCCCTTGTGATTTGATCACGCCGCTCCAGCGTGCAAGCTCCGCTTTGATGTGCCGTTCGAGCTCCTCAGGCGTGGTCCCGCGCGGCAGGAATCCGAGCGACGCGAATTTTTTGCGGCTATCCGGGGATTGAACGACGCGGTTGATCGCCTGATTCAGGCGATCGACGACAGTGCGCGGCATGCTGGCAGGCCCCACGATCCCAAACCAGTTCATGACCTCGAAATCGGGAATTCCGCTTTCCGCGATGGTCGGCACTCCCGGGAGCAGCGGCGTGCGCTCGTTGGCGGCGACACCGATCGCTTTCACCTTGTTCGAGCCCAGCATCGACGAAATCGAGCCGAGAGCGGCAAACATCGTCGAGACCTGGCCGCCCATCAGCTCGGTAAGCGATATGTTCGCGCCTTTGTAAGGAATGTGCACCATGTCTGTTTTCGTGCGGGCCTTGAACAATTCCATGGCGAGATGAGTGATCGCCCCGGTGCCTGAAGAGCCATAGTTGATCTGTCCGGGCTTCGATCGCGCGAGGCTCACCAGATCTTTCGCGGAACGAACCGGCAGCGACGGATGGATCACCAGCACCTGCGGCGAAACGGCCATAAGGGTGATCATCGAAAAATCCTTGATCGGGTCATATGGCGTCTTCGGCTGCAGCAAGGGATTGATCGCGTTCGGGCCCGGATTCGCGAGCAGCAGCGTATAACCATCGGCAGGCGCGCGCGCAACCATCTCCGCTCCGATCGCACCTCCCGCTCCCCCGCGGTTCTCCACAATCACCTGCTGCCCGAGCGGCTCCGCGAGACGCTGACTTACGACGCGCGCAATGATGTCGTTGGCACCTCCCGGCGTGAACGGAACGATGATGCGTATGGGCTTCGTGGGGAAGGTTTGCGCGATGCCACTGTCGGCCATGACCGGCAGGCACAGTGCAATGAGAAGCGGTAACGTTCTGTTGAGTCGTTGCGCCATCACTACTCCCGGAGTTTGGTGTTGCGCTGTTGTCGCATTTTGAGATACACAATGACAAAAGAACATCAAATTCAGATCGGAGGCACGATGAGCAAGGACGCAGGACAAGCGCAGCGGCTGATGGCCATGGCCAGCGCATCGCCCGATGACTACAAACGCGATCCGACACGCTGGGGCAGCGCAGAAGTCGCAGCGCACTTCCCGGGTTTCGAGCACATGGACGTGCGCACCCGCGGCGCGGTGATCCGTCTACGCCATGGCGGTTCGGGCCCCCCGCTGCTTCTCGTGCACGGGAATCCGCAAAACCATACGTGCTGGTACAAGGTGGCAGCGAGACTGGCTAAGAATTATCACGTCATCCTTCCCGACCTTCGCGGTTATGGCGACAGCTCCTTGCCCGAGCCGGGTCCGGATCACATCAATTACAGCTTCCGGACCATGGCGCAGGATCTGGTCGAGATCATGGACCAGTTCGGGTACCGCCAGTATTTCGTCGCCGGTCACGACCGTGGGGCGCGCACCATCCATCGGATGTGCCTCGATAATCCTGAGCGCATTCTCAAAGTCTGCCTGATGGACATCGTGCCGAATCACTATGTATGGACGCACATCACCAAGAGCTGGGTGATCGGCACGTGGCATTGGGCTTTCATGGCTCAGCCGGAGCCGTTTCCGGAGCGTCTGATCAGCGCCGTGCCGGCCGAATACTTCCTGCGCAGCCGCATGGTCATCCGTGGCGGAACCGGTCTCGGCTTTCTGTCCGACACCGCGCTTGCGGAATACGTGCGCTGTTATACGCTGAAGACGATCACCGGTTCGTGCCGCGACTATCGGGCAACCGCGACGTGCGACTTCACGATGGACACGGCAGACAAAGACAAGAAGCTCGCAATGCCGTTGTTGCTGCTATGGGGCGCGCGCGGGCACCCACCGGAGCGCGCACGCGAGTTTCTCGACATCTGGAATCAATACGCGACGAACATCAGTGCGTTCGAGGCGATGCCCTGCGGACATTACATGCAGGAAGAGATGCCCGACCAGATTTTCGACCACTACACGAAGTTCTTCGTCTGAATTCCGGCGGGCTTCAAGCGCTTGCGGGTCGCTGCATTATTCTCAAGCGCGAAAACGGCGGCCGCACAGAGCTGGAAACATGAGCGCGACTTAAAAATCATCGTGCCGTTGGAGCCCGTAACCGACGCGCCCGATCGCTGGGCCATCTAAGTAGGGCCGATCCAGAATCGCGTGTTCTCAAGCACCGCCGAACAACCACGGACGCTCAGCGCGATATTCGTCTTCGAACATCGCGAGCCGCTCGCTGTACTCGTGAGTTCGGGCAATATCATCGAGACCTTCCAGCAGGCACTTTTTTCGGACCGGATGAATTTCGAAGCGATGCACCCTGCCTGCGGGATCGATGACCGTCTGATCCGCGAGGTCGACGCTGATCGTCGCGCCAGGCCGCTCGTGCAGTTGGGCGCGAATGTCGGAAACCTCCGCGTCTGATAGGACCACCGGCAGCAACCCATTCTTGTAGCAGTTGTTCGCGTGGATATCCCCGAAGCTGGACGCGATCACGCAGCGTATTCCGAACTCGTACAGCGCGTAGACCGCGCTCTCGCGCGACGAGCCCGAGCCCCAGTTGCGATCGGCGACGATGATTTGCGCGCGGCGATAAGGCTCGCGGTTCAGAACGAAATCCTTTTCGCGGCCGTCCGCTTCGAAGCGGCGGTCGTGGAAAAGCACTCGCGCATACTTCGGACCGCGAGGCACCTTGTTGAACCGGGTGGGACACAGTTGATTCGTGTCGACGTTGGGCTCATCGATGGGAGCCGCGATGGCGGTAACGCTGGTAAAGGGATGCATATTTAATCCTCTCTATCGCAGCAGCTCTCGAACATCCGTGAGCCGGCCGGTGATCGCAGCGGCGGCCGCCATCGCAGGGCTCAGCAGATGCGTGCGGCCACCGGTGCCCTGGCGGCCACGGAAGTTACGGTTCGATGTCGATGCGCAGCGCTCGCCAGGCTGCAGCTGATCGCCGTTGATGGCGGTGCACAGCGAACACCCAGGCTCGCGCCATTCGAAACCCGCTTCGCGAAAAACTTGATCGAGACCTTCACGCTCGCCTTGTCGCTGCACGAGCCTGGATCCCGGCACCACCCACGCGGGCACTTTCGCTCTGCCCAATTTCGCAACTTCCGCCGCAGCTCGCAGGTCCTCGATGCGGCTATTCGTGCACGAGCCGATGAACACGCGATCGACTACGATCTCCTGCAGTGCCATGCCCGCTCGCAAACCCATGTAGTCGAGCGCCGCCGCATATTCGGCACAGCGCTCGGCGTCAGCCGCGCTATTCGGATCGGGTATGGAACCCGTGATCGGCAATGTCTGTTCCGGATTTGTGCCCCACGTGACCATCGGCGCGATCTCAGCCGCATCGAGCGCGGCTTCTTTGTCGAAAGTGGCGCCCTCGTCGCTCGGCAGCGATTTCCATAACGCAAGGGCTTGGTCCCATAGAGGCCCTTTCGGAGCGTAGGGACGTCCCTCCATATAAGCGAACGTCGTCTCATCCGGCGCCACCATGCCCGCGCGCGCACCGGCTTCGATCGACATATTGCACACCGTCATGCGCGCTTCCATGGTCATCTCGGCGAATGTCGACCCGGCATATTCGATGACGTACCCGACGCCCCCAGCCACACCGATCTGGCCGATGATTGCGAGTATCACGTCCTTCGATGCGACGCCCGGCGCGAGCTTGCCCTCGACGCTTACGCGCAATGTGCGAGGCTTGCGTTGCCAGATCATTTGCGTCGCCATGACATGCATCATTTCGGAGGCGCCGATGCCGAAGGCGATCGAACCGAATGCGCCGTGCGTCGACGTATGCGAATCGGCGCCGCAAATGAGCAGCCCCGGCTGAGTGATGCCCTGCTCCGGCGGAACGATGTGCAGAATGCCCTGCCGCGGATCGTCGATGCCGAAAAGCGTGATGCCGTGAGCCGCTGCATTTGCGTGAAGCGTCTTGACCATGTCGCGAATTTCGGGGATCGCGATGCCTTCCACACCGCGCTCGCGTCCCGTGGTCGGTACATAGTGATCGGTGAACGCGAATACCTGTGCGGGCTTCACCACCCTCCGGCCTTGGGCTGCAAGCGCAGCAAACGCGTGCGAAGATCCTTCGTGTATCAGCGCCCTGTCGACGTACAGCAGCACCTCGCCTTCTTCCTCGGCGATCACGTGACGCTTCCAGATCTTCTCGAACGTCGTTTGCGCAGACATCACCGTGTTCCTTCGTTTAGGTGCAAGCTGAACCGAGCACACCTTCGTCGTCACTTCGTCACTCGTCACCCCGTCACGCCGTCACCTCGCAGCTGAGTCAGTAGCTCGTCGGCCACGTGCGCATGAGATGCTCGCCGACGCCCCCGCTCGAGCGCATGCGGTGGACTTCGAGCATGCGAATCAGCCAGTCGCGCGTGTCGCGCGGATCGATCACGTCCTGAGCGGTATAGATCGCCGCCATATCGTAGGGCGAGCTGCCTTTGGACATTTTCGCAACGGCCTCCTTGTACGCTTCCGGATCCTTCTCTGGATCGACTCCGAACACGACGCGCGCGCCGAAGTCCGGCTTCATGAAGCTCACCTCGGCGGTGAGCCAGCACGCGACCTCGTCTGCGTTGCCGCCGGCGCCCATGTTCGATACCGCCAACCCATAAGATTTGCGCATGACAATCGAGATCTTCGGAACGGTCACCAGCGTCATCGCGTTGAGCCAGTTCATCACTTTGCCCGTGACGCCTCTGCGCTCGCCCTCCATACCGATGAGGAAGCCCGGCTGATCGACGAACATCACGATCGGAACGTTGAACGAATCGCAGAGCACGAAAAAACTTTGGACCTTCTGGCATTCATCAGCGCCGATCGCACCGCCCCGATGCAGTGGATTGTTTGCGATGATGCCAACCGATTTGCCGTCGAGGCGCGCGAGCGCCGTGACGATGGCGCGGCCGTAGCGCGCCTTCATTTCAAACATCGAATCGCGGTCAACGATCAACGGAATGATTTTCCTGACGTCGTAGACCTGGTTCGTCGAAGCCGGCAGCAGATCGGGAATGCTGCCGATGTCCTTACCGGAGCCCTCGGGCACCGCACGTTCCGGCGGCGGCTCCGTATTGTTGCTCGGCAGGTAGGACAGAAACTGCTTGACCGCATCGATCGCCTGCTCATCGGTGTCGACGACCTGGTCGATGAGCCCGCTTACTTCCGAGTGCACGCGCCATCCGCCGAGCTCCTCGCCGTCCACCTCCTTGCCGATCGCCATTGAAATGAGGCGTGGGCTCGACACCGCCATCACCGCACCCCTGCGCATCACGCAGAAATCCGACATCGATGCATACCACGCGGAGGAGCCATAACAGTAGCCGAGCACCGCGCCTGCCCAGGGCGACTCTCGTGTGCGCTGGTACTCCACGGGATCGTCCTTGGAGCCGATCGATCCCGCACCCATCACGTCCGGCATGCGTGCGCCCGACGACTCACCGAGGAACACGATGGGGATCCCGCGCTTCTTCGCAACGGTTTTGATGTGCTTGAGCTTCTTGATGTTGATGCTGGCACTCGAAGCACCTTTCACCGTGAAGTCGTTCGCGATCGCTGCCGCTTCTCTGCCGTCGATCCGCCCGAAACCGGCCACTTTGCCGTCGGCAGGCGTGCGCTGCTTGTCTTCAGGTCGGTTCGATACGGCGAACAGACCGGACTCGAGAAACGTGCCGGCGTCGAACAGCCGGTCGATGCGTTCGCGCGCGTTCAGCACGCCCTGCGCTTTGCGCTGTGCGATCTTCTCCGGGCCGCCCATCGCGAGCGCCTTCTGTTTGCGCTCGTCCAGTTCCCGCAATAGGTGATCGAATGGCATCCGTATTCCTAAGTGTCCGCAACGTTTGAAACGCGCGGTGCGCTGTCCCGATTTTGACTCAATGGCACGGGGTGTGACGACGGGAGCTTCGAGAATATCTCATGCCAGCCTGAAGAGTGGCGATCAAACTGAGCGGTGCGCTGAAGGGTGGGACAGGTATCGCGTGCTGGAATGCAACAGCCGCGGCGCGCCAACGTCACGCGGTTATGTCGTGCTCCCGTACCGCTCCGAGGTCCCATCCAATCGTTGAGCGATCAGAACCTGCTCCGAGATCAGGTTGGGAAAAGGAGCCTTACCTTAACAAACAGGTTCGACATTCTTTCGCAAGGTCTTTGCTTTTGGCGTCCCCACGGGGAGACGAGAAGAGCGACCAGCGGTGATTAAAATCAGTGACTTACGAGAACGGCGAGACACCCTCGTGGAGCAAGGAGCGTCAACTATAATCACGCATGGCCGTCATCGCAGCCCGGGAGCGATGATCAATGAGAAGATGTTCTAACAATGTTCAGCGGGAGACTGGGAGCGATGATGAATAACGATAAGAGCGTGCCTTGGCCAGATTGGGCCGATAACTATCGGCTGGTTCGCATGACGATGCCGGACGGAAGGGAGGTCGTCGGTCGTCTATGCGCCTCTGAGTGGATCACGACAGATCAGCACGAGGAGATTCCCCAGTTTACGGTGCGCGCGATGGATGGCCACGAGGAGTCTTTCGGGCTCGCTCAACGGTGGGAGTATCTAGAGCCTCGCGACGCGCCTGACGCTGAAGCAGAATTCGAGGCCTGGACACAGCCATGACTGCCGCGCATGCCACCACTTCACGCACGCTTCTAGCGTCACCGTCGCATTTACCGAGCGCTGCATTGAGTTTGCAATAGCCGGCTTCGACCCGGCGTCCAGACGAAGAAAACCGCGCCCGGCGGGAAAGCCCTCGCACTTCGTCAGCGCGCCGGAATAAGCGTATCGACGATCTTCCGGACGTCGCGGCCTGCTCCATGCTCATGATGGCGTTGAGCGCTGTATCGACTTGCGGCGGCTTCAACACGGCGCCAGCGAGCATCTTGAATTTGTCGAATACCGCTTCCCTGTTTTCCCAACCGTAGGTATCGGCAGACTATCGGGGGCGGTTACTCCTGGAGCTGGCAACGCATCATCAACGGCGCCTGCGTAGATAAATCGCGGACCGCTCACGAGACGTTGTGGGACTCTCGTCAGTGCTTTTTGCGTCTAGATCGAAGAGCACTTGCCAACGTAAGCGCTGCGGCAAGGCATCGCATGCCCTCGGATAAATCCGCAACCTGCTCAGCAGTTGGATCGCTGTCGGAAAGTGCGAGCAAGGCGCTGAGTGAAATGGGGCCGTGCCTTCGCTGGTAATGCCCAACATAGGACGCCAACGTTCGGGCAACATCCGCGACGACACGAATGTCCGCCATCGCCAGGAGCTGATCCGTGCGTTCGCGGTAATCCGTCATTCGTTCTAACTGTTCTTTGCTGGGGGTCAAAGCCCATCCCTCCAAAGC
>JAQGNH010000123.1 GCA_028291945.1 Betaproteobacteria bacterium
ATCGGGGGCACTGGATCAAGCTCAAGCACGCAGAGATGGGTGAAACGATCTATAACGGTCCGCCTTTCCGCTTTTCGCGCACGGTCGCCGGACTGCGCTCAGCCGCTCCGCTCCTGGGCGAGCACACGCGCGAGATTTGCGCTGAGCTTGGATTGAGCAACGCCGAAATCGACGAGCTGATTTCGCAGGAAGTGCTGATTTAGCGAGGCCTAACAAAGTCGTTATCCTGGCGTACGCCAGGATCCATTTTGATTCACAACGCGAAGAATGGATGCTGGCCTATGCCAGCATGACGACGTGACGGAGGAACACATGAGCAATCTGATCGTAACCGTAGAGAACCACGTTGCAACCGCGGTGCTCAATCGGCCGGAAGCGATGAACTCGCTCGACACGCAGCTGCGGCAAGAGCTTGTCGAATTCTGGGAGCGCGTGCGCCACGATGGTGACATCTGGGTAGTAGTGCTCACCGGCGCGGGTGAGAAGGCTTTCTGTGCAGGCGCGGACTTGAAGAAAGCGGTGCCGATGGACGAAAGCTATGCGCAGCAGATGTTCTCGAATCCGGTCCCGGCATCGACTGCGGCTCATATGGAAACCGACAAGCCGATCATCGCGGCCGTGAACGGCTACGCGATGGGCGGCGGCATGGAGATCGCGCTCGCCTGCGACATCCGCATTGCCTCGGAGACCGCGCAGTTTGCTTTGTCCGAAGCGAAAGTCGGCAGCATCCCCGGCTCCGCGGGCACGCAGCGCCTGCCGCGCGCGATCGGGATGTCTGACGCGATGCTGATGCTCCTGACGGGAGACCGCATCAGCGCACAGGAAGCTTATCGCAACGGACTGGTCAGCAAAGTCGTCCCACCTGCCGAGCTCATGCCGGCTGCGTACGAGATCGCGCGCAAGATCGCGGCGAACGCGCCGCTATCCGTCCGCGCGATCAAGCGGCTCGTCAAACGCGGCATGGACATGCCGCTCGCGCACGCCGCCGAGCTGGAGCGCTTCGCTTTCGGACTGCTCTACCAGAGCGAGGATCGCATCGAAGGGCGGAAGGCTTTCGCGGAGAAGCGCAAGCCGCAATACAAAGGGCGGTAGAGCCGTAACCACGAAGAACACAAAGGACACGAAGGAAAGCAAGATCTGAGATCAAACAGCCAAGTGCTCGAACGCTGCTCCAGAAGATTTCAGCTATTAAATTTTTAGTCTTTGTCTTCCTTTGTGTCCTTCGTGGTGAATAATTTTCAAACGTACCGGAGCATCCATGCACCCCCTTCACAAGTTCCGTCCACGGGCAACTTGATGTCGCAGACGCGGTTCTCGGCGGTCAGCTTTCCGCTGCGTCTCTACAGCGGCGAAGGCGCGCTCGAGAATCTCACGCGCGTGCTCGACCGCAATAGTACGCGGCGCGCATTGGTGATCTGCGGCCGGTCCGTGTCGCGCAAGACCGACCTGATCGAGCGCATCCGCAACATCGCCGGCGAACGCCTTATCGGCGTGTACGACGAGATGATCCGCGAAGCGCCGCTCGAGAACGTGCAGGCGGCAGTGGAGGCGGCCCGCAACGCGCAGGCCGACATGCTGATCGCGGTCGGCGCGGGGACGGTCATCAAGGCGACCCGCATCGTCGCGATCCTGCTGGCGGAGGACAAGCCACCCGAAGAGCTGATGACGAAGTACCCGCCGAGCGGCCCTGCGATCAGCCCGAAGCTCCTCGCGCAGAAGGTCCCGATCGTCAACGTGCTCACGGCCCCGACTTCGGCACAGAATCGCGCCGGAGCCGCCATGAAGCAACTCGACGTCGGGCATCGCATGGAGTTCTTCGATCCCAAGACGCGGCCCGTGGCCATCTTCTGGGATTCCGATGCGCTGCTCACTGCCCCACCCAGCCTCGCGCTCAATACGGGAACCGCCATATTCTGGCGCGCGCTCATGAACATGGGTGCGCTCGCGAGCGCAAACCCGCTGATCGAAGGCGAACGCTACCAGTGCTTCAGGCTCGCCGAACGCGCGATTCATCGCATCACCGAGCCCGATCCGGAGCCCCGGATCGAGATGTGCGCGGCCGCATTCCTCCAGAATCGCGAGGAAGATGAAGGCCGGATCTTCAGCGACACGCATTGGGTCGCGCGCGTGGTGTACGCGCTAGGCGCTTCGACGTTCAACCTCTGCGACGGCATCGGTCAGGGCGAGAGCTATGCGGCGCTCACCGCGCCCGCGGTCAGAGTATTCGGTGAAAGAAATCGGGTCGAGATGGCCGGCATAGGACGCGCGTTGGGCTTGCGCGAGCTACAGCCCACGCCCGACGCGGTGCCGCAAGTCGCCGACGCGATCGAAGCCTTCTTCCGCAAGCTCGGTTTGAAAACACGGCTCACGGATTACGGCGTGCCGCGGGACGTCCTGCCGCACATCCTGGAGTTCTCGATGAAGAACTACAACGCGGACCGCAATCGGCATTTCCTGAAGGAGACAGAAACGCTGAAGGAAACGCTCGACCGGGCGTGGTGATTTTTTTCGTTAGCAACCTGCTTGGCTTCGACTCTGCTGTCGGAGCTTGCGGTTATACAAAACAAACGCAAAACGGTGTTCAAGAGGCGGTGATGTAAACCGGGGCCGAAGGCCGTAAATCAAATGGTTCGCATCAGTCGACAAATTGGGCTCTAGCTCTACCAGCAATTCCTTTGCGGCTTGCTACGCGAGCGGCGCGAAATCACACCGGCAGCGCTTCATCCCCATACAAAAGGCAAACCCGATGCAGCAGCGTAATCTGGGCAAATCCGGTCTCAAGGTTTCAGTGGTGGGGCTCGGCTGCAACAATTTTGGCGGTGACCGTATCGATCTGGAGGCGTCGCGCAAGGTCATACACAAGGCGCTCGATCTGGGCATTACGCTGATCGATACGGCGGACGTCTATGGCAATGGCAATCGTGGCGAGTCCGAAACAATTCTCGGCGAATGTCTCGGCGACCGGCGCAAAGACATCGTGCTGGCGACCAAATGCGGGTTACCTATGGACGAGGCTGGAACATTGAAGGGTGCCTCGCGCCGCTACATCCTGTCGGCCATCGAGGCGAGCCTGAAACGGCTCAAAACGGACTGGATCGATCTTGACATCATCCATCGTCCCGATCCGCTGACACCGATCGAGGAAACGTTGAGTACGCTCGACGATCTGGTCAGGGCAGGAAAGATTCGCTATATCGGCTGCTCGACATTTGCGGCATGGCAGGTGGTCGA
>JAQGNH010000126.1 GCA_028291945.1 Betaproteobacteria bacterium
GATATCCAGGCCGAGGACATACTCGAAATTCGGCTCCGTCAGCTCGCGCGGCTGGAAGGCATCAAGATCCAGAACGAGCTCAAGGAGCTGAAGGTCGAGCGCAAAGGACTGAAAGAACTGCTCGGCAGCGACACCGAGATGAAGAAGCTCGTCGCAAAAGAGATCAAGGATGACGCGAAGAAATACGGCGATGACAGGCGCACTGTGATCGAAGAAGCGGGGCGCGCCACATTCGAGCAGCAAGTGGTCGACGAGCCCCTCACGATCATCGTTTCGCGCAACGGCTGGGTGCGCTCACGCCAGGGCCATGGTCTCGATCTGGTGGGCACCACATACAAGACCGGGGATGCGGAGTATGCGGTCTTCGAAACGCGCTCGGTGAATTACATTGCGGCGATCGATTCCACTGGCCGTGCTTTCAGCGTGCAGGCCGCGGATATTCCAGGCGGCAAAGGCGACGGCGTGCCGTTCACGTCGCTGATCGAGCTCGCTCCGGGCGCGCGCCTCGCTCACGTCGTCGATGCGCAGCCCGCCCGTCGTTATCTGGTCGCGAATTCCGCCGGCTATGGCTTTATCGTGAAGTCAGAAGAGCTGCTGACGCGCATCCGTGCAGGCAAGAGCTTCATGACGATTCAGGAAGGCGACGAGGTGCTGCGTCCCGCTCTCGTTCCCGATAAACCCGACATGGCGGTGACGCTGTCCGAGCACGGGCGCATGCTGCTGTTCAAAGCGGACGAGCTGAAGGAGCTCGCACGCGGACGCGGCATCACGCTCATGGGCCTCGATCCGGGCGAAAAGATGACGGTCGTCGGCTTTGGAACGGCGAAAGCGGTGACCGTGGTTGGCAAAACACGCACAGGCAACGAGAAGACGCTACGCGTGAGCGGCGCCGATCTGAAGAAATTCATCGTGCACCGTGCGAGGAAGGGTTGTCTGCTGCCGGGTAAGCTGCGGCCGGAAAGCGTGAAGTCATAGCGCTCAGTTGAAGCGTGCCGCTCCTTTATGAAGCGGCACGCATCGATCAAGCGGGCGTGCAAAGCTTCAGCAGCCGATCACCTTGAATTCGACACGACGGTCCAGCGCATCCGTCGCATCGTCGCGCCCGTTGCCCACCATGTTTTCGCGAGAGCCGACGCCATTCGCTATCGTGCGTTTCACCAACAGCGGCGCTTCGGTCTCGAGCCGCTTCTTGACGTATTCCGCGCGCAAAGCCGACAGGCGTTCATTCAGTGGCGCGGGGCCTGTGGCGCTCGTGTGGCCGGTGATTTCGAGGCACACATTGGCTGTCGAGGTGCGTGACGCAATCTCTTTGAGCCAGATCGGATAAGGCCCGCTCACCGCCGGATCGCTGAAGAACGCAGTGGTTCCCGGCCTGAACAGAAACTTGGTTGCCAGACGTTTGTTCTGTACGCCGAAGTCCACGACCTTGCCGAAGGATTCTGCTGCTGCGGCGCGGCGTCCCAATTTCCAGTTGGCGAGGTAAAGACCGTTGTATACGCGCAGCTGGTTGCCCTGCGGGGTGTTCAGTGCGTTTTCGAAAAGTTCCAGCGATTCCTTGTAGCGCCCGGCGTTGTATGCGTCGATCCCTTCACTGATCGTCGCGCCGGTAAGAACGCGATCGACGTACAGGGGATTGATCGGATCACCCGGCTTCGTCCCCTGACAGGTCCTGATGTATCCGAGCGTGGCGGGGTCTTCAGTCCAGGCGGGTGCGTCCTGAAAATAAGTGATGGGTGTTGCGTCGACGCCGTCCGTCTGCGCGAAGGCGAGGCCTTTGCTCACCAACTTGCCGGTCTTGAGGTCGGCTAGGGCGAAGCAGATTCGATAGGCCTCTCGTACGCCGGCGGTCTGGCGCTGCGCGTTCACGCCCGTGAATGTTCCGATCAGAACGAGCGGCGACTTGCTGACGTTGGATGCGGAGAACCGCTGGACGTCAAAGCGTGGGTATTTCTCCTGAATGAGCTTGACGAGACGTTCCCCCATCGATCGCGTGGCATTGGACTGCATTCCGGTGACGCCATCGATCAGCGGGTCGATGACCAGCGTGTACTTGGCCGAATCGCCTCCCGCTAGCTGCGCGCCGCCCAGCAGAGCATTCGCTGCGTTCAGAACCGCCTGATCGTACGGCAGGACAGGTGGCGGTGGCGGCGGTGCTGCTGCAGTGGGTGATGAGGGCGCGGGCGACGACGGTGCTGCTGCAGCGGGTGCTGCGGACGAGGGCGCCTGTGCGACGGCAGCCGACGAGGGTGAAGATGTGCTCGGTGACGGGGCATATACCTGCGCCGACGGCGTGGCCGCAGCTGGCGCAGGGGGATAGCTCGAGCTCTGCTCCGGTGGCACCGCACATCCAACGACAAGTGCGCTTGCCGCCAGACTAAGCGACATGGGATAACGGCGAACCCTCGCCCATTCAATGAGATTTGTTTTCATCGCTGACACTCCTTCTGAAAAAGTACTTGTTCTTCACTCGAAATGGCCTCTCCGATTTGCAAGCGGCTCAGGACGTCACTGCAGCGCGCGCTTCGCGTTCCGGAAGGCGCTTTGGAGCGCATCTCGGTCGCGGGCTGCGTTTTGCTGACCTGCGCACGAGACGCAGATTGCACGGGAGGCGGTGCGATAGGCTTTGGATGCTGCCGTACAGTCGGCGTGCTCGGCTTCGCCGGCTCATGCACCGGAGCTGAAGGGGTCGCAGAGATCGGTTCGGCGGGAGCGCTGCTCGCGCTGGGTAACTCGTTCGCGATTGCCTCAGGCTCGCGCGGGGAAGGCGGCGATAAAACGGCATCTGTCTCATCGACGCGTGGCGACGGCGTCGGATCGGACCGCGCGGGCTGCACATTCGATGGAGCAGGCGCGACGAGCTCGGTTGCGGGCACCGTGCTCGTGTTTTGCGTCGGCCGGGTGCCGATCACGAACAGCGCGGCAGCAGCGCTGCAGATGATGCCCCCGAGCAGCCACAATCGTGTTCGAGCCGGCGGCACGACACGAACGATTTCGCTCGCGCTCGGCTGTGTTGGCGTATAAGCCGTCTGCTGCGTCTGTTGTGCTGTGCGGCCAAGCGTCGGCGTGCTCAGCGTGGTCAGAGCAGGCACAGCCGTGTTGTTCTCGCTGTCCTCGAGTCCGAGCGCAGCCGCGAGCTCGTGCATGCTTTGCGGGCGCTGTTCCGGCCTGACGGAGAGGGCCTTGTCGAGACCCGCGAGGAAGGAATCGCTATATTGGCCCGCAGCGATCTTGCTGAGCGGTACCATCGTATCGGAGATGACCCGCGCGACCGAAGGTATCGGCGCCTTTCCGGTGATCGCAAAATACACGACAGCCGCGAGCGCATAGACGTCAGTCCATGGTCCCTGTTCGTGGGTCGAGCTTTGCGCGTATTGCTCGACCGGCGCATACCCGGGCTTCAGGATGACGGTAAGCGCCTGCGCCATATTGTTGATGACTCTGCGCGCGGCGCCGAAATCGAGCAATATGGGCACCCCATTCGGCCTGATCAGAATGTTGTCGGGAGAGATGTCGCGGTGCATGCAATGCTCGTTGTGCATGGCCTGCAGCGCGCCCATCAGCAACTGCAGCAGCTTCTTGAGCCATTCTTCAGTTGGAGGCGCGGTGAGATCACGGCGATACTGCTTCAGTGTTATCCCCTCGTAAAACGGGGTCACCATGTATGCGGTGCCGTTGGCATCCCAATACTCGTATACCTTTACGAGCCCGGGATGATCGAAGTGCGCGAGTAAACGCGCTTCCTTGCGAAAGCTGTTCAGACCCGCTTCGAAAGTCGCGCGGTGTTGCTCCGATATGGGTGCGATCGTGTTGTCGCCAAGCCGCCATGCGAGCGAGGACGGCATGTACTCCTTGATCGCCACCATGCGCTGGAGGTGGTGGTCCCGCGCAACATAGACGATTCCAAAGCCCCCTTCGCCAAGGTGCCCCGTGATTTCGAAATGGCGCAAATTAACGCCGACGGGCAGCGGTGCGCTGCGCGATGTCGTTCCGGCGCTGGCGGGAACCGCAGCCGGCCGGCCGCCCGATCCAGGCGGCATTACGGTTCGATCATCTTGAAGCGGCGGCGTCACGGCCATGCGCGTCGTTGATCCGTTAAAGACGGCGTGTGCAATCGGTCCAGCCTGGGATTGCTCCATTTTGTGAGCCGGACCCCGAAAACGCAAGGTGCGAATCGCCGGGCCTGTTTTGTTCCAGACTACGCGCTCCTCAGCGGCGGGACCACGGTGCGGAAGGTCGCTGCGAAAGTCGCCAGGACGAAGAGATCCGGCGATGACGGTCGCATCACCCGGGGGAAAGCGGGGTGCCACATTCAAGTGTGAGGCCATCAATGAGCCGCGATCATCGTTGCGCGTTAACGGGGTTATGTGAAACCTGTTCAGTCCCGCTTCGTTACGCGTTCGAGATGCTGCGCATCCTGATCCGTCACCTCGCCGAGCGCCGTCGCCGGTTTGCCAATACCCAGGCGAGTCCTGGTTGATTCGCTATCCGGCTGCAGACCGAATTCGATTCCGACCAACGTCAGGACCACGAGGACTAGCAGCCCGGCCGCGCATCTCCAGACGGCAGCTGGCGTCGCGTTGAGCTCACTCCTGAGATCGCGCTGCAGTTTCCGGGCTTCATATTCGCTGATCATGATCGATCCTCCGCCTGGCTTCTCTGGTGGCGAATACCGCCGGCCATGGAGATCATTATCGGGAGGCTGCGAGCGCGCCGCGCCGTCGTGTGCCGCAGCGATTTTGTGCCATATGCACATTTTCGATGCGAACGTTTCGCTGCTGCGCTCGCCGAATAAGGAACGCTGGCGGCCGAATGTTCATGGCGCACGTGCAGGGTTTCGGCGCAAGGATGAACGCCGGAGTTGACAGTGATGACTCGAGTATTCACGATTCGTGCCGAATGCTCGGTGGAAGGAGCGTCCGCGCAAACACACGCCAGCCGGCGCAAAGGTGCGGCATGAGCAGGAGGGTACGTTCGTGAAGCAGACGGATGCGGCGGTCGGCAAGCACCTGAACGAGGAAGAACTACGCGTCCTTTCCACTCAGGGGGTCATCAAGTCCTTTCCCAAGAACACGATCATCGTCAGCGAAGGTGACGAGACCGATCACTTCTACATCATCGTCGAGGGCCGCGTAAAAGTTTTCGTCAGCGATGAGGAAGGGCGTGAAATCGTGCTCGCCACGCAAGGCCGCGGCGACTATTTTGGTGAAATGGTTCTGGATGGCGGTCCGAGATCCGCCTCGATCATGACGCTGGTGCCATCGCGTTTCGTCGTGATACCGAAGAATCGCTTTCGCGAGTTTCTGCAGACTCATCCCGCTTTCTCGATTCACCTGGTCGAGATGTTCATTCGCCGCACGCGTGCACTGACCGAAAACGTGAAAAGCCTCGCGCTGATGGACGTCTATGGGCGTGTTGCGCGTATGCTGCTCGAGCTGGCCGTCGAGCAGAACGGCAGCCTCGTGATCGAAGAGAAGCTGACGCAGCAGGACATCGCCAGCAGGGTGGGGGCCTCACGCGAGATGATCAGCAGAATCTTCAAGGACCTGACGGCAGGCGGTTACATCTCCGTCGACAGGAAGCGCATTACCATACGCAGAAACCCGCCGCGCCACTGGTGAGTCCGTATTCACAGCGGCCGGTTTTAAGACAGGCGAGTGGATGATCGCATGACAGTGCGCAAATCGCTGCAACGCAAGTATCTCGTTTATTCCGTCGTGCTCGTCAGCGCAGCGATGCTCGTGAGCGGCGTGCTCGACCTCTACCTCGCGTTCGAGGAGAACAGGCCACTTTCGCCGCCGCTGCAGCGTACCGCACTGCTGCTCGTCGCAGGCGTGGCATTGGCTTTTGGCGCAAGCCGTTATATAGCCCGTCGTCTAGTCGCGCCGATCGCGGTCATACACGCAGGCGCTCGGCAACTCGCGAACGGCGAGCTTGCGGACCCGATCGTTGTCGAAAGCGGAGACGAGTTGCAGGCGCTTGCGGATGACCTCAATCGCGTTGCCGCGCGGGTCAACGCAGACTATCTGGGATTGGACGACAAGGCTGACGATCGCAACAAGGACCTCATAGAGACCCAGGAGCAGCACATTGCAACGAGCGCAATCCTGCGCATCATCAGCAGCTCACCGACGGATCCCAAACCGGTTTTCGATGCGCTGCTGGAAAACGCAACGCGCCTTTGCGACGCCGAGGTCGGCGCGCTCGGCTTGTACGACGGAGAAACTTACCAGCATGTGCATCAGCGCGGGGTCGGCGCGGAGCAGGCAAGCTGGCTCTTTCGTGACGCGTTCCGGCCGCCGCCCCAAAGCGGCCTTGGCCGGATGATCGCTGACGCGCAGCCCATACAAATCGTCGATGGGAGCGAATCGACCATTTTTGGCGCCGGGATGCAGGAGGCCGTGACCGGAGAAGGGACGGGGAGAACTCGCCTGTGGGTCCCGCTGCTGAAGGAAGGCCGCGTGATCGGGGCGCTCAGCCTCTACCGGTTCAAGCCCGGCGCCTTCACGCAAAAGCAGATCGAGCTGGTGAGCACGTTCGCCAACCAGGCCGCGATCGCGATCGAGAATGCGCGGCTTTTCACCGAGCTTCAACAGCGCAACCAGGAGCTCACCGAATCACTCGAGCAGCAGACTGCGACGAGCGAAGTGCTCAAGCTCATCAGTCGCACCACGTTCGATCTCAAGACGGTGCTGGAGACGCTGGTCGAAAACGCGGTTTTGTTGTGCGGCGCGACTCAGGGTGTGCT
>JAQGNH010000149.1 GCA_028291945.1 Betaproteobacteria bacterium
GGTGAGCTGAAACGTCTCGCCCGCGTCTTCATTGCGCGTCGCCCACAGTTTTCCGCCATGGGCTTCAACGATCGAGCGGCTGATCGCGAGTCCCATCCCCATCCCGTCCGACTTGGTCGATTCGTGAGCTATTGCGATGTAATATCCGGAGCCATGACGCTGCACATGCTCGCGACTCTGGTGACCCTCGCCGTCACTTTGGTCTCGGCCGACGCTAGCGGTGCAGAGTGGCCCGCAACGGTCGGCGCGAAAGAAGTGTGGGACGCCGCAACCGATCGCGCGACGCAAACCCGTTTCATCCCGATGGAGCTGATCGTTCCGGGCGTGTGGGATGGCACGCGACAGATTCACTTTCCAATCGCGAATGCGCACGACTCCGAAGGAACGATCTGGACGGGCCCCCTCGAGTGGCGTCATCCACACAGCGGGGAGACCCTCACCGTCTACGACCGGCGCCGCTCGAACCGGCGCGAAGGCTCGGTCGAACAGAAAATGGCGGTACGAGCGGATGGCTCTGCGATCGGCCGCGCCTACGATTCGCGATCAGACTCTTATTGTGACCAGGAAGCGAAGTTTCCGCTTGGCATCTGGAAGCAGGGAGAGGTCCGGAGTTACGAATATCTCTGCCGAAGGACCAGCAGCGGCCATCTGGAAGAGCGACGTCGTACGGCACGAATCACGATCGAAGAGCTCGACTATGACTACCGTGGTACTCCGCACAGTCTTCGGCTGGCGTGGCGCTACTCCGACAACGACAGCGGAAACGTTTTAGACCACCGGACATACATCTTTTCGCCGGGTCGGGGACTGGTCGCTCATGATCGAAGGTAATAGCAAGCGGCCCATAGGCGCTTCGCCACACTTTTACGAGATCGCATTTAGAAACCTTCGAGCACGATCTTGCCGCGCGCCTTGCCGCTTTCGATCAGCTCGTGTGCGCGCTTCAGGTTCTGCGCGTTGATCTTGCCGAAATGTTCGGCAAACGTCGTGCGGATGACGCCGGCGTCGACCAGCTCTGCGACCTCGGTCAGCAGGCGATGCTGCGCGATCATGTCAGGCGTCTGAAAAAGCGAGCGCGTGAACATGAGCTCCCAATGCAGCGAAACGCTTTTGCGTTTGAGCTTGTTGATGTCCAGCGGCGGCGGGTCATCGATGAGCCCGAATTTGCCCTGCGGCGCGATGCTCTTCACGATCTCGTCGAAGTGAAGGTCGGTTTGCGTAAGGCTTGCCACGTGCGTCACTGCCGCCACGCCGATGCGCTGGAGCTCCTGCGACAGCGGGTTGCTGTGATCGATGACGAAATGTGCGCCGAGTTCGGTCACCCACTCAGCCGTTTTCTCGCGAGAGGCGGTGCCGATCACACTGAGCGCGGTGAGGCGGCTTGCGAGCTGCGTCAGGATAGAGCCGACGCCGCCACCGGCCCCGATGATCAGCAGCGTTTCGTCGCGCGGCGCCTTGCCCGGCTTCACACCCAGTCGATCGAACAGAAGCTCCCATGCAGTGATTGAAGTCAGGGGCAACGCGGCTGCGTGCGCGAAGCCGAGCGAGCGGGGCTTTTTCCCAACGATGCGCTCGTCGACCACGTGCAGCTCGGAATCGTTTCCGGCACGCGCGATCGAGCCCGCGTACCAGACTTCGTCTCCAGGGTTGAACAGCGTGACGTCCCGGCCGACCTCCATGACGATACCGGCGGCATCCCAGCCCAGCACCTTGACTTCACCCGGAGGCGGCGCAACGCTTTTGCGCACCTTGGTGTCCACCGGATTCACGGAAACCGCTTTAACCTTGACCAGCAGGTCGCGCGCTTCCGGCTTCGGATCGGGCAGCTCGACATCGAGCAGCGATTCGAAATCGGTAATAGGCAAAGGCTTGCGATAGCCCACGGCTTTCATGCTTCGGCTTCCTCGAGCGTCGGATAATCGATGTAACCTTTAGCGCCGCCAGTGTAGAACGTCTCGGGTTCCGGTCGATTGAGCTTCGCTCCGCGGCGGAAGCGCTCGGGCAGATCGGGATTGGCGAGAAACAGTTGGCCGAAGGCCACGAGATCCGCGAGTCCTTGCCTGATCACCTCCTGCGCGCGGTCGAGCGTGTAGCCCCCCGCGACAATGAGCGTTGCCGGCCACAGCGGCCGGAAATGCCGCGCGCTCAAATCCGCCACCGGATGCTCACCCGAATTCTGCGCCGCTTCGATCAGGTGGAGATAAACAATGTTGCGCTCGCCGAGCCGTTTCACGACATGGTCGAAGATGCCTTCGGGGTTGCAATCCATCATGTCGTTGAACGTCCCACCCGGGGAGAGCCGCACGCCGACACGTTCCTGTCCGACGACGCCTGCCACCGCATCGACGACTTCGAGGAGCAGGCGGGCACGGTTTTCGACGCTGCCGCCATAACGGTCGGTGCGCTGATTCGTGCAGTCCTGCAGGAACTGGTCCAGCAGATAGCCGTTGGCCCCGTGCACTTCTACGCCATCGAAACCGGCCGCCTTCGCATTTTCCGCCGCCTGCCTGAACTCATCGACGATCGCCGGAATTTCGCCGAGCTCGAGCGCACGCGGCGTTGGAATCGGCTTCATCCCTTCAGGCGTAAAGGTGGACATGCCGCGCGGCGCAACGGCCGAAGGCGCAACCGGAAGCTCGCCTCCGCGAAAATCGGGATGCGAAATGCGGCCGACGTGCCAGAGCTGAACGAAAATGACGCCGCCCTCCCCGTTAACCGCCGCGGTTACCTTCTTCCACGCTTCGATCTGCTCGCTGGAATAGATGCCCGGTGTCGAGATATACCCCTGAGCGCCGGCGCTCGCCTGCGTTGCTTCGGTGATGATGAGACCCGCGCCCGCCCGCGCGCTGTAGTACGCTGCGGCCATCGAAGATGGAACATTGCGGGCCTGCGCCCGACTGCGGGTGAGCGGCGCCATCACCATGCGGTTTTTCAGCCGGAACGGGCCCATTTGATACGGCGAGAATAAATCCAGGTCTTGTGAGTTCATGATCGAAGCCCCTAATGTTCGCGACGTTGCACTCCCGCGCATTGCAAGAGTGAGACCGCAGCAATGACTGTGTATCGTGGGATGGATCAGGCTGCGCTCGACGCGGCCTATAACAACACGGCGGCCGTAGCCGACAGCGCACGCCTGATCGCGGACTGGGACAGGCGCAGCGCCGCAATCGCTTCTGCTTACCCGCGCGACCTCGATTTGCGCTACGGTCCTCGCGAGCGCAATCGAATCGATTATTTTCGGGCGCAACGGGAAAACGCACCCGTGCTCGCCTTCATCCACGGCGGCTACTGGCAGATGCGCGCAAAGGAGACCTTCCGCTTCCTTGCAGCAGGGCCCCTCTCCTGCGGAATCAGCTTTGCGTCGATTGGATATACGCTTGCACCGGATGCAACACTGCACGAGATCGTACAGGAAGTTCAGACCGCGTTGAGCTGGATCGCTGCAAACGTTCGAAACTACGGCGGGGACGCCAATCGCTTGTATGTATCCGGGTGGTCGGCCGGCGGACACCTGAGCGCGATGTCACTTGCACATCCGTCCGTGCGCGGCGGGCTCGCGATCAGCGGCATATTCGACCTCGAGCCGATCCGCTTGAGCTACCTCAACGGGAAGCTCAGGCTCGAGGCCCCCGATGTCGCATGCTTGAGTCCGCGTTCGAATATCCCTGCGGCGTCACCCCCGCTCACCGTCGCGTACGGCACGCGCGAGCTTGCGGAGCTTCAGCGACAATCACGCGAGTTCGCTGCTGCGCGAGCGCAAGCCGGTCTTCGGGGCACAGTCGCGCCACTCGATGACCATAATCACTTCTCTATCCTCGAAGAGCTTGCGGACCCGAAGGGCAGACTCACTGCGCTCGTGTGCAAGCTCGCTTGCGCCTGAGCACGTACCGCTTGCATACCCGTCGGGATACTTTTCGGTGCACGTACTTCGTGCGCTTTCAGCTGTGACGCACTAGCGCAGGGCGCGTGTCGCGTCGCGCGCTACTCGCAACTTCATGTTTTAACAGCAAAGAGCTTGTGGCACAGGCGTTGCTGAGGCAATGCCGCCGATAGCGGCGGCCTGCGTCGCTCACGTTCGTACCCGAGGAGCACTCATGCAAGCCCGCCGCAAGTTTTTGACTGCAGCAGCAGTCCTGCTCGCCACAGTCTCGCTTGGTATTACCAGTGACGTCTCGGCCCAACAGAAGGTGATCAAGGTCGGAACGCTGAAGCTCATCCACGGCATCACGCCTTACTTTTACGAGAAGTTCGCGCCGCCCGGCTACAAGATCGAAGTGATCCCGTTCGAGAGCCCCACCGACGGCAAGAATGCCGTCATCACGGGGACCGTGGACTTTGGAACGTTTGGCATCGCCGCAGCGACGCTCGGCGCAGCCGCAGGTGAGCCGCTGGTGATATTCGCCTCGCAGTGCAACCGCGGCATGGCGGTCGTTTCGAACGTCAAGTCCGACATCAAGAGCATCAAGGACCTCAGAGGAAAGAAGGTGGCGATCTGGCCCGGTTCCACGCAGGAGGTCGTGATACTCGAGCGCCTCAAGGCCGAAGGCATGAGCATCAAGGACATTCAGCCCATACGCCTGCCGTTCTCGGATATGGCGCCGGCGCTCGCGCGCGGTGACGTGGACGCCTACGTCGGCGCGGAGCCCGGGCCTGGAATCAGTCTGGCCAACGGTGTGGGCAGGATCGTCGAGTATCCCTATAGCACCGCGATCGGCTCGCTCAACATGGTCTGGGGTGCGAAGCTCGAAACGATCGAAAAGAATCCGGAGCTCGTGAAGCTCATGATGGACATGCACCGCAAGGCGACCGAGTACGCGATGTCGAACGAGAATGCCAAGATCGAGATGGCCGTGCAGAAACTCGGGCAGACGCGGAAATCGATCGAATTCGCTGCGCCCAACGTCGAGCTCACGTGGAAAATCGACGACGAGTTCATCAAACGCGCGAAGGCGTACGCGCAGCTGATGCATGAGAAGAAGCAGATCCGCGAAATGCCGAACTTCGATCAGTTCATCACGACGAAGTTCATGACGACTTCCGCGGTGGCGGCAAAGTAATCATCGAGGCGCACACGTGACACCGCCATCGTCAGCAAGTCTGATCGCGGCACGGGTGCCGATAGCGCCGGGGCCCGATGCCGCGAGCACATCGATGTCAGCCGCCGGTGCAGCTACGGTTCCGGTTAGTCCATCTGACGTGCCGTCGGCGGCGGTGAATGATGCCGCAAGGCCTCGACGCGTGCTGCCTGAGCGCGCGCAGGCGATACTCCTCGGAATCGCTTTTCCGATCGCGCTCGTGATCCTGTGGCATGAGCTCGTCGTGCTCACCGGTACACCGCTCATCCCGACGCCGCATCAGGTGGCGCTGATGATGTACGACTTCGCGTTCGGCGGTATACACGACGACGCGTTCAGCGGAACGATCCTGACGCACCTCGCTGCGTCCATGGCGCGCGTCTATGGCGGCTTCGCGCTTGCCATCGTCGTCGGGGTGCCGCTCGGGCTCCTGATCGGCAAGGTCAAAGTAATACGGCGGCTCCTGGATCCGACCCTGTCGCTGCTGCGGCCGATCCCCGTTACGGCCTGGCTGCCGCTCTCGATGATCTTTTTTGGCTTAGGCCCGCGCTCGGCGGTTTTCCTAGTCTTTCTCGGCGCGTTCTATCCCGTTGTCCTCAACACCATCTTCGGTGTGCGCTCGGTCGACTCCAAGCTGTTCGAAGCTGCGGCTATGCTCGGCTGCGACGGGTCGCGCATGTTTCGCCAGGTCGTGCTGCCCGCGGCAACGCCGAGCATCTTCAACGGACTCAGACTGGCTCACGGTTTCGCATGGATACTGATCGTCGTGGGCGAAATGACAGGCGTGCCGACCGGACTCGGTTCGGTGATCATGGACGGCCGCAATCTGTCGCGTACAGACCTCGTGATCACCGGCATGATCGTCATCGGTGTCGCCGGTTTCGCCACCGACCGCATCATCGTCGCGATCAGTAACCGCGTGCTGCGCTGGAGCCCGCAACACCATGGATAACGCGGCGCCTTCGCGTCGGCCTTTTCTCGCGGTTCGTGACCTCAACAAGACATTTCAGATCGGCACCGAACAGGTCGAAGCCTTGCGTGAGGTGAACCTCGTCATCGACAAAGGCGAATTCGTGTGTCTCATAGGCGCCTCCGGCTGCGGCAAGTCGACGCTGCTGCGGATCATCGCGGGCTTTGAGCCACCGACATCGGGACACGTGGACATCTACGATCATCCGGTCACAGGCCCCGGCAGCGATCGCGGCATGGTATTCCAGGATTACGCACTCTTTCCATGGTTGACCGTGCGCGAGAACATCGCGTTCGGGCCGCGACAGAAAGGTCTGGCGGCCTCGAAGGTGGGCGAAATTGCAGACGAGTACGTTCAGATGGTCGGCCTCTCGCCTTTCGCCGATCGCTTTCCGTCTCAACTGTCAGGCGGCATGAAGCAGCGCGTCGCCATTGCGCGCGTGCTCGCAAACGACGCGAACATTCTGCTCATGGACGAGCCTTTCGGTGCGCTCGACGCGCTGACGCGCGAGCAGCTTCAGGACGAGCTGCTGCAGATCTGGTCGCGCACCGGCGTGACAGTCATCTTCGTGACGCACTCGGTCGAAGAGGCGACGCTGCTTGCCGACCGCGTGGTGGTGATGACCGCCGGGCCGGGCCGCATAGAAACCGACATTGCAATCAGCCTCGAGCGGCCGCGCGACGTCTCTTCGCCAGGATTCAATGATGTGCGGCGCACGCTCACTCAGCGCCTGACGAGTCACCTGAAGCGCCGGCCACTCAAGACAGCCGCTTAGTTAGCTCGGTTGCACAGTCAATGTGGTGCGGGCCGAGTGCAAGCGGTGGAGCGTGATCTGACGCACCACGGCTTTGCTCGCTTCGATGTGTGTTCGCAGCAGCAGCTGCGTCTGATCGACTCTGCGACGTCCCACGTTGCGCAGGATCTCCGCATGCTCTTCGTAGGTAGCGTCTATGCGCTCCGCCAGGGTGAAGTCGAGCCGCCGGATGATTCGTATGCGCTCTGAAATGTCGCGGTGGATGCGCGCCATCTCCGGATTGCCCGCGGCGATGACGAGCTTCTGGTGGAATGCTTCATCCATGTCGCAGACGGCATGGGCTTCACCAACGCGCTCACCAGCGGGAGCGAACCATGTGTCATTCAGATCCTGAAGATCGGGCACGCGTTCCATTTCACACAGCCTGCGCACGGCTGCGAGCTCCAGGATCACACGTACGTCGTAAAGATTTTCGAAAGCGGCGAAGTCGAACGGTTTCACGCCCCATCCATTGCGTGCGGAGACGTCGATATAGCCTTCGCGCTCGAGGCGATACAGGGCCTCACGAACGGGTGTTCGCGAGACGCCCACGCGCTCTGCGACTTCGCTCTCGGTGAAGCGATCCCCCGGCAGCAGCGCGAAATCGAAGATCTCGGCCTTGATGCGCTCGTACACGCCGCTCGCGAGGCTTTTCGCGGAACTCGTCGCGCCCGGTGTCGCCGCTGATGCACGAAGGGGCCGGGACCTCGGTTCGGCTCGTGCGGTCATCACATGAGCTCCGTATTTACGAAACTGCGCCAGCCGCCAAAGCTCGAAATATCGCGCGCACCGGTAACCGCATAACCTTCACACACGAAACCTTTGACCTGTCTGCCGTCGGCCAGCGTGACTGTGCCGATTGCAAGGGGCGGCGGAACATCTGCCAGGAAAGCGCCGAACATTCTGGCGGGCACGCTCCAAAGCTCGACTTCAATCGTCGCACCGGACCCATTCAGGGCGCGGGCAAGGCCGGGCTTGGGCGGATTTGTATCCGGCAGAGCGTAAAGGCGGTACTGCGGCGCAGTCGCCGAGGCTTCGAGTAAACGCGCACCACGCGACGTGAGCTGCCAGTTGAGCGGCATACCGGAAAGGTGCACGCCGACGACCGCCAGCGTGATTCCTGAGTCACCGTTGCCGTCCGCGATCTCGTCAGCATCGGGCAACAGAAACGGTGTGGCGCCAAGCTTGTTTGCCGCGGCGTGATGGAAACGCGAGCCCCAGTGGGCGAGTGTCCCGTCGTGCAGCGCGGGTGCTATGAGCGCGATGCCAAACGGCAAACGGTCTTCGCGAAAGGCAGCGGGCACCGCTATGGCTGCAAGGTCGAGCAGATTGACGAAATTCGTGTAGTAACCGAGATTCGCGTTGCGCCCGATTGGATCGGCCGCGATTTCTTCGATGCGGTAGATCGTGCCAGCCGTAGGCAGCACGAGGATGTCCATGCGCCGCCACTCGCGCGCGCAGCGGCCTTTCAGCGCTTGCAGGTGGTACTGGGCTTCGAAGGCGTCGGTCGCGGTGAACTTCGCCCCGGCGCTGATGATCTCGCGAACGATGGGATCAATTTCACTCGAAGACGTTTCGAAGAACGGCTTGATCGCGGCGAGGCGCTCTGAGAGCCATGGCCCGTCATAAAGAAGGCGCGCGGTCTCGGCGAAGGGCGCGTAGTCGATTTCAACCAGCTCGGCGCCGAGCGATTGAAGCGTGCGCAGCGCGCGATCGAATGCAAGCTGCGCTGTCTTGTCGTTGAAGAACTCGAGATCAGTTGGCCGCGGCACGCCGCACCTGATGCCCGCATGGGCACGTGAGCTCGGCTTGATCGTGTCCGGCCTGCTGTAGGGATCGTTCTCGTCATAGCCCGCGACGACGTCGTACACCGAACGTGCGTCTCTCACCGTCAACGCCAGGATCGACATGCAATCGAGCGTGCGGCACGCCGGGACGACCCCATGCATGCTGATCAAGCCACGCGTGGGTTTGAGTCCCACGACGTTGCAATATCCGGCCGGCACGCGCCCCGAGCCTGCCGTATCGGTGCCGAGCGCGAAGCTGACGTGGCCCAACGCGACAGCGACTGCGGAGCCGGAGCTCGATCCCCCGGAGATGTAGCGTGCGTCGAACGGATTGACGCACGCGCCGTAAGGCGATCGCGTTCCCACCAGTCCTGTCGCAAACTGGTCCATGTTCGTCTTGCCGATGCACAAGGCGCCCGCTTCCTCGAGCCGCCGCACAGCGTGCGCGGTCTGGGTTGCGACATAGCTGTACGCAGGGCACGCCGCTGTCGTGGGATGTCCGGCAATGTCGATGTTGTCTTTTACGGCGAAGGGCACGCCATAAAGCGGCAGGTGTTCACCGCGAGCCCGGCGCTGCTCGAGCTCGGCTGCGCGCCACACCAGCGCTTCGCGCGGCATGACATAGATCCATGCGGGGTTCGTGCGACTACTGTCGTTGACTTGTGCGAGCACATCGCGCACCACGATACTTGGCGTAAGCTGATGGGACTGGTAAGCGGCGCTTAACCTCGTAAGATCTAGGCTATATGAGAAAGGCATCGCTGAGAGGTGTATTGCATACAAGGCGGTATTCAGCACGAGCTATGCCACCGCAGATCCGAGCGCAAGTGATTGATTCAGCACATGGGCTAATGTCTGAGTCAGTGCAGAGCCGCACCGGGTCAGTGCTCGCCGCGCTGTGCTAGTGCACCAGAAGGTTGAACAGCCCGGTTCTCGACGCCGCTCTTTGCCGCAGCCGGCGCAGCAGTGATGTCACTTTTCTTCTGCCCTTTGTCCCGCACGTCCTGAGCGATGCCCAACAGGGAAAATCCCGCAGCGCCGGGAGCGCGGCGCATCGCGTCCACCATCGCCAGCTCCGGAACGAAAACGTTTGCGAATTGCGCATGTGCGGCGGAAGCGCTGCCGGCAAGACCGACCGCAGCGACAGCGAGCAGCAGGGTTCGGGGCGTGTGCATGTGAGACTCCATCACGATATGCAGCGCAGTGTACGCAGCCGATGTGCGCGCGTGATGTCTCCTGTGTAACAAACGTGTTTCCGGCTACATGCATTAGAACGCTCGACGATCTCAGGAACGTCTCAATGCGACAGCACACCGCCGTTGACGTTATAAGCCTGTGCGGTGATGAAGTTCGCTTCGTCCGAGGCGAGGAACGCGACGAGGTTGGCGACGTCCTCCGATTCCGCAACGCGTCCGAGCGGCGTGGCCTTGGCGGAATTCGCGATGACCTGCGCGCGGAATGCTTCGGGGGCGACGCCTTGCGCGCGGGCCTGTGCCTGCTCCCAGTAATTCAGACGGTCGGTGTTGACCGTGCCGGGACACACTGCGTTTACAGTGATTCGATGCGGCGCGAGGTCGAGCGCGGCCGCCTGCGTCAAACCCAGAACGGCGAATTTGGACGACGTGTACGCCGCCGTCATCGGTTTCGCGCGCTTGGATGCATCGGAAGCGATGTTGATGATCCGACCACCGCGGCCTTGGCGAACCATGATCTGCCCGACGAACTTCGTCACGAGAAAGACTGCCGTCGTATTGATTTCCAGGAAATGCCGCCACACCTCTTCGCTCAGTTCGGTGATCGGCACTCTGTCGCGCCCGATGATGGCGCGCGCGTTGTTCACCAGGATATCGATGTGGCCGAAGTGATCTGCCGCCTGGCGCGCCATCGCCTCGATCTGCCCGGTCGCGGTCAAGTCGCACCATATCTTCAGACAGCGCCGGCCCAGCGCCTCGACTTCTTCGGCGACACTGTCAATGCTGCGCCACCGTGCCTGCACCTCTTGCGGCGGCAGGTTCTCCGGCTTGCGCTGAACATCCGAGAGCACGATGTCTGCACCCTGCTTTGCGAGCTTGAGCGCCGTGGCGCGGCCGATGCCTTTCATGCCGCCGGCCCCTGTGATCAGCGCGATTTTTCCATCCAGATTACCCACGTTATCTCCTCCGATGTGCGACCCGAAAGCCGGGATCACCAGTTTAGAATAGCACTCGCGCGCAGTCGCCGCGTCGCCCGGAGCGCCGTCGAGCGCACCCCCTCTTACTACTTCAACAGTCCTCTAAAGGAGCGAACATGATCAAGAAAGCGTCGGCAGTCTGGAAAGGCAATCTCAAGGACGGCATCGGCTCGATCTCGACCGAATCAGGCGTGCTCAGGGACGCCCCCTATGGATTCAAAGCACGCTTCGAGAATGGGAAGGGCACAAACCCCGAGGAGTTGATCGGCGCTGCGCACGCTGGATGTTTTTCGATGGCGCTCTCCAAGATGCTGGGCGATGCGGGCTTGACGCCGGACCGTATCGAGACTCATGCAGCAGTAACGCTCGACAAGGTCGGCGAGGGATTCGAAATCACGGCCAGCCACTTGAGCGTCGTCGCAAAAATTCCGGGCGCAGACCAGGCAAGGTTCGAGGAGATCGCAAACAAGGCGAAAGCCGGATGCCCGGTATCGAAGGTGTTGAAGGCGAAGATCACGATGGACGCGAAGCTCGAAAACTGAGCGAATCAGTCGAGCTTGATTTTCGTCGCCGCGACGACTCGCGACCAGCGCGCAAGCTCGCTTTTGACCAACGCTCTGAAACGCTCGGGCGATCCACCTGCGGGGTTCATGCCCTGACTCGCAAGCTGCTCGCGGACGTCCGGCTGCTGCAGCAACGCGGCGATCTCTGAGTTGACCCTGGCGATTACGGGCGCGGGCGTAGCAGCGGGAACGAGTGCGCCGTACCACGACTCCACCTCGAGCTGGGGTAATCCCTGTTCCTTCATCGTCGGCACAGTGGGCAACGCCGGCGAACGCTGCCCGCTCATTACTGCCAGCATACGGAGCCTCCCGCTGGTCACGTAAGGATGTGCGGTCTGTAACGAGGGAATCATCGCCTGCACGTGCCCGCCCATGACATCGGTGATCGCGGCGGCGAAGCCTTTGTAGGGCACGTGCACGACGTCGATGCCCGTTTCAAGCTTCAACAATTCCATCGCAAGATGCGGCGCCGATGCGTTGCCAGGAGAGGCGTAGTGAAGTTCCCCCGGCCGGTGCTTCGCGAGCTGAACGAAGTCGCGCACTGAGCGCACTGGGAGTTGCGGATGAACGACGAGCGCGACCGTGCCGGTGGCGATCAGTGCGACCGGCGCAAAGCTCTTGAGCGCATCGAATGGCAGCTTCGGATAAAGTGCAGGAATCATGCTGAAGGACGACGGCACGAAGAGCAGCGTGTGTCCGTCCGGCGCAGCCTTGGCAACGAATGCGATGCCGATGCTGCCCGTGGCGCCCGCACGATTATCCGTGATGACTGCGACCTTCCAGCGCTCGGACAGTTTCGGCCCCAGCAGGCGCGCGAGGATATCGGCGGTGGTGCCCGGCGTATACGGAACCACGATCTGCACCGTGCGCGTCGGATAAGTCAGCGCGTCCTGGGCGCCCGCCCCGCCAACGATTGATGCGAGCGCCGCGAAGACGCACGCCAGGCGCCGCCGCAACAGCAAAATTCGACGATCAATCGTCATTGCGCGATTCCGTTCAGATAACGGTAGCATAGAGCGCGCGTTGAGAGGATCGCGCGCGAAACCGGAAGCGCGCCGGCAAGCGCGCGAGGAGATCAGTCATGGGTCAGATACTCGGTCTCGGCATCACCCACTACCCGAACCTGGCGGCCAAGCTCAACATGAGCTGGCGTTTCCAGACGTGCCTGCAGGATCCCGCGCTGCCCGAGCAGTTTCGGTCGGTGAAGAACTGGCATCCGACGATGCGAGAGCAATGGGGCAATGACTCCGGGCAGGCGCACTCCGATCAACACCGCCAGGACCTGATCGATCAGTTTCGCAGAATCCGTCGCGAGCTTGACGCCTTCAATCCCGATTTCGTGCTCATCTGGGGCGACGATCAGTACGAGAACTTCCGCGAGGACTGCGTGCCAGCCTTTTCCGTCCTCGCGTACGACTCGGTCGATATCCAGCCCTGGAAGGGCTACCGCCGTGGGCGCAACGTGTGGGACGAGCCCGACGAGCAGACATTCACCGTCAAAGGCCACCGCGCGGCCGGTAAGTACCTGGCGACCGCACTGCTGAACGAAGGCATCGATGTGGCTTACGCTTACAAACCGCTGCACCATCCGCTCGGTCATGCCTTCGCCAACTCAGTGCTCTTCCTCGACTACGATCGCAAAGGCTTTCCGTATCCGATCGTGCCGTTCGCCGTGAACGCGTACGGGCGGTTGCTGATCGCCAGCCGTGGTGCGCCGAGGCGTCCCTCGGAGGCGGCGGCACAGCTCGCCGAAGCAGACAGCGACCTCGATCCGCCGGCGCCGCAGCCATGGCGCTGCGTCGAGGTCGGCGCCGCGATTGCGCGAGCGCTCGAGCGCAGCCCATGGCGCGTGGCGATCATCGCGTCGTCTAGCTGGAGCCATGCGTTCCTCGTGCAGAAGAACGCGCTCATGTTCCCGGACGTCGAGGCCGACAAGCGCTACTACGAAGCCCTGAAGAACGGCGACTGGGAGCTCTGGCGCAACACCACACTCGAACAGGTCGAGGACCGCGGGCACCACGAGCTCCTCAACTGGTTTTGTCTCGTCGGCGCGATGCACGAGTTGGGCCGCACAAAGCCGGACGAATCGGTGTTCCTCGAGTCGTGGATCACCAACTCGGACAAAGTGTTCGCCGTCTACCGACCCTAATCGAGAAACTTGGGGGTCAAACTCGATTTACATTGCTGATTCGACGGCATCGAACGCATCGCTCACGTCCAGCACATTATCAATACTGCGCCACGTGCTGAGCGCCGCCTCGGCCCTTTCGCTGCCGAGACGCGGTTCGCACTGACGCATGAACTTCGCGGCGAGATCGGCCGCAGACAAGGGATTGTCTTCATGGCCGGGCGGGTTCACGATGTGCACGTCATAGCTCTTGCCTGATCGGTCTTTCGCGGTCACGCGCATGCGCACGATGCGCGGCATGTCTTTTTCGATCTCGTCATCGACGCGCGCAGTGATGATGTTCATGAGCGGCCGGATCGAAGGATCGAGATAGGACTCGGGAACAAAGGCTTGCGGCGTGACTTCACCATGCCGGAGCGTCCAAGCCAGTATGTAGGCCAGGCTGTGATCCGCCGTCTCGCGTGTCCTCGGATCCCACTTGGCCGGCTCGCTGCCGCTCTCGTGCCATGCTGACCAGCACGTTTGCACATCGATGCTGGCGAGCCGATCGGCAGAAACCTGTCGCCGCAGCTCGATGCCAGCCCAGATGGCCGTCTGCATGGCGTGAGCGACGGGCCAGTATTTGATTTTCGCTCGGGGAATGAAGAAGCATTCGGGACTCGTGCCGAACGGCGGCAGCTCGATCGGGCCCGAGATCAATTCGACCAACCCATGACGGCCGGTGAACGGTGCCTCGGGTCCGGTCATGCCCCTGCTCGCCAGTTGTACGCCGAAAATCGCATTGCGCACCGCATACGCGGTCGCCACCCCTTTCCACATCGAGAGCTGGCCCGCGCGCGTCGCCCGCATCGGCACGTTGGCAACGGCCGTGATGGCAATGGCCTGTCGCGTGACTTCGCGCTTGAGTCCCAGCAGATTCGCGAGACCCGCAGCGGTACCCACGCCGATACCGAAACCCTGGTCCCAGCCGCGCTCGCGCAACTTCGCGCTGATCTGCAGGCGGATGAATATCTCGTAGGCGACGACAGTTGCGGCGATCAACCGCTCACCCGAGGCACCGATCTGCGGCGCGATCGCGAACAGGGCGCCCGAGCAATCGCTTGGATGGCCGCCCGGCAGATACGTGTCGTTGAAATCCAGATTTCTGATCATGCACGTGTTGACGAAACCGGCCGCATCGGCAGCCACGACGTCGCGCGAGCCAACGATGCGTCCGGACAACGCATCCCGCGCCGGCGGGCCCGCAAGCGAGCGGGCTATCGCAGCGCTCTCGCAATCACAGGCGCCGATAGCACAGCCCACCGCATCGAGCAGGCGCTCCCGGGCCGCGCTGACGGTGGACGCGGGCAGATCACGATACGACAGCGCGCTGGAGAACTCGGAAAGGCTCGCTAGAATAGGATCCACGTCGGTTGGCTCCACGCATGAGGGCAGGCGATCGAGGAACATGACACTGTCACCTTCCATTGTACGAACGTTCGCGGTTGGCGTAATGGTCCTCGCGTGCAGTGTCGTATTCGCGCAAGCGTATCCAGCGAGACCCGTACGCGTCGTGACGGGCGCGCCGGGCAGCACGGCGGAGTTTGCCGCACGTTCGCTCGCGCAGGGCTTATCGGCTCGGTTGGGCCAGCCCGCGGTCGTCGATCCTCGAGCAGCGGGCGGCGGTACGGTCTTCGGCGAAATCGTCGCCAAAGCCCAGCCCGACGGCTACACCCTGCTCGTCATCGGATCGAGCTTCTGGGTCGGGCCGCTGTTTCGCAAAGCACCCTACGACGTCATCAGCGATTTTGCGCCTATCGCGATCGTTGCCGATTCGCCGAACGTGCTGGTCGTGCATCCGTCGCTGCCGGTTGCGTCCGTGAAGGACCTGATCGAGCTCGCGAGAGCGAAACCCGGCGCGCTCAACTATTCGACGAGCGGCATCGGCGCATCGCCCCATCTCGCGGCTGAATTGTTCAAGGCGATGGCGGGCGTCGATATCGCGCACATTCCTTTCAAAGGCGCCGGGGCGTCGGTTATCGGTGTCATGAGCGCCCAGGTGCAGTTATCGTTCGCCAGCGTCGCTTCCGTCGCACCCCATGTCCAGTCCGCCCGCGTCAGAGGGATAGCGGTTACGGGCGCGAGACCGTTCGCGTTGTTTCCTGAGCTGCCGACCGTGGCGGCCACGGTCCCGGGTTATGAAGCCGGAGGCGCGACGGGCTTCTTTGCGCCGGCAAAAACGCCTGCAGCCATCATCGCGCGGCTCAATCGCGAGGCCGCGATATTTCTGCGCGAGCGCGACGTGAAGGAGAAATTTCTGAACCTCGGCGTGGAAACGGTCGGAAGCTCGCCGGAACAACTCACTGCCACGATCAAGTCTGACACGATCAAGTGGGCGAACGTGATCAAGCACGCCGGCATACGACCTGAGTAACTCGATGGAGGGGCACAATAATGGGAGCAGCTAACAAGAGCGTGGTGGTTCTCGGTTGCGGTGACGTCGGACCGGTACACGAACCCATCGCGCCGTACAGCACGCTCGTGCGCCCGACACTCGCGACGGGCGACATCCGATTCGGCCAGTGCGAGCGGCTCTATTCGGATCGCGGCGCGCTGCAGGTCACGGGTTTGCGCCACAGCCGGCTCAAGCCGCACATGATCTCAGTGTTCACCGACTGCGCCTTCGACGTGGTGTCCGTTGCCGGCAATCACGCGATGGACTGGGGCGAAGAGGCGTTGCTGGATACGATCGCGTCGCTGCAGGAAAGAGGCATCAAGACCGTGGGCGCAGGCCGCAATCTGGAGGAAGCGCGCCGTCCCGCGATCATCGAGCGTAATGGACTCCGGGTCGCATTCCTCGCATACTGCTCCGTCGTGAACGAAGGCTATGCCGCACGCCGCGACCGCGCCGGTATTGCACCGCTTCGCGTGCATACCTATTATCAGCCGCTCGAGTATCAGCCCGGGATGCCGCCAAAGGTGGTGACCATTCTGCATGAAGCGGATCTCTCAGCCATGGTTCAGGACATCGCCGAAGCACGGAAAATGGCTGATGCGGTCGTCCTGTCGCTGCATTGGGGCATCCATTTCATACCGCGACTGATCGCCGACTATCAGCCCGTTGCTGCAGCAGCGGCTTTCAAGGCCGGAGCCGACGTGATCCTCGGACATCACGCGCACATACCGAAGGCGATCGGCGTACACGACGGGAAAGTGTGTTTTTACAGTCTGAGCAACTTCGTTTTCTCGACGCAGGCGAGAACGCCGGAACAGGCCGCCGACTTCGCGCGGCGCAGCCACGGCGTTACGATGGATCCCGATTATCCGAATCTGTGTTTCGGCACCGATGCAAAGCGCAGCCTGATCGCGAAAGCCGTTCTCTCGCGTGAAGGTGCGCGGCGCGTCTCCTTCCTGCCCGTGCTCATCGATAAACAGCTTCGCCCGGAAGTTCTGCGTGCGGGCGACTCACGCTTCGATGAGGCAATGCGCTACATGGATTGGGCGTCGGAAGGCTTCGACCACACGTTCACGGTCGAGGGCGACGAAATCGTGATCACCGGCGGCCAGTCCGCTGCCGCACGTGTGATGTCCCACTGATTCGGTTGATAACGTCATCCTGGCCGTACGCCGGGATCCACTTTGACGTGAACGATGGATTCTGGATCGCGCCCATGCCGGCTTGTCCAGAATGACGCCCTCCTGCTTGAGGACAACGCTCTGCCTAGCGCGACGCCGCGGCTATGCGTGCCTTCAAGTACGCTTTTTCTCCGCCCAGCTCCACCATTTCGCGCAGAACGCCGGGAAGCGGTGTGCAGGCCAGCGTACGGCCTGTCGTCACAGCCACGACCGTGTTCGCAACCGTGTCCACCTCGATCCGGTCGCCGTTCGTCACGAGCTCCACGATGCCGGGACAGGGGATTACGACCAGCCCGCCGCTGATGCTGCCGCGAAAAAAAACTCTCGCAAAGGATTCCGCGACGACCGCAGCAATGCCGAGTGCAATCAGCGCTGCAAATGCAGGCGTCGACGACCCTGCGCCAAAATTTCTGCCCGCAACCACGATGTCTCCCGACCATACCTTGTCGCCGAATTCACGGTCGAGCATTTCCAGACAATGCTTCGCCTGATCTCTCAGCGGAAGATGCGCATACATTTTCGGCCGGATCTGATCGGTGTTGATGTCGTCCTGGGGAAATTTCCAGACGCGCCCGGCAAGCTTCATGCATCCTCCTTCGTTAGCTCATGTACTTGAGCGGGTTCGTGATACGACCTTCCAGTGCCGATGCTGCAACCGTTGCCGGTGAAGCCAGATAGATCTCCGCCCCTTGTCCCATGCGTCCCTGGAAATTGCGTGTGTTGCATGCGATCGCCACGTCGCCCGGGGCCAGCACGCCGCCGTGCAGGCCGGGGCACGCACCGCAGTTCGCATGCGTGACGATCGCGTTCGCATCGTTGAGCGCTTCGATGTAGCCCAGCCGGATCGCGGCATTCAGAACTTCGCGCGAGCCGGGTGTCACGATGAACCGTACGTCCGGATGCACCTTGCGCCCTCTTACAACGGCAGCAGCAGCCGCGATGTCCTCGAGCCGCCCGCTCGCGCACGATCCGAGGTAAGCCTGGTTGATCTGCGTGCCTACCACCTCATCCAGTGCCTTCACGTTGTCCGGTGCATGCGGTGCCGCAACCTGCGGCTCCAGCTCGGACACATCGAGCTCCCACACCTTCTCGTATTCGAAATCGCTATCGGTCTCGTACACCTTGATCGGTCTCGTCGCTCGCGGCTCGGCCCATTCGAGCGTAATGCGATCAGGCTGTATATAAGAGGCCATGGCGCCGACCTCCGTGGCTGTATTGCAGAGTGTAAAGCGCATATCCATGCTCAGTGCCTGAACGTAGCTTCCCCCGAATTCCAGAGCTTGACCGAGCGCGCCGCGCTGCCTCAGGCGACCATTGATGTGCAGAGCCACGTCGCGCCCGAACACACCTTTCCTGAGCTTGCCTTCGAGTTTGACAAGGCTGACGCGAGGCACATCGAGCCAGTATCGGCCAATCGAAAACAATGCGAGCACGTTCCCCGCGAGTGACGCTGCGAACGCGCCCACTGCGCCCATGGTGGGCGTGTGCGAATCGCGCAGCGCGACCACCGTTCCGGGACCGACGATGCCGCGTTCCGTCATGATCAGATGCGAAATGCCTGCGCCCGGATCCGCAACGGGAATCCCCCGTGACCGGAATACTTCGCGCCATTTTTTCTGCCCCGCTGCGAACGCGCCTGATGGCGCAGGCGCGCCATGATCCTGGAAGGCGAAGATCTTGTCCTTCAGCGGAAACTGCTTGACACCCAGCTCGGCCAGATCGGCTTCGAGCTTGTCGGCTTCCTGCGCGTTGTAAGACACGCCGAAAGCAAAGACGTCGGGTTCGATCTCGAGAAAGTCACCCGCCTGCACGCGATCGGCCCTCGGGTGCGCATGCTCCCCGAGCATTTTCTGCAGTGCGTGCATGCCAGTCATCCTGTGACTCCTGTGTATGGAGCGTTCGTTACTCGTCGCGAATGCCGGCGGCCTTGATCATGCTTCCCAGTCTTGCCATTTCAGACTTCACGGTTTCGCCGAACTCCTCGGGTGTGCTGGCGACGGTCTCCACGCCGCTTGCCTCGAAGCGCCCCTGCACCTCGGGCTGGTTGAGCACGTTCGCGAGCTCGCGATTGAGACGGGCAATCACCGCGGCAGGCGTGCGCGCCGGCACGAACACACCCACGAGCGTCGCGGCTTCGTACTCAGAGAGGCCGGATTCCGCGACGGTCGGCAACTCAGGGAACAGCCGCGAACGTTGTTTCGTCGTGACAGCCAATGCACGAAGCCTTCCGGACTTGAGATGGGGTGCGACCGACGCAGCCGTCGGGAAGATCAGCGGCACTTCACCGCGCAACACGTCGGCGTACCCGAGCGCATTGCCTCGATACGATATTCGCACGATATCGACACGCGCCTGCGCTTTGAAAAGCTCAGCTGCGAGGTGAGGCGAAGAGCCCGACGAGCCGGACGCGTAATTGAGCGCGCCCGGGCGCGCCTTCGCGAGCGCTATCAGCTCTTTTATCGAGCGAACAGGCAACGCCGGGTGTACTACGACAAGGTTCGGTCCTCTCGTCGCCAATGTAACCGGCGAGAAACTCCTGATCGGATCCCACGGAACATCGTCACGCAAAAAAGGCGAAAGCCAGACATTGCTGCCGTAGAGCAATATGCTGTAACCATCGGGCGGCGCTTTTGCAACAATTTCCGCGGCGAAGCTCCCTGCCCCATGATTCGTCACGACGACTGGCGTTCCCAGGCCGGACGACAGCGGCGTCGAGATCACGCGCGCAGCGAAATCCAGTCCGCCGCCCGGCTCTGCGGTCAGTATGCGAAGAGATTTATTCGGAAACGCCTGACCCCAGCTCTGCGCGGCAGACCCGGCGACCAGTACGGACAGCGCAAGCCGGACTGCAAAACGCATGACGCCTCCGTGACATGACGTTCAGGCTTATGTCGTATCGGTGTGTAAGCGCCGAGTCGCTGTGAGCCACGATCTGGACCAGCTTCGGTACCGGGTCCGGTGTCAGAATACGCTTTGGGCAGCGAATGTGCACGCATGACGCGCGTGTATCAACAGAGATGGCAAAGACATGTCGGCGTGTTGGACGAGCGCGTGCTGCTCCCGTACGGAGGGTGGCTGGAGCCGCATGAGAGCGCGCTGATTGCTAAGCGCAAGCCCGACGCTCGTGTGGTCGAGAAACGTTGTAAACAGCGGAGGAACAGTACATGAAGCGGTTCTTTGGCAGCTTCGGTATGTGCGCCGTTTGCGTAACGACTGCGCTGGGTGCATCGGCCCAGGCCTTTCCCGCGAAGCCGATTCGGATGGTCGTTCCCTTTGCTGCGGGCGGAGCAACCGACACGTTCTCCCGTGCGCTCGCGGCGGAGCTGACCAACAGCCTCGGCCAACAGGTCATCGTGGAGAACCGGACCGGTGCCGGCACCACCATCGGCGCCGACGTTGTCGCCAAAGCCGCGCCTGATGGACACACGCTGCTCTTCACCGATCTTGCAACGCACACGATCACCGCGTCGCTCTACACGAAGCTGCCCTACCACCCTCTCCGCAGCTTTGCGGCGGTCGCGGCAGCTAATTCCTCGCCGCTCCTGCTCGTCGTGCATCCGTCGGTGGGCGTCAAATCCGTGAAGGAGCTCATCGCGCTCGCGAAGCGCAGGCCCGGAATCGCCTGCGGCAACTCGGGTGTCGGCACCGTCACGCACATGACCGCAGAGAAATTTCGGATGCAAGCAGGAATCGATTTGACGGCGGTAAGCTACAAAGGCGGCTCGGTTCCTGTAGTCGCATTGCTGGGCGGCGAAATCGCGATGGTTTTCGCAACCGTTCCGGCTGCGATCGAGCATGTGCGCAAAGGCAAGCTTGTTCCACTCGGCGTTTCCGCACAGCACCGCTCTCCTTTTTTGCCTGAGATTCCTGCGATCGGCGAGACGCTCAAAGGTGTGGAGGGCGCCGTGATCTCTGGCGTGCTCGCACCTGCCGGGACTCCGCGCGCGATCGTCGAGCGGCTCAATGCCGAGTTCGCCAAAGCTTCGGACGCTCCGAGGGTGAAGGAAATTTACGCAGTGAACGCAGCCGAGACGCTGAAAATGAGCCCCTACGAGTTACAGCAGTCACTCGAGCGCGACGTGAGGACATGGGCCGAGGTTGTCCAGGCTACTGGTGTGAAGGTCGACTGACATGATTTACTGTTGCAGATCGGACTCAAGGACGTGCGTCGCCAGTGCAGCCTCTTTCGAACCACCGCGTCGACCGGCAACGGCACGATACCATTATCATCGGTAACGAGGCCGCGCTGTTGAACGGAGATTTCAACGCGACTGCAAGGACGCACGGTTAGTCACGTCAAAATCAGACCACCGGAGGATGAGGATGCGTAATCGAGGACTCTTGGCGGCAACCGCCGCAGCACTGCTGTGGGCGATACCGACTGCGAACGCGGCCCAGCCAGCCTACCCGGACAAACCGATCCGGCTCGTCATCGGCAGCGCGGCCGGCTCCGGTCCTGACATCATTTCGCGCGTGATGGGTGAGCGGCTAGCGCGCGCGTGGGGCCAGCGAATCGTCGTCGATGCGCGACCCGGAGTGGCAGGCGCCATAAGCGCAGAGCTCGTGGCGCGGTCGGCAGCCGATGGCTACACGTGGATGATGCTGACATCCCAGCTCCTCGTCGCAACCTCGCTCTATCCGGATCTCAAGTTCAACCTGGCCAAGGATTTCGCGTCTATCAGCCTGATTGGAACCACACCCTTCGTTCTCGTCGTCAATCCTCAAGTGCCGGCCAAGTCGGTTGCCGAGCTCATTCAACTCGCGAAAAAGACGCCTCTGCGGTATGGCTCGGCCGGAACGGGCGCTTCCGAGCATCTGTGTGGTTTTCTGCTGACTCAGTTGACGGGTACCGAAATGCTGCACGTGCCTTACAAGGGCGTCACTCAGGCGCTCGCCGACACCATGGCGAAAGAGGTGCATCTCACTTACGCCGTCGTTGCGGCCGCGCTGCCCATGATCCAGCCGGGGCGGTTACGCGCGCTGGGCGTCACCAGCCGCAAACGCTCCGCAATGCTTCCCGACGTGCCGTCGATTTCGGAAACGGTGCCGGGCTACGACATCTTCGGATGGTACAGTCTGGTAGCGCCGAGCGGCACGCCGCAGGACGTGCTCGCCAAGGTCAGCGCCGAAGTCATGAAGGCGGTGAAGGAACCCGAATTCGCCGAGCAGCTCAAAGGACTCGGAATCGAGCTTGTCGGAAGCTCGCGCTCGGAGCTCGATGCATTCCGCAGCGAGCAGACGAAAAGGATCAGCGCGCTGGTCAAGGCCTCCGGCGTGGACCTCAAATAGAGGGCTCTGATCAGACGCAAGTTGCCCCGCAGCTTAAGTCGCAGCCGCTGGGCACGCGTTCGTCATTTTTTTTCGGCGAGCTTTGCCTGCTGCAGGTGTTCGCGGCCAAACGCGGTTAACTGCAGGCCGCCTTCGACCAGTCGAATTGCCAGACCATAGGCCACCAGCTGATCAGCGATCGGGGCCGGCAGGTCGGGCTTCTCGAGGGCGTCGGTGTCGAGCTGACGCAGCCATTGCAGCTCATCGGGTGTCAGTTTCGTATCCATGTTGCTCCCATGCGGTTGTCGAAACGCCATAGTGCAACACACGTGCCGTTTGTCGCGCCAGCAAATTTCCCGCGCAGCCCGAAACCCTGCTCCGATGTCGAATTTTTTGACACCCTTTCCGTAGGCGTTAACGAAGACCTTACCCTCGCCAGGAGGCGATGACCGGCCCGGAGCTCGCTTCGAGCTGTCAGCGTCACCCCGAGCCTACGGCCGGCCTCGCTTGCCACACGATCACGGCAGCACGTTCCGAACGTTCCGCGATGCAATCGGTTCCGCCCATTTCATAATCGCGGCAGATGGCCGGCCTGCGCTCGTATATGCCACAGAGCAGCGTCTCTCTGTCCAGCGCGGCGCACCAGCCATCATCCTCGCGCGCCATGATGCGTCCTCCCCACCGGTCTTCCTCGGTCAAATGAAGCGGAACGTCATCCTCACTCATCAACATGACTTCGAGCTTGCAACAACAGGCCTTGCACGATGCGCACGTGATGACCGCGTCGGTTGAGTCCGTTTTCGTATCTGCAATTCGCGCATCAGTCATTCGGCACGATCGCTTTCTCAGGTGCTGCGCACGTTCTTGTTGAAGAAATCGAGTGTGCGTTGCCACGCGAGTTTCGCGGCGGCTTCGTCGTAGCGCGGTGTTGTGTCGTTATGAAAGCCGTGATTGGTGTTCGCATACATATGCATTTCGTATCTCACCCCATCCGCCTTGAGCGCAGCTTCATACGCGGGCCAACCCGCGTTGACGCGCTCGTCGAGCCCTGCATAGTGGATCAGGAGAGGCGCTTTGATTTTGGCCGTATCCGCAGCGCTGGGCTGGCCGCCATAGAACGGTACTGCTGCTGCGAGATCCGGCATCCGCGTCGCCATCGTGTTGACCGTAGTTCCGCCGAAGCAGAAGCCGACAGCGCCGAGCTTGCCCGATGATTCCGGGCGCGCCTTGACATAGCTCGCCGCGGTCATCAGGTCTTCGGTCCGTTTGGTTGCG
The DNA here is from genome assembly GCA_028291945.1 of Betaproteobacteria bacterium. Lineage (GTDB taxonomy): Bacteria > Pseudomonadota > Gammaproteobacteria > Burkholderiales > SG8-41 > JAQGMV01. Next base: position 23,645 of record JAQGNH010000149.1, read on the forward strand.
TCGAGCGTTGCAAACAGCTTGAGAGCCTGTTCCTCGTTGCCGGGATAGCCGCCCAGAGGCGTCAGGGCATCAGGTGCGAAGGCCACGAAGTTCGCGACCGCGAGCCGCCGCGCGACGTCCTCGATATACGGATTGAGGCCACGATTCTCGTGTATGACCACGATCGCCGGTAGTTTGCCGCTGGCTTTTGCGGGTGCGGCGAGATATCCGCGCATCGTGCCCGAGCCTTGCGGCGATGGGTACGTCGCGTATTCAGTCTTGATTCGACTGTCGTCTTTGGCAACCTGCTGGGCAAAAGCAAAGTTGGGCTTGAGGCTCTCCAGCATGGCGGCCGCAGTGAAACTTCCGACCGCGAACTTTGCGGCGCGATCCAGGAAATCGCGGCGGCTGAGCGCACCGTGAACGTAACCGTCAAACAGCTTGAGAACCTCGGGTGGAAAGTCGCTCGCTTTTTTTCGTTCCATCGTCGTTACTCCTTCATTGAAAACATGCCGCAAGGGCTCGCTCGACGTGTATCGCAGTCGTGTCCAGAAGAGGAAGGTCAGCGCTTCCGCCGTCACGCAATAACAGCGGCAGCTCGGTGCCGCCGAGAATCAAACCTTCGATGCCGTCGCGCACTTGCATTCGACGCGCGATTGCCATCATACCGTTGCGTGTCTCCGGCTTGAAAATTTCGTGGACCAGCTCGGTCAGATATCGCTCATGGATATAGTCCTGCTCGTCCGGGCTGGGGGCGATAACCGTGATATCGCGGCGCGCAAATACGTCGGGGTAGAAGCGCCCCTGCATCGTAAAGCGCGTTCCGAACAGCCCCACTTTACGTAGCCCTGCCGCTTGCGCTGCACTGCAAGCCGCCTCAACGATGCTGATCAAGGGAATCGGAGATTGTCTCTGGACATCCTCGAATACAAGATGAGGCGTGTTCGAAGCCAGAAGCGCCACGTCGGCCCCGCCGCGTGCCAACTTGACCACTTCAGCGCCCAAATATTCAGTCAGTTTATTCAGTGCCCCTGCATTGACCAGAGCGAGCACTTTTTTCAGATCGATGCTATTGATCAGCACGGGCGGGTAGCTGCCGTCGGGCTGCATGTCGCGATAGCGTGCGACGACCAGACGGTAATAATCGATCGTTGAACCGGGCGCAATACCACCGATGATGCCGAGTGTTTTTATAGGGTGTCTCTGCAAACTCAATCTTCACGCGAGGCGGGTTGTGCAGCTGCGCGACAAACCAAACTTTCCTGCGGCACGTCCAACCGCGACCGACGAGGCCGATGCCCAACAGCGCGAGAGACTGGCACTCGGGTTCTAACGCAGCAGCGATGAGGACGACTATACGCTGAGCGCGCGACAAACAAAATGACGTCATTTTTCGGGAAGGGTGTAAGGAATATCGATGGCACGATCGGTGTGACAGCGCGGACCGCTACGCGTCGCTCGGCCAGGAATTGTGCGTTCAGGCGGCGCGTAGCGTACATCGGACCACCGCTCACTTCGGCGCCGCGTGTATTCCTCGCGTGGCTATGAGGTTAGCATACGCTCGAACACTTTCTCCTGGACCGCCACCGTGCACCCTTATTTGCGACTCGCATCCGTTGTCGTTTGCTGGTATTGCACCATCGGCACCGCAGCCGACTTGCAGCGCGCTGCTGCGTATCCAACGAAGTCCGTACGCATGATCGTGCCCTATGCGCCGGGCGGCGGCTCTGACATCGTCGCGCGCATCGCCGGCCAGAAGATGACGGAGACGCTCGGACAAGCGATTATCATCGACAACCGTCCCGGCGCAGCGGGCATGCTCGGCGCGGAGATCGCCGCAAACGCGCTAGCGGACGGCTACACGCTCCTGCTCGCGGATTCCTCTTTCACGATCAATAGTTCGTATTACACCAGGCAGGTGCGCTACGACGCACGCAAGAGCTTCGCACCGGTCGCTTTAGTAGCGGATACGCCTTATCTGCTCGTCGTACACCCGAGCGTGCCGGCCGCATCTCTCAAGGACTTTATCGCGCTCGCCAAAGCGCAGCCCGGCAAAATCAATGTCGGTTCCGCAGGCAACGGCAGCGGCAGCCATTTGACCGGAGAGCTGTTCAAGCTCAAGGCGGGTGTCGATCTGAATCACATTCCCTACAAAGGCTCCGGACCTTCGACAGCGGATGTCGTCGCCGGACAGATCCAGGCGACGTTTGCAACGGCACCCGGCGCAGTACCGTTCATCAAAAGTGGGCGCCTCAAGGCACTCGTGGTCGCGTCATCGAAGCGCAACGCTGCGCTGCCGGAGGTCCCGACATTCATCGAGTCAGGCTTCAGCGATATCGTAGTGACGAACTGGTATGGCATTGTTGCGCCGACCGGAACGCCGGACCCGGTGATCAAACGGCTCTACGATGAAATACGGCGCGCCATCGGACTCCCGGAGGTACGCGAACGGCTCGCCGTCGCTGCACTCGAGCCCGTGCTGCAGTCGACCGATCAGTTTCGTGCGCTGATCGAGCTGGAGCTCACGCGCTGGGCGCAAGTCATCAGGGACGCGAATATCAAAACGGAATAAGCCAATTGGGGCAGACTCA
>JAQGNH010000154.1 GCA_028291945.1 Betaproteobacteria bacterium
ACGACGTTCGTCCTCGGCCGGTCGGCGCGGGCGATGTCATAACCCCGAAGCGCGATGTGCAGGAGCTGGTTCTCCGCGGCCCATGGCGACGGCATGACCGAATGTGTTATCCGGAACGGCTGTGTGCGGTCCTGCGGGCCGGGGTAGGCATATGGAAAGTAATTGACCATTTCCTCTACGCGTACGGCCTCGGGTGGTGGTAGCTGTCCAGACGTCAGGTAGCGGCGGACGAATGCATAGGAGGCCGTGTCCACGTCGACGCTGAAAGTGGAGACGGGATGCTCGGCCACGGAGACCACGCCGTTCGCTTCCTTGTCGGGAAAGCGATTGACGCCGGGATACGTAGCGGGCTGCGCTGCGAGTTTCTGCGCGGGTGCATAGTACGGCGCGAACGCGGGAGCCGGTTTCGAGCGAGTGAGCGCCCTCGCGTCCGCCGAGGCGACCGGTCGCGCTTCCGGCTTGGCTGCAGCGCGCGTTTCGGCTTTCGCCGGTGCAGCCTCTTGGACCAATGGCCGCGGACGCTCGGTTCCCTGGCAGCCCGCGAGCACGAGGGTTGCCAATACCAGCGCCAGACAAAGCCGCTGCCCCCCAACTGGTATAACGCTCTGCAACTGATGTATTTTCATGTGCGCCTCCTGTTCGCGTTCGTGAATAGCGCCGACCGAGTTCCGCCGATCGGCATGGCACGTAAACGTCAGGTGGAGGCGCAAGGGGTTAACGCGGTGCGCCTGTCCGTTACTTGACCACGTCCTCCCACTTTACGAGCGCGCGCTCTTCGAACGGTTTATCCCACCGCGCATAGTTTTTTGAATTCACGATCTGCACGGGCAGCGTGATTTCGTGCGGCAGTGTTTCGCCGCGCAGGTGTCGAATGGCAGCCTCGGTCGCGACGGCGGCCATATTCATCGCGTCGAAATCGCTCGTCGCGATCAGCTTTCCGTCTTTGATGGCTGCGATCGCGTCCGGTATCGCATTGACGCCCGCCACGACGCTTTTGCGACCGGCTGCTTCGAGCGCGTCGATCATGGCCAGGGCCATCACGTCGTTGGCGGCAAGGACGGCATCGAAAGTGACTTCTGAATTCAACAATTGCGCGGAGGCACGCTTCGCTGCGTCGCGCTGATACTCGCCACAGATCGTCGCCGCAATTCTCATCTGGGGAAAACGTGTCAGCGCGTCCTGGAACCCGCGCACGCGATCGGAGCTCGTGACGGAGTCATGCGGCCCTTCCACGATCACGACGTTGCCTCGGCGCTCGAGGTGCTCGCACACGTAAATGGCGATTCTCAACGCAAGCGGATAATCATCTGAACCGACGTACGCGATGGGTCCGGCCTCGGTAAACCGATTCAGATAGCCGATCAGCGGTACGCCCGCAGCGACGATTTTGCGAATCGCAGCGTTGACGGCGGTCGGATGCACCGGCACCAGAACGACGGCGTCCGGGCGTTGCTTGAGCGCGGTGTCGATGAGCGCAATTTGCTCCGCGACGTCATCCGGCTTGTTCGGCACGTAATGGATCGTTCGCGCACCCAATTGCTGTGCACTTCGGTCGGCGCCGAGTCGCGCCGCAGCATAAGCCGGATTGGTTCGATTTTTCGTGAACACCGCAATGGTCTTGGTCATGATGGACATCCCTATTCGAAACGCAAGTCGATGTTATGCAAGAGTCCACCGGAAAAGCTCGACGTCATAAGAAGTCCTCCGGACAATAGGGCAGAGTAGCATCTTGATGTATTCGACAAACAAAACGGCCGTGATCATCCGTCGCGCGGCGGCGATACAGTCGAGGAGGGTCTATGAAACGCATGTCAGCGGCGGCGGGTTACACCTTAGCTTTCGTCTGTGTATTCGCGCAAGCGCTCGCCGCGGCTGCGGCACAGATTGCGTCGAAAGGGCCGGCCGGCGCTGCTTACCCTAACCGGCCCATCCGCATCGTCGTACCGTTTCCGCCAGGCGCCAGCCCGAACGACATCACGGCGCGCCTGCTCGGTCCCAAGCTCGCGGAGCAGTTGCATCAGCAGGTCGTGATCGACAATCGCGCCGGCGCCGCAGGCACGATCGGCAGCGACATCGTAGCCAAGGCAACGCCGGACGGTTATACGCTGCTCATCAACAGCAGCTCGCTCACGATCGCGCCCAACGCGTATAAGCATCTCCCCTTCGACGTGGGGCGGGATCTGCAGCCGATCACGATGGTCGCGTCAGCCCCGCAGCTGGTCATGATCAACCCGGCGCTGCCGGTGAGCTCCATCAAGGAGCTGATCGCGTATGCCAAGGCGAGACCAGGACAGATCAAGTTCAGCTCAGGCGGTAATGGAACGGTGCCGCATCTGGCGGGAGAAATGCTGGGCCACATGGCCGGCATTCAGATGATACACATACCCTACAAAGGCGGCGCGCCAGCTGCAGCTGCGCTGCTCGGCGGAGAAGTCTCGATGTATATCGATACGGCGACGGGCTCGCTCGGGATGATCAAGCAGGGAAGAGTGAAGGTGCTGGGCGTTGCTGCGCCGAAGCGCACGCCGCTGCTGCCGGATGTGCCCACGGTCGAAGAGGCGGGTGTGCCAGGCTACGACCTGCAGGTTTGGTACGGCTTCTTCGCGCCGGCACGCACACCCGCTTCGATCGTGCGAACGCTGCACAGTGAGCTCAGTAAAGCGCTGCAGTCACCTGACATACAGTCGCGCTTTGCGAGCATGGGAACGGAAACGGTCGGCCTGGGCCCCGAGGAATTCTCGCGGGTGTTCAAGGCCGACCTGCAGAAATGGGCGAAGTTCGTGCGCGAAACGGGACTGAAGCTCGACTAGGCGGAAACCCTTGCCTCGCGCAGATGGCATGCCGCCCAGTGTCCCGGGCGAACCTCTTTCAGCTGCGGCTCGTCGATGCGACAACGCTCGAACGCATAAGGACAGCGCGTATGAAATCGGCAGCCCGATGGAGGGTCGATGGGACTCGGCACGTCCCCGGCGAGGATCACGCGCTTTCTCTGGATTTTCGGGTCCGGCACCGGAACGGCCGCGAGCAGCGCCTCGGTGTAGGGATGTTGCGGGTAAGCAAAGAGCGAGCGCTTGTCCGTGAGCTCGACGATCTTGCCGAGATACATGACGGCGACGCGATGGCTGATGTGCTCGACCACAGCAAGATCGTGTGCGACGAAGAGATACGAAATGCCAAGCTCGTTCTGGAGGTCCATCAATAGGTTGATCACCTGTGCCTGCACTGACACGTCCAGAGCTGAAACCGCCTCGTCGCAGACGATCAGCCGCGGCCGCGGTGCGAGCGCACGGGCGATGCCGAGGCGCTGGCGCTGACCGCCCGAGAATTCGTAAGGATATTTGACCATCTGATCGCGGCGCAGGCCTACCTTGTCGAGAAGCGATGCGACGCGCTCCTGCACGTCCTTCTGTGAGACCGATTCGAAATTGCGGATGGGTTCCGCCACGATATCGGCCGCGCGCATGCGCGGATTGAGCGATGAATACGGATCCTGAAACACGGCCTGCAGCTCGCGGCGCAGCGGGCGCATGGCGCTCGCCCCCAGATGTTCGATGTGCTTGCCACGCCATAACACCGCTCCCGCGGTCGGTTCGATGAGTCTGAGGATCAGCTTGCCCGTCGTCGATTTTCCGCAGCCGCTTTCGCCGACGAGGCCGAGCGTTTCGCCTTGCTCGATCGAGAAGCTCACACCGTCGACTGCGTGAACGTAGGAGCTCGACCGCGAGAACACGCCTCGACGCACGGGGAAGTGCTTGGTGAGGTTCGTGACTTGCAGCAGGGGAGCTGGAGTGGTCGCCGTCGTTGTCATAGCCAGATAGATCTCAAACCGTTCAGACTAAGCTCAGGCAGGCTTATGCCGTTGCCACCGGCATGTACTTTTCGCGCGCCTCGGGATTGCGTCGTCACTGCGTTCCTCGCAACGACAACTCTGGAATATCGTGGTCGCTTCCGAAGCCGCTGCTCGCGACGCGATCCGAATGCCAGCAGGCGGCCACATGCCCGGGCGCTTTAAGCTCGAGCGGCGGGTACTCGGCGCGGCAGCGATCGGTCGCGAACGCGCAGCGAGGTGCGAAAACACAGCCGACGGGCGCCTCGCGCAGCGATGGCACCGTGCCGGGAATCTCGGTGAGTCTTGTGCGCCGGCTGATGTGCGTTGCATCGAGCCGAGGTATCGAGTTCATCAGCCCCAGCGTGTACGGGTGCCGCGGCCGCTCGAAGAGGGCCTCGACCGGCGCTTCCTCAACTTTGCGGCCCGCGTACATGACGACGACGCGTTGCGCCATTTCAGCCACGACTCCAAGATCATGGGTGATGAGTACGATCGATGCCCCGGTTTTGTCTTTGAGGGCACGCATGAGATCGAGTATCTGCGCCTGGATGGTCACGTCGAGCGCAGTCGTCGGCTCGTCCGCAATCAGGAGCCGCGGTCCGCACGCGAGCGCCATTGCAATCATCACGCGTTGCCGCATGCCGCCCGACAACTGATGCGGATACTGTGTGACGCGGCGTTCGGGCTCTGGCATGTTTACGAGCTTGAGCATCTCGACGGCACGCTGGGTCGCCCCGCGACTCGACAGCCCGCGATGTACCTTGACCGTTTCTGCGATCTGACGGCCTATCGTCAATACCGGATTGAGCGAGGTCATCGGTTCCTGGAAGATCATCGAGATCTCGTTGCCGCGGATCGCGCGCATTTCCGTTTCGGACGATGCAAGAAGATCGCGGCCGGCGAACACGAGCTTGCCGGATACGATGCGTCCAGGGGGAGACGCGATGAGTCGCAGAATCGAAAGTGACGTGACGCTCTTGCCGCAGCCGGATTCGCCTACGATCGCGAGTGTCTCACCCGGATCGACCGTGAACGAGACACCGTCGACCGCACGAACGACGCCGTCGCGCGTAAAAAAATAGGTCTTCAGACCTTCGACTTCGAGCAGCGGCGTCGAGACGGCGCTCATTTTCAAATGCGCCGCGCGAGCCGCGGGTCGAGCGCGTCGCGCATGCCGTCACCCAGGAGATTGACCGCGAGCACCGTCAGCGACAGACAGATTCCTGGGAAAAGAATCAGGTAACCGGCGATCTGAAAAAGGCTTCTCGCCTCCGCCATGATGTTGCCCCAGCTCGGGATGTTGGGCGGCGTGCCGGCGCCGATGAAAGACAGGATCGCTTCGGTGATCATGGCGGATGCGCAGACATAGGTGGCCTGCACGAGCAGCGGCGCCACTGTGTTGGGCAGGATGTGGCGCGTGAGAATGTGTGGGAGCGTCGTTCCTGCGGCGACCGCAGCTTCGACATAAGGCTGCTCGCGCAGCGTCAGCACGAGGCTGCGCACGAGCCGCACGACGCGCGGTACTTCGGCGAGCGTGATGGCGACGATTACGTTTTGTATGCTCGCTGTCGTGAGTGCCATCAGTGCTATCGCAAGCAGTACCGAAGGAATGGACATCAGACCATCCATGATCCGCATCACGATTGCATCGAGCCATCGAATGTAGCCTGTGACGAGGCCGATCGCGAGCCCGACGAGCGTGCTGAAGATCGCGACAGCGAGGCCTACCGAAAGGGACACGCGTGCGCCATAGATGACGCGGCTGTAAACGTCGCGGCCGAGCATGTCGCTGCCGAACCAGAATTCCTGAGATGGCGGTTTGAGTCGCCTCAGCGGCGCGACTGCTTGCGGGTCCACCGTGCCGAGCCACGGTGCGAACACCGCAATCAAAATCATGATCGTGAGCACTCCGCCGCCGCCGATCGCCGTCGGGTGGCGCCGCAGCGCATCCTTCAGCCGCTGCCACGTTGGCGAGGCCGAGCGCGCAGCAGGCAATGCGAGCGCCGTCATGTCAGTAACGAATCCGCGGATCGAACAACATATAGCTCAGGTCCACCGCGAGATTGATCAGCACGTACGTCGCGGAAAAGATGAGGATCACACCCTGGATGATTGGATAGTCGCGACGCAGGATCGCGTCGACCGTCAGGCGCCCGATGCCGGGTATCGCAAAAACGGTCTCGGTGACGATTGCACCACTGATGAGTAGCGCAATGCCGATGCCGACGATGGTCATGATCGGGACCGCAGCGTTCTTGAGTGCGTGCCCGATCAACACGGAGCCTGGACTCAAGCCCTTCGCGTGAGCCGTGCGCACGTAGTCCTGCGAAAGTACGTCGAGCATCGTGGCGCGCGTGATGCGCGCAATGAGCGCCATGTACACGGTGCCGAGCGCAAGACTCGGAAGAATGAGATGCCGCAGCCACTCCCAGAATCCCTCGCTCAAATTTCGATAACCCTGAACCGGAAGCCAGTCGAGCTCGATCGAAAACGTGAGGATCAAAATGTAGGCGAGGACGAATACCGGGACCGAAAAACCCAGCACGGAAAATGCCATCACAGTGCGATCGATCCAGGTGCCGGCTTTGGCCGCAGCGATGACGCCGAGCGGAACAGCGACGGCCACCGCTACCAGCAGCGTGCAGAGCGTCAAGGCGACAGTGGGTTCGACCCGCTGCGCGATCAGTCGCGTTACCGGGAGTTTAGTGAAGATCGACGTGCCGAGGTCGCCGTGCAGCAGGTCCCAGCCCCACGATCCAAAGCGTACGAGAAACGGCTCGTCGAGGCCGAGGTTGGCGCGGATCTTCTGGATGTCTTCGCTGGTGGCGGCATCGCCTGCAATGACCGCAGCCGGATCGCCTGGCGTGAGGTACAACAGAGAGAAGACGACGAACGCGACCACCGTCATGACGACGAGGGTGGAGAAGAGCCGCCGTATTACATACGCGAACACCGATAAATCACAGTGGGTTCAATCAGCTGTTGCTCTATTTCTTCTCGACATTCCACAGGAGCGAC
>JAQGNH010000169.1 GCA_028291945.1 Betaproteobacteria bacterium
GCCACAGCGAGCGTGAAAAGCGTAGCGCCCAAGTGAAACGCGGCGGATCTGGATTGCTGAGCTTGCGTAAGCTGCGGGGCTGATTTTGCGGTCATGCAAAACCTCCTTTTGTGTGGGACTCGATTGCGCAGCCGCGATCGAGTCAGCCTGTCACCTCGCCGGGTAACGGGTTAGTTCCATCTTCAACATGACCCCACAACCTGTGACGTAGGGCCGCATTAAAACGGACGTACTGTTCTTGAGTCTTGCCTGGGTGGGCGACGTGTGTCGCGCCTCAGGCCGCCGGGTTTTACAAACCTGATGGTGCGTCGCACCATCACCCCCGTTTTCTGACTTACCCGCGCTGATTGCGACTCAGCTGCAGTGCCTGAGGCACACCCTGGCGCGGGCAAAAACTACTGAATAAACAAAAAGTTGCCAGGCGTTACACCCGCAGCTCCGTGATGGAATGGACGCATTGTAGCCATGGATCTGAAGAACGCAAGCCCTTTCGCACTGCTTTTCAGCTTGTGGGAATTCGCATGGTTAGGGTGTGCGATTTCGCACATTCCGTCGCACTTTCCAAGCCTCCAAAGCAGTCTCGTAACGCTCGACAGCCTCCCAATAGGCGTCATAAACACACGGATCGCAGCCGCTCTGGCAACACTCCCATTGATCAGGCTCGCGGGGCCGCTGTGGCTCCGGATCATCGGTTGCCGGGCGGCGTGTCATTCATCGTTTTGCTGGAGACTGGCTGGCAGCCGCTCACCAGGGAACCGCCGCTTGAACTCAGCGAGGAGCGCCTCGGCGTCCTGCCTTCGATCCTCTCGCCTAAGGGCTAGCATGCGTTCCACCCAGCGTGCGGGCGGCTCATTTTCGAGCTCCGCGATCAAAGCGCTCACACGAGCCGGGACTCTCGGCTCGCTTGGCGTCGACTCCAATCGCTTGCGAGCCAATGCCTTCGCTTCTGGCGCCGGTTTCGCCTCTGGAGCTGGCGCTGATTCCGGCTGCGGAGCTGGCCGTGGGTTCGCCGCCGGGGCGGGTTTAGCCGCGGGACTCGCCTCCGCGGAGGGTGCGGGCAAGGCCTTGCTCAAGGAATCGTCTTCGGCTCGAGGCGCTGGCGGTGCGGTTACACGATCGGGGGAGGTTGATGTTGCAGGGGCAGGCGGCTGAGAGTACGCCAAGGGCGCGTTACCGCCACTCGTTTTGTTCCCGCGAGACGCAGGCGCGTCCGAACTATGCGACGGCTCGGCACCGAGCACGCGCCCATCCGGTGGCGCGGCGCTCCGCTCGCCTATGCGCGCCTTGGACTCCGGAATGCTCTTTCGGACTTCCGCTTCCCGGGGCGGTTCAGCGCGTTTCCTGGTGAGAGTAGGCGCGTCCTCGGCCCTGCCACTACGCGGCTCGACGGTTGCGCGATCAGTCATCGACTGCGAGAACGGCGGCGGCTCACGCTGAACACTGAAGGGCGGGGTCTCCCCGCCGTCGGGTGGGGGCGTTTCTGGCGGTACCGTCAGCCGTCCCCCGTCGCGCTCCACCAAGAGGGTGACGACACTCGCGCAAACTACCGCGAGCGCGGCGGCGACAAATGGCAGCCTCCACGCGGGTCGCCAAAGAGTGTGCTTTTGCGGCTTCACGGCGTCCTTCGGCGCTCGCGCGTGCTTCCGAATTGCCGAATCGAGCCGTTCCGGCGGCATCTCGCCCGTTGCGTGCCGGTAAAGCGCAGCAATGCGCGCATCTTCCGGCCGCATCTCGTCGCGCCCGTCTACAGCCATCCCTGCATTCCTTCCCGCAACTTGGCCATCGCGTACCGCAGCCGACTCTTTGCAGTTTCGCGCGTGACTCCGGTAACCACCGCAATGTCCTCTATGCTCATCCCCGCTTCGTGCTGCAACACGAAGGCTTCGCGCTGCGCGGTGGGCAGTGCCTGCAAGAGCTCGAGCAGGCGCGCAGCTTTCTGCCTCGCCTCGTATGCTGCTTCCGGCCGTTCATGCGCAGATCCTGCGATCTCCTCAATCGACGTCGACGCCTCCTCGTCATCGTAGGACACGAGCGCAGCCGGGGCGCGGCGTCGGTAATGGTCGATCAGACGATTATGGGCGAGGTGATAGAGATAGGTCGTAAACCGCGCTGCGACAGCATAATTCCGCCGTGCACGGATGACGTTCGTCCAGATATCCTGAAAAAGCTCTTCCGCAATGGCGCCGTCGCGACACTGCCGCAGTAGAAAGCGATAGAGCGGACCTTTGTGTCGACGATAGAGCTCGTCGAATGCGGCGACATCGCCCTCACCGTAGGCGAGCATCAGCTCCTCGTCGCACGCAGACTGGTCCCGGGGCATCACGGGCTCGCAGTATGCCCGTGCAGCGCCAGCACGTAAACCGCATGGAAGCAAACGCAACGTCCAGCATATAGATTTATACAACGTCGCCCGCGGGCTCAGGGGGTTAGGCGCGTTTGCTTGTAACCGCAGCGCGCGCGCGTTTATACTGGTCTGGCCCCTGTCAAACCGACCCCTCGACGTTTGAAACATGTTCGCATCGGAATCGCGTCCAGGGCGGTCGTAGAAGGGCGGAGGAGCCATGCCTAAATTCTCCCCTGAAATGATTCGCACCATAGCGCTGGTCGGTCATGGTGCTGCAGGCAAGACGACGCTCGCCGAGGCACTGTTGCATCGCTCCGGCTCCATCGGTGCGATGGGCAGCGTCGAAAAAGGTTCGACGGTCTGCGACCACGATCCGCTTGAAAAGAATTATCAGCACTCGCTCAATGCCGCCCTCGTGCACCTGAACGGCGGCGAAACCCGCATCCACCTCGTCGATACGCCAGGACTGCCCGATTTTGTCGGCCGCGCGATCGGCGCACTGCCTGCCGTGGAAACGGCCGCGATAGTGATCAATGCTCAGAACGGGATCGAGATGATCACGAAGCGCATGATGCAATGGGCTGCAAAACGCAAGCTCTGCCGCATGATCGTGATCAACAAGATCGACGCCGAAAACGTCGATCTGCCGCAACTCGTGGACCAGATCCAGGCGACGTTCGGCAAGGAATGTCTGCCGATCAATCTGCCCGCAGACAATGGCAAACGCGTGGTGGACTGCTTTTTCAACCCGTCCGGCGAATCGGATTTCTCTTCGGTCGAAGAAGCGCACCAGTCGCTTATCGATCAGGTGGTTGAAGTCGACGAGAATCTGATGGCAAAGTATCTCGAGCAGGGCGACATCAGCCCCGCAGAGCTGCACGCCCCGTTCGAGCAGGCGCTTCGCGAAGGCCATTTGATCCCGATCTGTTTCGCGTCGGCTCGCAACGGCGCAGGCATCGCGGAGCTGCTCGACGTATTCGTCAAGCTCATGCCGAACCCGACCGAGGGCAATCCGCCGCAATTCCTGAAGGGTGAAGGGGCAGCAGCAACGCCCATTTCCGCCGAAGCGGATCCTCGCAAGCACGTCCTGGCTCATGTATTCAAGGTGACGATCGACCCATTCGTCGGCAAAGTCGGTGTGTTCCGGGTGCATCAGGGCACGATCAGCAAGGACACGCAGCTCTTCATCGGCGACGGCCGCAAACCCTTCAAAGTCAGTCACGCTTATCTCATGCAAGGTAAGGAGTTTGTTGAAACGGACGCGCTCGTTCCGGGAGATATCGGTGCGGTCGCGAAAGTTGAAGACATTCATTTCGACGCCGTGCTGCATGACTCGCATGACGAAGACCATATCCACCTCGTCCCGCTCGAATTTCCGACGCCGATGCACAGCCTGGCCGTCGAGCCCAAACGACGTGGCGACGAGCAGCGCATATCGGACGCGTTACACAAGCTCGCTATAGAAGATCCGACCTTCAAGGTGATGCACTATGCCGCCACGAATCAGACAGTGGTGAGCGGACTCGGCGATCTCCACATGCGCTACATCATGGATCGCCTCCAGTCGCAGTATCACGTGGAAGTCACCACGAAGCCCCCGCGCATACCGTATCGGGAAACAATCACAGCAAAAGCCGAAGGCCACCATCGCCACAAGAAACAAACGGGGGGCGCGGGCCAGTTTGGCGAAGTCTATTTGCGAGTCGAGCCTTTGAGACGCGGCGCGGGCTTCGAGTTCGTAGACGCAGTCAAAGGCGGGGTGATCCCGACGCAGTTCATCCCTGCTGTGGAGAAAGGTGTACGGCAGGTGCTCGACGCGGGTCCGATTGCGGGCTATCCCGTACAGGATGTTCGAGTCGTGGTCTACGACGGAAAGCACCATCCAGTCGACTCCAAAGAGGTCGCGTTCATTTCGGCAGGCAAGCGCGCTTTCATGGACGCGATCAGCAAAGCGCGGCCGATCGTGCTCGAGCCGATCGTGAAGCTGGAGATCACAGCGCCCGAACCGAACATGGGCGACATCGCGGGCGATATTTCCGCTAAACGCGGTCAAATCAGTGGCACCGATGCAGTTTCACCCGGAACGGTGGCCATCAAAGCGCAGGTACCCCTTTCGGAGCTCAACAACTACCAGGCGCGCTTGAAGTCGGTGACCGCCGGTCAGGGCTCCTATTCGATCGAGCTCTCGCATTACGAGCCGGTGCCACCCAATGTCCAGAAGGATCTCGCTATGCTGCACAGCAAGACCGTGCAGACTGAGGAGCAATAATCATAGCCGGCTCAGCGGCTCTACGTCAGGTTTAGCGGGTCGAATTCATCGCGGATGGTTGTATTACGCCGGCGTCGATCGGCTTAAGCTTTGCTTCGTCTTTAAGCCGCGGGCTTACTCCTGACGGCGACTACTCACGGATCCTCAAATGGACGAATTAGTATTGCGCGGGCTGGCCAAATGGCCGGACGTCCCCGCGGTCTACGGCTGGCTCACACTCGATCGGCGCGGCAATTGGCTGATCAAGGGCTCGCCGATCGGCAACGAGACGATCACGGCGTTCATCGGTCGAAACTATGAGCGCGACGGCCGCGGACGCTGGTTTTTCCAGAATGGTCCGCAGCGCGTTTATGTCGCCCTCGAATACACGCCATTTGTCTATCGCGCGGTGAATGGGGACGATGCGGTGCTCGCTATCGAGTCGCATACCGGGTCGAAAGCGACGCTGCTCTCGGGCGCCTGGATAGACGAAACCGGCGCGCTGCTGCTTGAAACGGAGCACGGCATCGGCGTTGTACATGACCGCGACCTCGAGAAGCTCGTACCCAGTTTTATCGACGTAAACGGCGCGCCTTTGCCTGAAGATACGCTCGACCAACTGATGGAATTGCTTCAGCAGGGCCGGCCGGCGCCGATCTGGATCAAGTATGGAGAATCAAACGTCAGAGTCGAGCCGCTGCAATCGCACAAGGTCGCCGAAGGCTTTGGCTTCGACGCTCGCCCCATCGCGCCGGAGGGCGAGGCGAAGTGCGCATGATTGGCGAGGGTCTCGGAGGGCTGCGGCCGAATGCGGCCGCTCGCTGAATTCCCGATCGCGGCACGCCGCGAAGTAGCCGGCGTCCTCTTCGACATCGACGACACGCTCACCACGGCGGGACGGCTCACTGCCGAAGCCTATTCGGCATTGGAACGTCTCCATCATTCAGGTCTCCTGGCCGTGCCGATCACGGGCCGCCCGGCAGGCTGGTGTGACCATATCGCGCGCATGTGGCCAGTCGACGGCGTCGTCGGCGAAAACGGCGCCTTGTATTTCCGCTATGATCACGCGAGCCGTCGCATGACGCGACGCTACGTGGATTCGTACGATACGCGGCTTCACAATAAAGAGCGCCTGACAGATATCGGACGCGAAATCGTTGACGTCATTCGCGGATCCGCACTCGCCGCCGATCAACCTTATCGCGAAACAGACCTCGCCATCGATTTCTGCGAAGATGTACCACGCCTCCCAGACTCAGCTGTTGATGAGATCGTAAAGATCATGTGCGAGCGCGGGCTCACCGCTAAAGTGAGCTCGATTCACGTAAACGGATGGTTCGGCAGTTACGATAAGCTCACGATGACCAAACTATTCGTCAAAGAATGTCACGGCATCGATCTCGACGCAAAGCGCGCGAGCTTTGTATTCGTCGGAGACTCACCCAACGATGCACCCATGCTTGGCTACTTTCCGTTCGCGATAGGTGTCGCGAACGTCCGTGACTTTGAATCGCGCATTTCGCGGCCTCCGGCGTATGTCACTACGGAACGCTGTGGCAAAGGCTTTCGGGAAGCAGCTGAATGCATACTGCAGGGCAGACAAGGAAACGCTCCAGAATGGTGATCGACTTACGCAGCGATACTGTGACGCAGCCGACCGAAGCCATGGTCGAGTCTATGCGTGAAGCGAGTCTCGGGGACGATTCGCGCGACGGTGACGTCACCGTGCGCAAGCTCGAGACGATGGGCGCCGCTCGCATGGGTAAGGAAGCGGCGGTCTTCATGCCGAGTGGCACGATGACCAACCTCGTAGCCATCCTGGCCCATACGCAGCGAGGAGGTGAAGTGCTGCTCGAGACTGGCGCGCACATTCTGAATTCGGAGCTCGGCGGCATCACCGCCGTGGCGGGTGTGTTTTACAAAGGTATACCGGGCCACCGTGGCGCAATGGACCTCGAACGGCTGGCCGATACGATAAGGGCTCCGACTAGGCAGAATTTTGGCACTGCGCTCGTGTGTATGGAAACGAGTCATAACCGAGCGGGAGGTGCCGTGCTTCCACTCGAACACATGAAAGCGGTCTATGGCCTGGCGCGCCGGCACGGGGTTCCCGTCCATACCGACGGCGCCCGGATCTTTAACGCAGCGACTATGCTTCGTATCGAGCCGAGCGCAATAACCGAGCATACGGACTCCGTGTGCTTTTGCGTATCGAAAGGATTGTCCGCGCCGATCGGCTCGCTGCTTTGCGGCAGCGCCGACTACATCGAGCGCGCCCGCGCGTTTCGCAGAATGGTCGGCGGCAACATGCGCCAGGCGGGGCCGCTTGCGGCAGCCGGCATCGTCGCGCTGGAAACGATGGTCAAACGGCTCGAACAGGATCACGCGACAGCAAAACGTCTCGCCGAGAAGCTCCATCGAATCGACGCGGGCCTGGTGAAGCCCGCCGACGTCGAAACGAACCTCGTCAAAGTCGAGCTGCCGAAAAACGGACGGATTGCGGCCGAATGGTCAGCTGCGCTCAAAGCGCTCGGAATCCTCGTAAGCCCGAGCGAGCGCTACGCGCTGCGGTTCGTGACGCACCGGCATATCGGGGACGCGGAGATCGACGCAGCAGCAGCAGCATTCACAAAGGTGCGCTTAGCGTTGACGTGAGCGGCGCACGTCAATCGTTAAGCCTGGCATGAGCCCGAGCGGCGCATAAAAATGGCTGCGGCCTGGTGTAGTGCCACAACCTTATCTGCTTCGACCTGTCGGGTGAGCGTTCAAATGATTCGCTTTCGAATATAGGTCACGGCGAGCTCCGCGACGAGAACAACGGCGAAGATCGCCACCAGCATCAGTGCCACACGGTCCCACTGAAAAAGATTCATAGCGGAATCGATCGCCATACCGATGCCTCCCACGCCGACGAGTCCGAGCACTGCCGACTCGCGCACGCTGATACACAGCGGCATCTTCAACCGGTGTGTACGTAAATACGAGCGTGCTCGGATTTTTCCAGCGCTTCGGATCCTTCGGAGCGTCCGCGACCAGATCTTTGTTTTCATCGCAGTAGAGCGTGTCGAGTTGTCCGCGATTCTTGCATTCGTCCGTTTGCGCGTAAAGCACTGCACGGGACGAATAACAACAATGCCCCTATCGCACGCATCACGTCTCTGTTTTTGCTCATTGTCATTGCTCTCCTCCGGAACGCGAGAAACCAATCTGGCAAGTCGTTTAGGGCGACCCGCTCATACTCTACTTAAGCAGGTATCTCGCCGCAAGCGGGCGTCCGAGAAAGCGCGATGCAGGTCTGCGGCTCGAGCGCACGTTGCTACACCGGATAAATTATTTAATTGTGCGAAGCTGGTTTTGAAAGCGTACTCACGACGATCGACGACACTTGAGTCGCGCGCAAAAACGGTCCTATGGTGTTGACGCACTCAGATAAAACTTGAGCGTTACGCGCGCGCACTGAGATGAATACGCGGCGGTGGTGGCCTCGTACGCACGGCGCATTTTCATGGTCGCTAGACGGCGCTTGCGGCAGCAACAACCGATCAGCACGGCGGGTATCAAAATTCAGCGCTGCAAGCAAGATCCTAGCAATATTTCTTTATTGCAACCTCAAAGCCGTTGTTTTTAAAGCCGTTTATGGAGACGCACGGCTTCTGAGGACGGCCCTGCCTTGCCCTGTGCCGGGAGATTCTGTATCTTTGGCGGCCTGCTGTCCGCTGGTGAAAATTCCACGCCGGCGGGCGGGTAGCGACACCACCCGTCCGCAGGCATGGCGAGGGTTACGGCCGGTTCCCCATGGGAAACGGCCAGGCGCCAGGGATCGACACCGGTTGAGGTGCTTCCGGTGCTGAAGGCTCTGCGGCAGGTTGGGCCGCCTGAGCTTGAAGCGCGGGGCGCCGCCTAGGGGCAGCGGACTTTTTCTTGGCTGCTTTTTTCTTAGCCGACTTCCCAGTCGGCTTTTTTTTGGCTGCTTTTCGCGCTGGCGCTTTCCGGACTGATTTGCGGACGGTCTTCTTTGCCGTTTTGCGCGTCAGCTTCTTCTTACTTGCTGATTTCTTCCCCCGCTGCTTTTTAGCTGCCTGCTTCTTGGCCGGCTTAGTCCGACCGGCCTGCTTTTTGGCCATGCTGCCTCCTACGTCAGGTTAACTGACAGTTAGTGCAAAGCTGCGAACGCTTTGCTTACCACGTCGCGATACAACGCATCAGGGTCGAGGGTGATCTCGCCTTCCCATGTGACGGCGTTCGAGATCGGATCGATCGCGGCACGGCTGAACTTCTCCTCGTCCGAGAGGACGCCAAAGCTTTGCGTACCGACCAGATCGCCGAGATACACGTGGCCCTCGAGTCCGTCGTCGAAGCGCAGCCAGAGTGTGTAGTTGCGCTCGGCCCGCAGCTCCGTCACCGCGTGTGCGCTCGGTCTGCGGCTGCGAAAACGTCGATACTTCAGACTGTATGCCAAGGAGCGTCTCCTCTGTGATCAATCCCAGCTCAGCGCCCCACCCGTCTGATACTCCGTGACGCGAGTTTCGAAGAAGTTCTTCTCCTTCTTCAGATCGATCATCTCGGCCATCCACGGGAACGGATTGGTCGCACCCTCGTACAGCGTATCGAGGCCAATTTGCTGGCAACGGCGATTGGCGATGAACCGGAGGTATTCCTTGAACATCGCGGCATTCAAGCCCAGCACGCCGCGCGGCATCGTGTCCTCGGCATAACGGTATTCGAGCTCCACTGCTCTCGTCATGATGCTCCGGATTTCGTCTCGGAATTCGGAGGTCCACAGTCGCGGGTTCTCGAGCTTAATCGTATTGATCAGATCGATCCCGAAGTTGCAGTGCATCGACTCGTCCCGCAGGATGTACTGGTACTGCTCCGCTGCACCGGTCATTTTGTTCTGACGGCCCAGCGCAAGAATCTGCGTGAACCCGACATAAAAGAACAGGCCCTCCATCACGCAGGCGAACACGATCAGGCTTTTCAAGAGCTTCTGGTCGCTTTCGAGAGTTCCGGTTTTGAATGCGGGGTCAGTGAGCGTGTCGATGAACGGAATCAGGAACTCATCCTTGTCACGAATCGACGCGATCTCGTGATACGCGTTGAACACCTCGCCTTCGTCAAGCTGAAGACTCTCGACGATGTACTGATAGGCATGGGTGTGAATCGCCTCTTCAAACGCTTGGCGGAGAAGATACTGCCGGCACTCCGGCGCCGTGATGTGGCGGTACGTGCCCAGCACGATGTTGTTCGCGGCGAGCGAATCCGCGGTGACGAAAAACCCGAGGTTGCGTTTGACGAGCCGCCGCTCGTCCTCCGTCAGGCCGTTCGGGTTTTTCCACAGCTCGATGTCCCGGCTCATCTGGATCTCTTGCGGCATCCAATGATTCGCGCACGCCGACAAGTATTTCTCCCATGCCCACTTGTACTTGAAGGGCACAAGCTGATTCACGTCGGTCTGCCCGTTGATGATCCGCTTGTCAGCCACATTGACGCGGCGACTGCTGGCGTCCTCGGTGACGGCGTCTGGCGCTATAAACGCCGTCGCGCCTTGCAGGCCCGGGCCCGCGCTTCCTGCGGCTTGTTCTTCGAACTGCAGCATTATTTTTCTCCTGTCGATCTTGTTGTCTACTGGCACGCTTCGCATTCGGGGTCATCGATTCCGCAGAATTTGGGCTCTGCGCTGCTGGCGCCGTCTGCTGTCACGGCATTGAGCTGCCCGGCGCGCCCGGTGGACTTCTCTGTGGAGGTCGCGCCCAGCGTGCGCAGATAGTACGTCGTCTTGAGGCCGCGCACCCACGCGAGCTTGTAGGTCTCGTCGAGCTTCTTGCCGGATGCACCGGCCATATAAATATTCAGCGATTGCGACTGGTCGACCCATTTCTGGCGGCGGGCAGCGCATTCGACGAGCCATTGAGGCTCCATCTCGAAAGCCGTTGCGTACAGGCTTCGGACATCCGGCGGGATGCGGTCGATCTTCGACAGCGAACCGTCAAAGTACTTGAGGTCGGCGATCATGACTTCGTCCCACAGGTTGAGCTTCTTGAGATCGCGCACCAGGAACTCGTTGACCACGGTAAATTCACCTGACAGGTTCGATTTCACATAGAGGTTCTGGTACGTGGGCTCGATGCACTGGGACAACCCGGTGATATTGGCAATGGTCGCGGTCGGCGCGATCGCCAGGCAATTGGAGTTCCGCATGCCGACGTGCTTGATGCGCTGTCGCAGCGTGTCCCAGTCCAGCACGGTAGACATATCGCACTCGACGTAACCACCACGCTCGTCGGCGAGCAGCTTGACCGTATCGAAGGGCAGGATGCCGCGGTCCCACAGCGAGCCTTTGAACGTCGAGTACGGTCCGCGCTCCTCGGCTAAATCGGTCGATGCCCAAAAGGCCATGTAGGCGACCTGTTCCATCGAGCGGTCAGCGAACTCGACGGCCGCGCGCGAACCGTAGGGAATACGCAGCATGTGCAGGCAGTCCTGGAAGCCCATGATTCCAAGGCCGACCGGTCGGTGCTTGAAATTCGAGTTCCGCGCCTTGCCTACCGAATAGAAGTTCAAGTCGATCACGTTGTCGAGCATGCGCATCGCGGTGCCGATCGTGCGATTCAGTTTCGCCATATCCATGCGGCCGGTCGACAGATCGAGATGTGCAGGCATGTTGACAGATCCGAGATTGCAGACTGCGATCTCATCGGGCCCGGTGTTCAGCGTGATTTCGGTACACAGATTCGAGCTGTGGACCACGCCCACGTGCTGCTGCGGGCTGCGCAAGTTGCACGGGTCCTTGAACGTGATCCAGGGATGTCCGGTTTCGAACAACATCGACAACATCTTGCGCCAGAGCTGGATCGCCGGCACTTTCTTGTGAAGCTTCAGTTCCCCGTGTGCGGCTTTCGCCTCGTACCCCACATAAGCCTGCTCGAAAGCTTTGCCGAATCGATCGTGCAGGTCGGGCACGTCGGACGGCGAGAACAGCGTCCATTCGCCCTCTTCCATCACGCGCTTCATGAACAGGTCGGGCACCCAGTTGGCGGTGTTCATGTCGTGCGTGCGTCGACGATCGTCGCCCGTGTTCTTGCGCAGCTCCAGAAACTCTTCGATATCGAGGTGCCAGGTCTCCAGATACGAGCACACCGCGCCTTTGCGCTTGCCGCCCTGGTTCACCGCAACGGCCGTGTCATTTACGACTTTGAGGAATGGAACGACACCTTGTGACTTGCCGTTGGTACCTTTGATGTAAGCACCCAGCGCGCGCACCGGGGTCCAGTCGTTGCCGATGCCACCGGCGTACTTCTGAAGCATCGCATTTTCCTTGATGGCTTCGTAGATGCCGTCGAGGTTGTCGGATACCGTGGTCAGATAGCAGCTCGCGAGTTGCGAGCGGCGCGTGCCCGAATTGAAAAGAGTGGGTGTCGAGCTCATGAAATCGAAGCTCGAGAGCACGTTGTAAAACTCGATCGCCCGCGCTTCGCGTTCGGATTCGGGTTCGTTCAACGCAAGGCCCATGGCGACGCGCATGAAGAAAATCTGCGGCAGCTCGATGCGCCGACCGCGCACGTGCAGAAAATAGCGGTCATACAGAATCTGAACCCCGAGATAGGTGAACTTGAGGTCGCGGTTCGCGTCGAGGGCCGCGCCAAGACATTTCAGATCGTACTGACCAAGCCGTTCATCGAGGAGCTCTGCTTCGATGCCCTGCTTCACGAAGTCAGGCAGGTACTGCGCATACCGCGCGTTCATCTCCCCCTGAGTGACCTCCTCGCCCAGGGTCTCGAGCCGCAGCGAGTTGAGCAGTAGCCGTGCAGTAGCGTAGCTGTAGCCCGGATCCTGTTCAATCAGGGCGCGGGCACCGAGAATCAATGACTTGCGCACTTCCTCGATGGGCACACCATCATAGAGATCGCGCTGCATCGCATCGAGAATCGGCTGCGCGCTGACGTCGCGGCCAAGCCCATCGCACGCGTTTTGCACGAGCGCAGTCACTCTGGCGAGGTCCAGCGGACGCGACACGCCCTTGTCGGTGACATTGATCAGGGGGGTGGCCGGCACGACCGTCGTCTGCTGCGCCTGACGCTGTTTTGCGCGCTCTTTGGTGCGCTCTTCGCGATACAGCACATAAGCGCGCGCGACGTTGTGCTCGCCGGCACGCATCAGCGCGAGCTCGACCTGGTCCTGGATATCCTCGATATGGAACGTGCCGCCGGACGGCTGACGGCGCACCAAAGCATTGACGGCAGCCTCGGTCAGCAGGGCCACCTGTTCGCGCACCCGTGCCGACGCAGCGCCGGTGCCACCGTTGACGGCGAGAAATGCTTTCGTGACCGCAATTGAAATTTTTGCCGGTTCGAACCCGACCACTGAACCGTTTCGCCTTATCACCCGATAGTCGGCAAACCGCGATTCCGTGGCAGCAGGGGCGTCAGATGGGGAAAAAGGCGCGGTCGGGACTGACACGAGCGTCGGCGTGGCTAATTGCATGCTAACTCCTTGATCGTTTTGGCTTTGCTGACCCGGGAGAGGTTCGCCCCCTCCTGCTGCAACCACTATATGTTGTGGTGGTGGTGCTGTTTTAAACAAATTCTAGTAGCGGCACTTTTCAAACGCAAGGGCCTGCGCAAGATAATTTTTGCGCGTCTCTCAGCGTTGCAAAAATGGCGCGTTCAGCGCTTTCGGGGTGAAATTTCGGGAGGCACAGAGGCGCGAAATCGCTTCCAGTCGAAATGAGCGCCCGGGTCTGTTTTACGGCCGGGGGCAATTTCGTTGTGGCCGACGATATCGGCAATGGGATAGGTGTCCATCAGCGCCCGCGTTAGCCTGGCGAGCTCGTCATACTGCGCGTCTTCGAAGGGGACATCGTCCGCGCCTTCGAGCTCGACACCCACAGAAAAATCGTTGCATCGCGGGCGGCCGCGCCAACTCGAAGCGCCGGCGTGCCATGCGCGGCGGACACACGGCACGAATTGGATCAGGGTCCCATCCCGCCGCACGAGAAAATGCGCCGATACCCTCAGCGCCACTATGCCAGCGTAATAAGGGTGCGCCGAAGGATCCAGGCGGTTGAGGAAAAGCTCTTCGATTGCGCTGCCGCCGAATTCACCTGGCGGAAGGCTGATTGCGTGTATGACGAGGAGCTCGATTGCCGAGTCAGCTGGACGTTGATCGAAATTCGGCGACGCCACGAACGGCACCCCCGAGGCCAGCCCGTCCGCGTCTATGCATAGGCCCCGCGTCTCAGCTTTTCGCGTCAAGCTCGTCTTTGATGCCGAGCCGTTCCATGCGATAGCGCAGCGCGCGGAAGGAAATCCCCAGCACTTTTGCAGCCGCGGTGCGGTTGTAGTGCGTTTGCTCGAGCGCGTCGAAGATCGCCTTGCGCTCGGTGGCGTCCAGCCGTTCCTGCAGCGGGAGCCCTGTCGCGATTTCCTCCACTGTCTCTTCGGCTGCCGCTCGCGGCGCAAGCTGCAGATCCTCGGCTTCGATTTCATCGCCAGTCGCAAGCGCAAGCGCACGCTCCAGGATGTTTTCCAGCTCGCGTACGTTACCGGGAAAATCGTACTCGGCGAGTTCCGCCCGCGCCTCTGCCGTCAGTCGCGGCGGTTCTCTTCCGGTACACTGTCTCTCCAACAAAGCGAGCGCGAGCTGGGGTATATCGTCCCGCATTTCCCGCAAGCTCGGCATCCTCAGCTCGATCACATTCAGCCGATAGTACAAATCCTGCCGAAACGCGCCTCCTTTGACTTCGTCCGCCAGATTGCGATGCGTCGCGCTGATGATACGAACGTCCACCGACTCCTCGGCGGTAGCGCCGACTTTGCGCACTTTCTTCTCCTGGATCGCCCGCAGCAGTTTCACCTGCATTTGCAACGGCAGGTCGGCCACTTCGTCGAGGAACAGCGTCCCGCCATTCGCGGCCTGGAAAAACCCGTCCCGGTCCGCAGCCGCACCTGTGAAAGCCCCTTTGCGGTAACCGAAAAATTCGGATTCCATGAGATTTTCGGGTATGGCTCCGCAATTGACGGCGACAAACGCACCGTCCTGGCGAGAACCCTTGAGATGCACCAGACGAGCAGCGAGCTCCTTGCCGCTTCCCGACTCACCGCTGATGTGGACAGGGGCCTGGCTTCGAGCGAGGCGATCGATCAGCGCGCGCGTCGCCTGCATGACCGCGGATGTGCCGATCAGCACTGGTAAAACCGGAGCGGGCTCCTCCTCACCCTCCGCACTGCGGCGCGTTGCCGGACGGGAGAGTTTCAGCGCAGAGCGCACCAGCGTGCGCAGCTGATTCAGAGAGACAGGCTTGGCCAGATAATCGAAGGCGCCGGCCTTGAGCGCAGCCACAGCATTCTCTGCGCTGCCGTGCGCCGTTATGACCGCGACCGGAAGCTCGGGGCAATGCTTCGATACATACTCGAGCACTGCGAGGCCATCACCGTCCGTAAGCCGCATGTCCGTGAGACACAGCTCGTAAGTGTGCTTCTGGAGCAGGGCCAGCGCTTCTGCGGAAGTCGCCGCGCAGTGGGCCTCGAGGCCCATACGCGTCAGCGTCATACTCAGCAGCTCACGTATATCTGCCTCGTCGTCGACCACGAGCACCTGGCTTTTAGTCATGACCCTTGCTATCCGCCTTGCAGAAAATGGTGAATTGGCCGCCGGACTCGGTTTCAACATAGTCGAGCTTGGCATCGTTCGCTTCGCAGACTTCGCGAGCGATGTAAAGACCCAGTCCGGTGCCGCCTGCCGCTGTCGTAAAAAACGGCTCGAACAGCTGACTTCGCAAGTCCGCTGGGACGCCGGGCCCATCATCTATCACATCCAATTTTACAATAGCGCCTCGCTCCTCCGTATCGACGATGACACGAATGCTGCCTTTCTCGCCCTGGCAGTGTCGCGCAGCATTGCGGCAGAGATTCCACATCACCTGGTTGAGGTGACTGCGGTCAAATAAAACATGCGGGTCGGCGTAAAGCTCGACCTCGAAGAGCTCAGGGCTGATTTTCTGAATCTGGCAGAACTGCTCGACGAAGGTCTGCAGATAGTCGACCACCTTGAAGCTTTCGCGATGAGAGATGTCCCCCCGCCGCACCCGCAGGACATCGTTCACCATGCGATCGAGCCGTTGGGTGTTGTCCTGGATGATGGTGATCAAACGTTTGACGGTGTCGTCCGTGGTCGGCTCTTCCTGCAGAAGTTCGGCCGCATGACTGATCGCGCTCAGCGGATTTCGGATTTCGTGAGCGATGTTGGCCGTCAGGCGACCGATCGCTGCAAGTTTCATCTGTCGAGCCTCGGCCTGGATGCGTGTGAGGTCTTCCAGGAATATCACCGCGCCAGCACTGCGACGGCGCCCGACTGGGACCAGGCGCGCTCCAACGGCTCGGTGAACGGAAACATCGCTCGAACCTTGCAGGCCCTCGTCGTCTTCGCGCCAGGTCTCGAAGCGGCGTGCAATCGCCGGCGCGTATTCCGTCAGCGGCACGTCTCTGCGGCCCCACAGCGGGCCCAGTATCCGCTCGGCTCGAGTGTTGAACTGGCGTATAACGCCGGCGCCATCGACGACGAGCACCCCATCCTGCATGTCCTGTATGACGTGCTCGCTCACCTGAGCCATGTTCTCGAGGTCGATCTCGCGCTGAGCTGCGAGCTCCTGACTCGCGACGGCGTACTTCGCGAGCGTGTGTGCGAGCCCGGCAACTGCGAAATAGGCAGCCGCCAATAACCCCGCCTGCGCGTACTGCGCGACCGATGCATCGAAATGGAGCACGTCATACGTGTGCTCGAGTAGCACCGCGATGGTCGCGAGCGCAGCATAGAAAAGGGTGAGCCGGCCGCGGGCGATTAATCCCGCAGCCGCAAGCGTCGTCAGCAACAGTAAACCCAGACCGCTGGAGATGCCGTTGCTCGCATACATGAGAAGCGCGAGCGACACGATGTCGGCTGCCACCTGGACGCTCAACTGCAGGTCGAAACGCCACCGGATTCGAATCAGAGCGAAGCACGCGAGGCTGAATACGCAATAACAGCCGGTAAGCCATACGAATAGCGGGTAGTCGCGCGAGCCGAACGGGAGCGACGACCCCCACGCGGTGGTGACGAGCAGGAGCACCCCGGCGCCGACGAGTCGGTAAACATTGAAGAAAAAAAGTGAACGCCAGGCCGAATCGGCCTCCGCGGTAAGCGCGATCGGAGCGTCTTCCGCCGAGGTCAGGAGCGGTTCGACGGCGATGGACATCGCAGGATCGGGAACGGCGTTCAGTCCGTTTTCTGAGGGTGCGGACGATGTTCCACGCTGCAGTAGAACGCCTGGCCGCTCATGAGGCTTTCACTGCGTGGCAGGTGCACACCGCAATGCGCGCATCGCACCATGTCTTCCCCTTTCGCCGGCGGTGGGCCGGATCGACGCTGGATCTTCTTTTTATAGGTTTTCAGAATCCAGTACAAGAGCGCAAAGCACGCCAGGAGCAGGAGTATTTTGGCCAACCGACAATCCGCTTATGAAGTTGCGCTAGTCTGCCGCAACGCGCGCTCTGCGTCGAGGATTTGACCCAGTGCGTGATGCCGATCGCAGAGACTGCGATGTTTCAAAGCCCGTCGCCTGTCTTGCGTCTTGAAAAGAAAAGATGGTCGGGGTGAGAGGATTCGAACCTCCGACTCCTGCGTCCCGAACGCAGTACTCTACCAGGCTGAGCTACACCCCGATTGCAGCGAAACGCGCGCGATGAGCGTATGGAAAGGCAATTCGCGGCGCACTTTTTGACGGCTCGGCTTCGAGCCGCGGACTGACAGATACAACGTGTCAGCTAAAACGTTCGCGTCACCGCGAAATCGGCTAATTGTAGCAAATAATCACCGTAGGTTGAACGCGGCAACGCCTCCAGCGCCTCGCACGCGGTCCGTGATTCTGCCTGCGCTTGCGCGCGAGCGTAATCGAGGGCGCCTGAAACCCGAATAGCCTCGAGCACGGCACTGAGCTCGTCGAGTCCCCCTCCCTGTATCGCGCGGCGAACGAGCTGCGCCTGCTCGTAGGTGCCGTGCTTCATCGCGTAGATCAGAGGCAAAGTCGTTTTACCTTCAGCCAGATCGTCGCCGAGATTTTTGCCTATCACGGCATGGTCGCCGGAATAATCGAGCACGTCATCGATCAACTGGAACGCGGTGCCCAGATGGGCACCGTAAGCGGCCATCGCGTCCTCCGCCTGTTCGCCGACGCCGCCAAGGATTGCACCCAGACGCGTGGCGGCCTCGAAAAGCTTAGCGGTCTTATAGCGAATCACCCGAAGGTAACCATCCTCATCCAAGTCCGGGTTGCGGCAGTTCATGAGCTGCAGTACTTCGCCCTCCGCGATCACGTTCGTCGCATCGGCGAGCACCCGCAGCACTTTCATGTTCTTCACCGAAACCATCATCTGGAAAGCGCGTGAATAAACGAAGTCACCCACGAGCACCGCCGCGGCGTTGCCGAAGAGCGCGTTGGCAGTCGCCTGACCCCGGCGCAATCCCGACTCATCTACGACATCGTCGTGGAGCAACGTGGCGGTGTGGATGAATTCCACGACCGCTGCGAGCTCATGATGAGCGGTACCTCGGTAGCCGCAGGCGCGAGCCGACAATATGAGCAGAGCCGGCCGCAGGCGCTTGCCGCCGCCGCCGATGATGTAATCCGCGATTTGCCTGATCAACGCGACGTCGGATAGCAGACGGTTGCGAATCACGTCATCGACGGCACGCAGGTCGTCGGCTATGTATGCACGTATGGCGTCAATGGTCACAGCGAAAAAAAAGCGGAGATGATAACAGCAGTGCCCAAAGCCCAACTGGGGGTGAACTGCTCTTTTCGGCAGCGGGCTACAAAGCTAAACCCTTGAAAGAAGATGCTCTTATCGGGAGAGGCGCTTCGATTATACTTTGACTCGCCGCCGCCATTTTTGTAGAATGCCCGGTTTTCCCAGAAGCCTTCGAGCGGGGTTACCATGTATGCAGTAGTGAAAACCGGCGGCAAGCAGTATCGCGTGACGGCCGGCGAAAAACTCAAGGTAGAACAGCTGGCTGCAGACATTGGGGCTGAAGTCGTTCTCGATCAGGTGCTGTTCGTGGCGAATGGCGAAGACGTAACCATGGGCACGCCCCTCGTCACCGGCGCGATCGTGACCGCCAAAGTCGTAGGGCACGGGCGCGGCGACAAGGTTCGGATCTTCAAGATGCGCCGACGCAAGCACTACCGCAAGTCCCAGGGGCATCGGCAAAACTTTACCGAGATCGAAATCCTCGGTATCACGGGTTAGGAGTACGGCATGGCACACAAGAAAGCGGGCGGCAGCTCGCGCAATGGCCGCGATTCACAGGCGAAGCGCCTTGGAGTCAAAGCGTTCGGCGGTGAGCTCGTTCCCGCCGGCAGCATTATCATCCGCCAGCGGGGCACTCAGGTGCACCCGGGCGAAAACGTCGGAATCGGGCGCGATCACACCCTCTTTGCCAAGGTGACGGGGCACATCGCGTTCTCGCAGCACGGACCCGCAAAACGCAAAACCGTGAGCGTGGTGCCTGCAGCATAGATCCGGCTTTTAGCTCCAAAAAGCCCTGTACCTGCGACAGGGCTTTTTTATTTGGCGCCGCCAGACTCGGGAATACCCATTGCCGGTATCGATCTAACCAAGGCTATACGAAATTATGAAATTCATTGACGAAGCTGTGATCGAGTTGCACGCCGGCAAAGGCGGCGATGGCGTCGCGAGTTTCCGGCGAGAGAAATTTGTGCCACGCGGAGGACCCGATGGCGGCGACGGCGGCCGTGGCGGCAGCATACACCTCATAGCCGACCGCAACATCAATACGCTCATCGACTATCGCTACGCGCGTATTCATCGCGCCAAGGACGGAGCAAAGGGCCAGGGTGCCGACTGCTTCGGCCGTTCCGCGCCGGATATCGTGCTCCGCGTTCCGGTCGGCACGGTGGTATCGGATTTCGAGACTGGGCAGGTCCTCGCAGACCTCGCCGAGCATGAAGCACGCGCGGTGCTCGCGCAGGGCGGTAAGGGTGGGCTGGGGAACCTCCACTTCAAGTCGAGCGTGAACCGGGCGCCGCGGGAGTTCACTCACGGCGAGCCGGGCGTGAGCCGAAAACTAAAGCTCGAGCTGAAGGTGCTCGCCGACGTTGGCCTTCTCGGCATGCCCAACGCGGGAAAGTCGACTTTCATTCGCGCGGTCTCCGCAGCCCGGCCGAAGGTCGCCGACTATCCTTTTACGACGTTGCATCCCAATCTGGGCGTTGTTCGGGTCGATGAGCGCCGCAGTTTTGTCATTGCCGATATTCCGGGTCTCATCGAAGGTGCTGCAGAGGGCGCCGGCCTCGGACACCAATTTCTGCGTCACCTCTCTCGTACCGGGCTTTTGCTTCACCTGGTCGATATGGCACCGCTCGAAATGGGCGCAGAGCCGGTCAAAGATGCAAAAGCAATCATTGCAGAGCTCAAGAAGTACGACGTCGCGCTTTATGACAAGCCGCGCTGGCTCGTTCTCAACAAAGCCGATTTGCTGCCAGTCGATAGCCGCGAGAAACTGTTGCGCGCGTTCGTGCGCAAGTTAGGGTGGAAAGGCAAAACCTTTATCATTTCCGCGCTTACTGGAGAAGGTTGCCAGGCGCTCGTTTACGCCGTCATGGACCATCTCGATCAGGCGCAGAGGGAAAAACTCGCAGCCGACGCGCCGACTGTCACATCGCCGACGAGCGGCGCGGAACCACGGAGCTCGCAATCGCGCGAGAAGAGCCGCGCCTGAACGACAGCGTGCACGCACAGGCGCACACGGAAAGCCGTCCCACTATAAATGGCTTCAATACTGCAAAACGCGAAACGGCTGGTCGTCAAAGTCGGCAGCAGCCTCGTGACCAATGAAGGTCAAGGGCTCGATCGCAGCGCGCTTGCCCGTTGGGCCCAGCAGATCGCTGCGCTGCGCCTTCAGGGGCTGGAAATCGTGCTTGTGTCGAGCGGTGCAATAGCCGAAGGATTGCAGCGGCTGCGCTGGAAGCGTCGACCGCACGCACTTCATGAGTTGCAAGCCGCGGCGGCAGTCGGTCAAATGGGGCTCATACAGGCCTATGAAGCGTGCTTCTCAGAGCATGGCCTGATCACATCGCAGGTCCTTCTGACGCACGAAGACCTCGCCGATCGTAAACGCTATCTGAATGCGCGTACGACGCTGCGCACGCTGCTCGGATTAGGCGTAATACCGATCATCAACGAGAACGATACCGTTGCGACGGAAGAAATCCGCTTCGGCGATAACGACACGCTCGCTGCGCTGGTGACGAACCTCATCGAGGCTGATGCCCTGATTATTCTCACAGATCAGGCCGGTCTTTACGAGCGCGACCCTCGGCACTATCCGGGTTCGACCCTGGTAAGGGACGCGCATGCAGGCGATCCGCGCCTGGAGGCAATGGCCGGTGCTCCCGGCAGCGCCATAGGTCGTGGTGGCATGCTCACGAAAATTCTGGCCGCCAAGCGTGCAGCGCGCAGCGGCGCCCATACGGTCATTGCTTCAGGCCGCGAACCCGACGTGCTGTTGAGACTCAGCGCGGGCGAAGCCATCGGCACACATCTCACTGCCGGACGTGCGACGCTCGCCGCGCGCAAACAGTGGCTAGCGGATCATCTGCAGGTGCGAGGTCGTCTCATGCTCGATCTCGGGGCAGTCAAAGCACTCACAATCGACGGTAAGAGCCTGCTGCCGATCGGGGTGTACGACGTGACGGGTGATTTCGAGCGCGGCGAAGCGGTAAGTTGCCTGGATGAAGCGCAGCGGGAAATCGCACGAGGACTCGTGAATTACGGTGCTGGCGATACACGTCGCATATTGCGCACGCCGTCTGCGGAAATCGAAGCCAAGCTCGGCTATGTGGATGAGCTGGAGCTCATTCACCGCGATAATCTGGTTCTGCTGTAGATCGTTATCGCCGGCTGAACCGCAGGTCGATCAAGCGGGGTAACGAGGTCATGCAAGTAACGACGAACTACTCAGGATGCTATCTCGGCGCGTCATGGGCTCAAATAGAAGAAGGGCTAGGTCACTGCATTCGGGAATGCGCGAAGCCCGGGCCACGCCTCAATGCCTCGAGCGCCTGCTTAGGCGGTGTTGCACGTATGCGCTCGGAACAAAAATAGTCGTAGTAGAGCGTGTGATGGTGCGGGGTCAGGTCACGTAATACGACCGGCTGCCACTTCGGATCGCGCGCCCGCACCCAGGTGTTGTCGCTGTGACCGATTGCGTATAGCTTCTGCTGGCGCGTTTCGCAGCGCATGCCTTCAAAGGTGACGTTGGTCGCCCCACCCTCTGTTCTGGCGACGACGGTATAGCGCATCACGCCGTCTTCGCCGAGCGTAACAGAGTTCGCGTCGACGAAGAATTGGTGGGGGGTTGCGGCTCCCGTCTGTACCCGCAGGAGATTTTCAGGTTTCGGATAAGGCGGGATACGCGCTTCGATTTCCTTCCAGGATTTTTTGTCTTCATCGAAGTCTGCATCCCATTCGCGCCATTGCGCCGCGGTGGGAAGTGCGGAGCTCGCAAACGCGATCAGACACAGCGCCACTCTAACCCGCATAGATATAGTCGCGCGTTGCGGGCAACACGAGTTTTCCGTCGGCCAGCGGTTTGCCTGCGAGAACCTGAAATACAGACATCCAGCCGCGCTCGAAAGCATGAGCCGAGCCGGCCATGTAGATGCGCCAGATGCGATAGGCCTTCTGCCCAACGGTGGCTAATGCGACGTCACGATTCGCCTCGAGGCGCTCTACCCACTGCCACAACGTTCGGGCGTAATGAGGTCGCAAGCTTTCCACGTCGCAGCTTTCCAAACCTTGTGCCGACATTGCTTCCACGACGTGCGAAATGTGACTGAGTTCGCCGCCCGGAAAAACATATTCGTCGATGAAGGCGCCGATGTCACTGCCCAGCTCGTGCTGAGTCACGGAATTCAGCGTGATGCCATGATTCATGACGAGGCCGCCCGGACGGAGCAGCCGGAAGATCTTGCCGAAATAAACCGGCAGATTCTTGCGACCCACGTGCTCGAACATGCCAACGCTCGCGATCTTGTCGTAAGGCTGATCTTCGGCGATATCGCGGTAGTCGAGCAATTTCACTTCACACCAATCGTCAAGGCCAAGGTCGCGTATGCGGGCACGTGTGTACTCGTACTGGTTCTTCGAAAGTGTGACGCCAGTCGCCCGCACCTTGTAACGTTGCGCGGCCCACATGATCAGTGCGCCCCAGCCGCATCCGATGTCGAGGAAGCGCTCACCGGGCTTGAGCATGAGCTTGCGGCAGATGTGATCGAGCTTCTGCTCCTGCGCGGTCTCGAGGGTATCTTCTCCGCGCCGATAGTAGGCGCAGGAATAAACGCGTTTGCTATCGAGCCACAGACCGAAGAAGTCGTCGTTGACGTCGTAGTGATAGCGCACGGCTTTACTGTCGAAAACGCGGCTGTGTCCGATCCATTTCCGAAAACGACCGGTCTTGCCCTGAGCGGCTGTAGCCGAACCGGACAGCGCTTCGCTCACACGTATAACCTGGCGCGCTTCCCCTTCGACATCCAGGTCTTCCTCGACGTAGTATCGAGCGAGCTTACCCATCGTCGGGCGCACGAGCGACGCGAGCGCTTTTGGAGAACGCACGGTGACACTGACGCGGGGGGGATCTTTGGGCGTTAGCCGCTGGCCGTTCCAGAGGGTGATCGCAAGCGGGACGTCGAGGTCGCGTAGCCGCCGCTCGATGCGTCCGAGAACCGCACTATCCTGCATACACGTCTCCCAAAGTGGCGTTCACTTAGCTATTGTGCCGTATGTTGTGTTTTCTTGCGCTCACCCGGTCAAATCCTGTGCCAGTGCCGTTGCGGTTGCGGCGTCCACGGGTTCCAGGCGCGCACCATAGTGGGGATGATCGATGCCTGCAGAAAGCGCTCCTCCCCCTTTGAGTGCGCCTATCATGGACGGCTCCAGCTCGAAACGGAGAAAATGAACCGCTGAGGTCTTCACCTCATTCTCACGCGGCAAATCTTCATCGGCAATCGCATAAACCCTCGCGCAACCCGCAACCTCGAGCCACACTGCATCCTCTATGCCGATCAGTTTGCCGAGCATCTCGACCCGCTCGTGTGGATCGACGTATTGGATCAGCATCGTCGCTTTCAAGTTGCTTCCGTCCGGCACGAGCGGAGAGTAGGCCTCGAGCTCCGCAGTGATGCCCTCGTCTTCGAAAATGCGCTCAGCATGCAGCATCTCCTGAATCTGATAGCGGATGGTGAGCTCGTCCTCGAATGTGAGAGTCACATTGCTGCCCAAACACACATAGCGGCGCTTCTTGTGCTCGATCACGCGGGCACGGAACCGCGGCCGCTCCCGGGCATACGTCTCCAGGGACATTAGACTCTCACGCGTAATGGTGGGCATCGTCGGCGTAAACCTCTCAATCCCTAAATACCATACGCGATTCGAAGCAGACTGATCGGGTGCCGCTTCGTGCTGCTCGCATTTCCCATGCCTTGCTCGATTTGGCGGGCTGCGATGGCGCAGTCGGAGCTTATATAGTCCGGCTCAGCTTCCAGCATCTGGCGAAAAACCGGACGCCCGATTTTCATCGACTGCTCAAAATATTCGCTTTTTACACCCCAGGTACCATCATGCCCTGAACAGCGTTCAATCGTGGTCAATGTCGTGCCCGGCACGATTTGCAGGAGCTCCCGGGTTTTCTGCCCCATGTTCTGCACACGCAAGTGGCACGGCACATGATAAGACACGCGCCCAAGCGCATTACGAAAGTCGGTTTTCAACAGGCCATCCTTGTGTCGCAGCGCCAGATATTCGAACGGGTCGAACATCGCTTTTGCTACGGCGGCGACATCGTGATCGTCCGGGAACATCAACGGCAGCTCCTGCTTGAACATGAGCGTACACGAGGGCACCGCGCTCATCAGCGCGTAACCTTCTGCGGCGAGCTTCGCAAGCACCGGGATATTGATCGCTTTTGCGCGGGCGACTGCTTCAAGATCGCCGAGCTCGAGCTTGGGCATGCCGCAACAGGCCTCTTTCGGGGTCACAACGACCGGCACTGAGTTGTGCGCGAGCACTGCGAGCAGGTCGTGGCCAATGGTCGGCTCGTTGTAATTGATGTAACACGTCGCGAACAACGCAATCTTGCCCGGCGTTCGGCTGCCGTCTATTACAGGAAACGAGCTATCGGCTTCCGCCTCACTGCGAAAACGCTCGGACGCATACTCCGGAAGCACCCGGTCTTTATGGATGCCGAGTACCTTGTCGAGCACCGCGCGTGCGGCGGGTGATTTGTTGGCCCGATTGACGAACTGGACGACGACCGGGATCGTCGCAAGCTTGCCGAGCCGATCCGTATTCGAAAGAATTCGGTCGCGCAGATTTGCGGCGCCTTTGCGAAACTTCACCGCCTTCGCGCGCAGCTGCAGATGCGGGAAATCGACGTTCCACGGATGCGGAGGAACGTAAGGACATTTGGTCATGTAGCAGACGTCGCACAGATAGCAACGGTCGACCACTTCCCAGTAGCGCGCTTTGTCGACGCCGTCGAGCTCGCCGGTAGGCCCTTCGTCGATCAGGTCAAAGAGCTTCGGGAACGCCGTGCACAGATTGACGCAGCGGCGGCAGCCGTGACAGATGTCGTAGACGCGCTCAAGCTCAGCGAAGAGCTTGGGCTCGTCGTAGAAATCCTCGGAGGTCCAATCGAGCGCGTGGCGCCGGGGCGCTTCGAGACTACCCTCTCTCGATGTCATCAGTCATGGCAACGTGAAAGGCGGCCGCTGTACGCGACCGCCTCCCGAAGTAAATCAATCGGTCAGCGCGTCGAGTGCTTTCTGAAACCGGTTCGCGTGCGAGCGCTCCGCCTTGGCGAGCGTCTCGAACCAGTCCGAAATTTCCGCGAACCCCTCGTCGCGTGCGGCTTTTGCCATGCCCGGATACATGTCGGTGTATTCGTGAGTTTCCCCTGCAATGGCCGCTTTCAGATTGTCACGGGTGCGGCCAAAGGGTAGATCAGTCGCAGGATCGCCGCACGTTTCGAGATACTCAAGATGTCCGTGGGCATGTCCGGTTTCACCTTCAGCGGTCGAGCGAAAAACAGCGGCGACATCGTTCTGCCCTTCGACGTCGGCTTTCGCAGCGAAATAGAGATAACGTCGGTTAGCTTGGGATTCACCGGCGAAAGCGGCTTTCAGATTCGAGTGGGTCCTGGATCCTTTGAGTTGCATGGCCTTCTCCTTGTAATAATTGCAGGCAAGCCGGATGGGAGACTATGCGCCGCGCTGGGAGCACGGTGGCTTGGAAACACGGGGCCAATCGAATATAGGCAAGCCGGGCCGGGCTGTCAAACATGCACGCAAACGTGCTGCTTGCGCGGATTCGGATCAGCGTGCCAGCTGCGCTTCGATCTCGGAAAAGGTTCGGGCGATTTCGCTCGTAGGGATGGCAACGCCAAGCTGCCGGGCAATCTGAGTCGCGGAGAAGAGACCGCGGACGGTCTGACGACCGCCGTGGTCGTGTTCTACGACGACGGCATGCTGGCGGCCGGCGCGCTTCAACGTAGCCACGATGTGCCCGACTTTTGCGGCTCGCACGTCGTTCATTTCCAGCACCTCGAGCGCTCCTTGAAGTGTCATGAGATCCCGCACAAGCAGCTCTTCGCGGCGAATGCCCCGCTGCGTAATAACCTGCATGGGTCTCTCCCCGAGAATGTCCGTCGCTGTGATCAAGCCAACGACGTGACGGTTCTGGTCAACGACTAGGAGAAGGCGGACGCTGCGCTGAATCATGCGGCGATGCGCCTCATCGAGGCTGTCGCCCGACAGAATGATCACGGCTGTGACCGAACGCAGATCGGTCATGACCTGCTGCGCGGGATCTTCGAGGCTTACCCGCTCCGCAACCGTTTGCGTGGGTTGCGCGTAGCCGCTGCCAGAACGCAACAGGGCAAAATTGAGCGGTGTGAAGTCGCGAAGCACCATACAGGTCGAATAATGTAAGTCCGTTATGCGTTAACCGCGCGAGAATTGACCCATCTCGTTCTCGTGCGACTGCGCGGAAGGGCGGCACTCAGTGCGCCTTCTGAGGTACCGCGCGAGCTCGCTCAAGGCTTTCTGATATACGTCCCGCTTGAAGTCGATCACCGATTCCATCGGTATCCAGTAATCACTCCAGCGCCAGGCATCGAATTCCGGCTTTTCGCAGGCGCGCAAGCATACATCACAATCGCGTCCCACGAGTCTCAGCAGAAACCAGATCTGCTTTTGACCGCGATAGTTACCGCGCCAGTCGCGTTTGATCCATTGATCCGGCACGTCATAGCGCAACCAGTCGCGCGTACGCCCCAGTATCCTGACGTGCTCCGGAATCAAGCCGACCTCTTCACGCAACTCCCGGTACATCGCAAGCTCCGGTGTCTCACCCGGCTTTATGCCGCCCTGCGGGAACTGCCACGAATGCTCCCGCACGCGTTTACCCCAGAAAACCTCGTTCTTGCCATTGCAAAGGATGATGCCAACGTTGGGGCGATAACCGTCACGATCAATCATGTCCGTTACCCCTAAGTTAGTCACTTTTCAGGATTTTTTCATAATTCGCAAGCGAAAGAAAGCCCGCGCCCGGTGCGCTGGAAATCCGGCGGCCTAGGCATAGAGGTGTTCGGCGTCATGGCGATTCATTTTGCGCAACCCCTCGACGAAGCGCGGATACTCCAGGCCATGCTCGTTCTGCAGCGCATCCGCGCCTCGGGCGAGGTCGGACCATCGAAAGGGCCCAGGGGCTCGCTCGAACGCAAAAACAATGACGTTGCCCGGGCGTTCGGCTGGCAGACACAATGTGCCGCCCGGAAACGCATCTTTGATTCGCTGTAAAAGCGTGTTGTACAGTTTGTCGCCCCCCCAAAGGTTCACGACCATGACTCCGCCAGGCCTGAGGCGTTGGAGGCCAGCCGCATAGAAGGCGCGGCTCGCAAGCTCCTCCGCGTGCGCATCAGCCTCATACCCGTCGACGACAAGAATGTCAGTCGTGACGTCGTCGCGGCTCACATAGGCGGCGCCGTCGGTGACGATCACCTCGAAGCGGGGCCCATCGGGGGGGACGTGAAAGTACTGACGCGCGATCGACAGCACCTGGGGATTCACCTCTATGACGCGAGTCCGGGCGGCATCCAGCCGGTCGTAGACAAACTTCGCCAGCGACCCACCCCCGAGACCAATCATAAGCACATCTGCCGGGGAGGGAACGAACAGCAGAAAAGCCATCATACTGCGCGTATACGAGAGCTCCAGATCGTTGGGTCTTGCGATGCGCATCGAACTTTGTATCGTGTCGCTGCCGATATGCAGCGAACGCACGCCGTAGCGTTCGCTCACGTACACGGTTTCCGAATCGTCCGTCGGTTTGCGCACACGCCATTTCGCCAGGAATTTCATTCCGACCTGTTCAAGAGGAAGTTACAAGCTCCGGTAGAATAAGGCTTTTTTCCTCTCCGGACCACACATGCGCGCTTCGCAGTTCTTCATTTCCACTCTCAAAGAGGCACCGGCCGAAGCAGAGGTCGTCAGCCACAAGCTGATGCTGCGCGCGGGGCTGATAAAGCGCCTTACGAGCGGGATCTATACCTGGATGCCGCTCGGCTTACGCGTGCTCAGAAAAGTAGAACACATCGTGCGCGACGAGATGAACCGCAGCGGGGCGATCGAGCTGAGTATGCCGTGCGTGCAGCCCGCCGAGCTTTGGCGCGAATCGGGGCGGTGGGACCAGTACGGCCCGGAACTGCTGCGGTTCAAGGATCGTCATCAGCGCGACTACTGTTTTGGACCCACGCACGAAGAGGTGGTCAGCGACGTCGTGCGGCGCGAGGTGAAAAGCTACCGCCAGCTACCACTCAATCTGTACCAGATTCAAACCAAGTTTCGAGACGAAATCCGGCCGCGTTTCGGCGTGATGCGAAGCCGCGAATTTCTGATGAAAGATGCTTATTCGTTCCACGTCGACAAAGAAAGCCTCGATGCAACGTACCAAGCCATGTACGACTGCTATTGCCGGATATTCACGCGGCTCGGGCTCAAATTTCGGGCTGTCGCGGCCGATACCGGCAGCATCGGTGGGACCGGATCGCACGAATTTCATGTGCTCGCAGAATCGGGTGAAGACGCGATAGCGTATAGCTCCGCTTCAGATTACGCGGCCAATGTGGAACTCGCGGAAGCGCTTGCTCCTGAGCGCGCACGAGCCGACCCTCAGCAGCCGTTGGTCAAAGTTCGTACGCCCGGGGTCAGGACGATCAGTGACTTGTGCGGTTTTCTGAAGATTTCACCGGACCGCACGGTCAAAGCAATCGTGGTCGACGGTTCGCACGGCCGCCCTGTGCTGCTGCTCTTGCGCGGCGATCACGAGCTCAACGTCATCAAAGCAGGGAAGCTGGATGTCGTTGCAACGCCATTGCGCTTTTCAGCAGCGCACGAAATCAAGGAAGCGTTCCGCGCCGATCCGGGTTCGCTCGGTCCTGTCGGATTCGATGGGGATATCGTCGTGGACCGCACCGTCTCGGCAATGTCTGATTTCGTCATCGGAGCCAATGAGGACGATCACCACTACACCGGCGCCAATATTGGCCGCGATTTCAAAGAGGCGCAGGTAGCTGATATCCGAAACGTCGTAGCCGGGGACGCCAGTCCAGACGGTAGGGGCACGCTCGAGATTTGCCGCGGCATCGAAGTGGGTCACATCTTTCAGTTGCGCACCAAGTATTCGAGCGCGATGAATCTTACGTTCCTCGATGAAGCCGGACAATCGCGCGTCATGGAGATGGGGTGTTATGGCATCGGCGTAACCCGGGTCGTTGCCGCAGCAATCGAACAGAACTACGACGAGCGGGGCATCATTTTTCCCGAAGCAATAGCCCCTTTCACCGCCGTAATCGTTCCGATAGGCCTGTCAAAAAGCGCGCGCACGCGCGAAGCGGCTGAACGGCTGTATACCGATCTAGCTACGGCAGGTGTGGAAGTTCTCCTTGACGACCGCGACCAGCGGCCGGGTATCATGTTCGCCGATATGGAACTTGTTGGAATTCCCCACCGCGTTGTCGTTGGCGAGCGCGGACTCAAGGAAGGAAACATTGAATATCAAGGGCGGCGCGATGCAAAAGCACAGGCCGTCCCCCTCGTCAGCGCGATCGAATTCTTGAAATCCAAAATAGGCGCTCGTTGATGCGATTGAGTCGAGCCTACGCGGCGGTCCTCGCGTGCATGCTGTCGATTGCGGCGTCTGCCGTGCATGCTGGCGCGCAGCTGTACGAACCACTTTCGACCAGTGTGAAGGCAGCGCTGACGAAAGCAGTTTCGGACCGTGCGGTGCCCTATCTCGCTTTCGACACAGAAACCGAAGCGCGCAGTTGGCTCACGCTCATGTCCGTCCGCCTCGCAAAACGCATCCCTGACCGGGTCGCGCGCGAGGAGTTGCTCGTGACAGTACATTACGAAGCGAAGCGTGCCGGGCTCGATCCTCAGCTTGTGCTCGGATTGATCCAGGTTGAAAGCGCGTTCCGCAAATATGCCGTCTCCACTGCGGGCGCTCGCGGTTACATGCAGGTCATGCCTTTCTGGGTCAACGTGATCGGCGGCAGCCGCGAGCACAACCTCTTTCACATGCGCACGAACCTCCGCTATGGGTGCGTCATCCTGCGGCACTATCTCGACATCGAGAAGGGCGACGTCTTCAGAGCGCTTGGCCGCTACAACGGGAGTCTGGGTCGCCCGCAGTATCCAAACACCGTCCTCGCGGCTTGGCAAGGCCAGTGGACTTATCCGGCACCCGCCGCCGCCCCGACAGACCGAAGAGTCACTGCAGCAAGCATGTAGTCGGCCGGCTGGAGTGATTACTCGCTGGTTCTTTGCACCAGGTTCCCACCGCACGTCCGGCGCCACCTAGGCACGCTCGCTGCATTGATGAGCCCAAGCCCAGAAAGGAGCAATTAATGGAGTGCTGGCAGTTCGTCGAGAGCCCGGCCGGTGGCTGGTACTGGTTATGTTCGGATGTACTCTCGCGCAAGACACGGACCAGTGCTGCGACCTTCCAAACGCGAAGCGAATGCATCGCCGACGCGATGAGCTACGGCTATCAAAAAGTCGCTGGCGGAGCTATACGCGCGCCGAGCAACGTCCCTCCGCGTCATCGCGGCAAAATCAAAACCGTAAAGCACAAACGCTCATGACAACCGCAATGGGCCAATGGGAGTTCCTGCTGACGCGGGCCGTCAAGTGGAAATGGCGGCAGGTCGGTGACGCAGGCGTGGTACTCGGCGAGTCACCCGAATTTGCATTCCTGGCGCACTGCATGAAAGACGCGGAGCGTAACGGGTTCAGCATCGACGACCACGTCATCAGCTGCGACAAGGGTGCGGCACTCTGGAACGAGCCTCCCGAACAGGCGGTTTGATTCGGCGGCCCTCACGCGCTTTTGCCGGTTGACTCGAGCCGGGTTTCTGCTGTTTGGGACATTTCTCCGCTCTTCTCCGCGGAACGAAACAACGTCGAAAGTGAAACGCGCATGGTTTCTCCCATGCGCGCTCCGATTTCGTGAATCAGCGATTCAAGCTCTGCGTCGGCCTCGCGGCCCGGAAGGTGCGCATCACCACGAAACACGAACAGATGGAAGACGTCTTCGACGCTGATTGTCTCGGAGTCGCGATGAAGTACCCAGCCATTGGGCAACGTGCGTCGCACCCATCCTGATCCAACCATCGTCTCCAGTATGCTTTCGACGTTTTCGATGCGAACCGTAGCAGCGCCAAGCAGTTCAGAGAGCGTGACCGGTTGTCCCGATTGGTGAGCGTGCCAGAGCATCTTGAGTATCTGCAGCGCGTCGAAGAAATCGCCCCCCGGCGCAGGCCGCCGCCGCCCGGCGGCTTCGCGCCACTCCGGTAAAGACGCGACGACGACGGCGCCAAAGATCACGACGAGCCACGACAAATAAAGCCATAGCAGAAAAACAGGCAACGTCGCAAACGCGCCATACACGAGGGTATACGTGGGAAACTGGGCGACATAGAACGCGAAGCTGCGTTTCATGACTTCGAATGCCACGCCCGCGAGAACACCGCCGAGAACGGCATCGCGTAGCGCTATGCGCCGATTCGGCATCGCGATGTACAGCATTGCAAATGCAATCGACGTCAGAACCACCGGCACGATACTGAGCAGCACCACGCCCGCGCCCGGCACGCCGCGCACGAGCCCTACCGCCTGGCCGACAAGCCACGAGGTGAGCGTGAGACTTGCACCGATCAGCACGGGTCCTACCGTGATGAGCGTCCAATACACAAACACACGCTGCACGACCGAGCGCGGCCGTTTGACGCGCCAGATGTCATTGAACGCGCGATCGATGGTGAGCAGCAGCATGATCGACGTCACGACGAGGAACACGATACCGACGGCCGTGAGCTTCGCCGCATTCGCGCTGAACTGCTGCGTGTAGCTCGCGATGACATCGGCCGAAGCGGGAACCAGGTTTTGAAGAATGAAGGTTTGCAGCGCAGCCGTAACCTGGCCGAATGCGGGAAACGCAGCGATTACGGTCAGCGCAACTGTAACCATCGGCACGATAGACAGCAGCGATGTATAAGTCAGGCTCGAGGCAATCTGCATGCAGCGGTCTTCGTTGAACCGTCGCATCACGATTGGTACAAGGCCGAACAGCCTGACTCTGCTAGGCGCCAACTCGCGTCCTTTCATGCGGTGCATCGCACGTTCAATATAATACCTGCCCCGGGGAGCCCACATGCCTTGCGAGATTCTCGTTCTCTACTACAGCCGCCATGGCGCCGTTAAGCAGATGGCGCAGCTCGTTGCGCGCGGCGTCGAACAAGTGCACGGGGCGACCGCGCGCGTGCGAACCGTGCCGAGTGTATCGCCAGTGAGCGAAGCCACAGCGCCCGCAATACCGGCAGAGGGGCCACCGTACGTCGAGCTCGATGACCTCACGCAGTGCTCAGCGCTCGCGCTCGGCTCCCCCACGCGCTTTGGGAACATGGCTGCGCCGCTCAAGCATTTTCTGGATAGCACTTCCGCCCTCTGGCTGAGCGGCGCGCTCGCCGGCAAACCGGCAGCCGTATTCACGTCGACCTCAACGATGCATGGCGGCCAGGAAACGACACTGATTTCGATGATATTGCCGTTGATGCATCACGGCATGTTGATCGTCGGCGTGCCTTACACGGAACCCGACCTCGCCACGACGGCCAGCGGCGGCACGCCTTATGGTGCCAGCCACACCGCCGGAATCGCGAGCGATCAGCCGCTCAGCGATCACGAAAAAAGGCTCTGCGCGGCGCTTGGGCGCAGGCTCGCCGGTATCGCTCTAAAGCTGGCGTGACCAATCCTGACGCGATGTACGGAGCACCGAAGCATTACCTCCGCTTCGCGGCAATAGCGATCCTGTTGACGCTCATCGCATTCACGCTTGCGTGGGAGCTGTGGCTCGCCCCGTTGCGCGCAGGGGGCTCGTGGTTAGCGCTGAAGACCACACCGCTGCTGCTCCCGCTCGTCGGCATCGTTCGCGGAAGAATCTACACATATCGCTGGGGGACGATGCTCATCCTGGCGTATTTCGCAGAAGGTGCGGTCCGCATGTACACGGAGCACGGGCTCTCGGGGCGATTGGCGGCCATCGAAGTCGTGCTCGCACTCGCTTTCTTCGGCACTGCGATTGCCTATACGCGCGTCGCGCGCTCTGACGTAGCACTCAGCGACGGAAGATCCACAGAATCAGCGTGATCAGCGCGGACACGACGATCGAGCTCGTGACCGGGAAGTAGAAGCTGAAACCTTTGCGCTCGATGCGAATGTCTCCCGGAAGATGGCCCAGGCCGAATTTAGCGAGCAGCGGCCACAGCAATCCCAATCCGATCAACACCACTCCGGCGGTAATGAGCCACTTCCCCATATTCCCGGCCTTGCGCAACTCGTGCCGGACGGTGACTAGCGGCTATACCTGTGGATTCACGCGTTCGAGCTTCGACTGCAGTTTGTTGAGTGCATCGATATAAGCTTTCGCCGACGCGACCACGATATCGGTGTCTGCACCCTGGCCATTCACGATCCGCCCGCCCTTCGACAGCCGGACCGTGACTTCACCCTGGGCATCCGTGCCCGTCGTGATGCTGTTCACCGAGTAAAGCAGAAGCTCGGCTCCGCTTTTAGCCACGTTTTCGATTGCCTTGAATGAGGCGTCGACCGGGCCGCTGCCAGCCGATTCCGCCCGCATTTCCCTACCCGCATCGGTCATTACGAGCCGCGCAAAAGGCAGCACGCCCGTCTCGGAGTGAGCGAGCAGCGAGACCAGCCTGAAATGCTCATTGATCACCTCATCGTGCTCGCTCTCGGAAATGATCGCCTGCAAGTCTTCGTCGAAGATTTCGTGCTTCTTGTCGGCGAGATCCTTGAAGCGCTTGAAAGCCGCATTGAGTGCTTCTTCGGACTCGATCACGATGCCCAGCTCGGAAAGTCGTGTCTTGAACGCGTTGCGGCCACTGAGCTTGCCAAGCACCAGCTTGTTCGCGTTCCAGCCGACGTCCTGGGCGCGCATGATCTCGTAAGTGTCGCGGCTCTTCAACACACCGTCCTGGTGTATGCCGGACTCGTGCGCGAAAGCGTTGGCGCCGACGATCGCCTTGTTCGGTTGCACGGGGAAACCAGTGACGCCCGAGACGAGACGGCTCGCCGGAACGATCTGCGTGGTGTCGATGCGCGTCTCGCACGGAAACATGTCCTGGCGAGTGCGAACGGCCATCACGATCTCCTCGAGTGCCGCATTCCCCGCGCGCTCACCCAGACCGTTGATCGTGCATTCGACCTGACGCGCCCCGTTCAGCACCGCGGACAAGGAGTTCGCAACGGCGAGCCCAAGGTCGTTGTGGCAATGCACTGACCAGATCACCTTGTCGGAATTCGGCACTCGTTCGCGCAGTGTCCGGATCAAACCGCCGAAGGCCTCCGGCAACGTGTAACCGACC
Organism: Betaproteobacteria bacterium; assembly: GCA_028291945.1. Lineage (GTDB taxonomy): Bacteria > Pseudomonadota > Gammaproteobacteria > Burkholderiales > SG8-41 > JAQGMV01. The sequence goes on from JAQGNH010000169.1 coordinate 34,644, forward strand.
GTATCCGGCACGTTGATCGTCGTCGCACCGGCCTTGATCACCTGCTCGATGATACGGCAGAGAAAGTCTATATCCGAGCGCCCGGCGTCTTCGGGTGAGAACTCGACGTTATCGGTGTACTCGCGTGCCCATTTGACCGCGCGCACGGCCTGATCGATCACCTGCGACGGTTCCATGCGCAGCTTCTTCTCCATGTGTATGGGGGAAGTTGCGATGAATGTGTGCACGCGCGGACTTGCCGCACCGCGGACCGCTTCTCCGCAGCGCCTGACATCGTTTTCATTGGCGCGGGCGAGCCCACACACCGTGCTGTCTTTCACCGTACGAGCGACCGCCTGAACCGCCGCAAAATCGCCGTCGCTCGCGGCCGGGAACCCCGCTTCGATCACGTCCACTCGCATGCGCTCGAGCTGACGTCCGATGCGGATTTTCTCTTCCTTGGTCATGGATGCACCCGGGCTTTGCTCGCCGTCGCGCATCGTCGTGTCGAATATGATCAGGTGTTCTCTAGCCATGTCGGTCTCCATGTACGCGGCTCGCCGTACATGACGCACGAACCGTTTGAATGTGCCTGCCTCCGGGGCGGTTGACCGCGCCGGCCGAAACTACGAGATGTGGGGTGGGTTTTAGCGCGCGCGAACGCGCAGCAGCAGGCCGGCCGGCAGAACGCGGGCAAGTAAGAGCAAAGCAGTGGCCTGGCGGAAAGGGGACATGACGTCTCAATATAGTCGGTTTTCTGTGAGAGCGCAACCGTAGTCGCGCGTCACGGGTGCGGTGAAACAGGCGGAGGCGGAGGCGGCGATCTGCGATTCGTCTTGCGCAGGGCCCACAGCACGTAACCGGATAGCGCATAGCTCGTGAAGAGCAGAAAAAGCATCTCCGGCAGAGTACTGGAAAAAACGATCAGGAACACCAGCCCCATCGCGATTCCAACAACCACAGAAAACGAAACGCTCTTCCGCAGGTTGATGTCCTTGCCGCTGTAGAAAGGCAAATTGCTCACCATCGACAAGCCGGCGAACATCGTGAGGCCCCACGCAAGCCAGCGCACATCGGCACGGTCTATCTGGTATTGCTCGATGGCCCATACCAGTCCTGCAATAAGGCTCGCTGCAGCCGGGCTGGGCAATCCCTGGAAGAACCGCTTGTCCACGACGTCGAGCGTCGTATTGAAGCGCGCCAGACGCAGGGCCGCGCACGCGCAGTACACGAAAGCGGCGATCCAGCCCAGCCTCGCCGTAAGCCACGGTCCGAGCAGCGTCACGCTTCGCGACACCGCGAAATCGCTGAGCGCCCAATGATAAACGACGAGCGCAGGCGCAACGCCGAAAGACACCATGTCGGAGAGGCTGTCGAGCTCGGCGCCGAAAGCGCTCTGGGTACGAGTCAATCGCGCGATACGGCCATCGAGTCCGTCGAGCACCATAGCGACGAAGATTGCGATCGCTGCCTGTTCGTAGCGCCCGCCCATGGCCTGCACGATCGCGTAAAAACCCGCGAACAACGCCATGATCGTGAACATGTTCGGCAGCCAGTAAATGCCGCGCCGCGCGAACCGCGATTTGATAAAAAGTTTCGACTCGCGCGGCTCGAGCATCGATCAGGGCAGCTCGGCAAGCACGCTGCTTGTGGCATAGACCTTGTCGCCTACGCTTGCTTTGAGCGTTGCGGTCAGCGGGAGATAAACGTCGACACGGGAGCCGAAGCGGATGAACCCAAAGCGCTCACCACGCCCGAGGTGCTGGCCGGCTTTGGCATAACAGAGAATACGACGTGCTATCAGTCCTGCGACCTGCACGACCGTCACATCCGCGCCGCGAGGCGTGCGTATCCACAACGCCGCACGCTCGTTTTCGAGCGAGGATTTGGCGAGCGACGCGTTGAGAAAGCTTCCGGGGTGATACCACGTCTTCACCACTTCACCGTCGACCGGGCTGCGGTTGGAATGTGCATTGAACACATTCATGAAGACGCTGAACTTGAGGGCTTCGCGCTCGAGATACGGATCGTGGGCGCGCTCCACGACCACGACGCGTCCGTCGGCAGGAGAGAGCACAGCATTCGGATCTGGCGGCGCCGTCCGAGGCGGATCGCGAAAGAACTGAAGCATGAAGAGCGCGATCAACCACAGCGGCAGAGCCCACCAGAAGCCGAGCCATGCGTGCACGACGATCGCGGCAATGAGCGAGCCCGCCACAAAGGGCCAGCCTTCGCGCGCAATGATGGGATGAGGATAGCTCATGGAGATGTAAGCATCGCGGGCAACGCTACGCGGGACGCGCGAACTCTCGGCTTACGCTGGCAAGCCGCGCACCCGTTCGGCACAACCAAGATCAATTTTTCGTCTGATCGACGAGCCGGTTCTTCTTGATCCACGGCATCATGTCTCGCAGCTTGGCGCCGATCGTCTCGACCTGGTGTTCTGCACCGATGCGCCGCATCGCTTTGAGCGTCGGTGCGCCAGCACGATTCTCCAGAATGAACTCGCGCGCGAACTGACCCGTCTGGATCTCGTTCAGGATGCGTTTCATCTCCGCCTTCGTCTGTTCGGTCACGATCCGCGGACCGCGGGTGAAATCGCCGTACTCGGCGGTATTCGAAACCGAATAGCGCATGTTCGCGATGCCGCCTTCATAAATCAGGTCCACGATCAGCTTAACTTCGTGCAGGCATTCGAAATACGCCATCTCGGGCGCATAACCCGCATCAACGAGCGTTTCAAAGCCTGCTTGTATAAGAGCGGTAAGGCCGCCACACAGTACGACCTGCTCACCGAATAGATCGGTCTCGCACTCTTCGCGGAAAGTGGTCTCGATCACACCCGCGCGCGCCGCGCCAATCGCCGCGGCATACGAGAGTGCAACATCGCGCGCTTTGCCGGACGAGTCCTGGGCGATGGCAATCAGGGACGGCACGCCACCGCCTTGCGTGTACGTCGAGCGCACGAGATGGCCGGGGCCCTTCGGTGCAATCATGATGACGTCGAGATCGGCGCGCGGCTCGATCTGTTTGAAATGGATGTTGAAGCCGTGCGCAAAAGCAAGGGTCGCGCCTTTCTTGATATTGGGCTCGATCTCTTCCTTATAAACTTGCGCGTGATTTTCGTCAGGCAGCAGTATCATTACCAGATCCGCGCCAGCAACGGCTTCAGCAACTTCTTTGACTGCGATGCCGGCATTCTTTGCCTTGTTCCACGACGCGCCGTCCTTACGTAGTCCAACGGTGACGTTCGCGCCGGAATCCTTCAAATTGTTGGCATGGGCGTGGCCTTGCGAGCCATAGCCTATGATTGCAACGTTCTTGCGCTTGATCAGCGAAAGATCGGCATCTTTGTCGTAATAGATCTTCATGGTGTCCCCATAATCAATATATGTGAGCGCAGGAACTGAGCCTGCACTAGACTCGCAATACGCGGTCGCCGCGGCCGATGCCGGACGCGCCCGTACGCACTGTTTCCAGAATAGCCGCGCGGTCGATCGCCTTCAGAAAAGCATCGAGCTTCGAGCCGGTTCCCGTAAGCTCAATCGTGTAATCCTTGTCCGTCACGTCGATGATCCGGCCCCGGAAGATGTCGGCCATACGCTTCATTTCCTCCCGGTCCTTACCGATAGCTCGGACTTTGACCAGCATCAACTCCCGCTCGATGTGCTCGCCGTCCGACAGATCGACGACTTTCACGACGTCGACGAGCTTGTTCAACTGCTTGGTAATCTGCTCTATGACTTCATCGGAGCCTGACGTAACGATGGTCATCCGGGAAAGCGTTGGGTCTTCCGTGGGCGCGACGGTAAGCGACTCGATGTTGTAGCCACGCGCAGAGAATAGCCCCGAGACGCGCGACAGCGCGCCCGCTTCGTTTTCGAGCAGGACCGATACGATGTGCCGCATGATTTTTCTTGTTAGTTATACGAGAATCATCTCTGACAGGCCCTTCCCGCCGGGCACCATCGGAAAAACGTTTTCCGTCTGGTCCGTGGTGAAGTCCATGAAGACGAGATCGTCCTTGCGCGCGAAAGCTTCCATGAGCGCGGGTTCGACGTCTTCAGGTTTATCGATGCGCATGCCTACATGACCGTATGACTCCGCGAGCTTCACGAAGTCCGGCAGCGCGTCCATATAGGACTCGGCGTAGCGATTGCCATGAAAGAACTCTTGCCACTGCCGCACCATTCCCATGTATTTGTTATTGAGGTTCACGACCTTGATCGGCAGGCGGTATTGCTTGCAAGTGGACAACTCCTGGATGCACATCTGGATACTGGCTTCACCCGTGACGCACGCGACCTGCGCCTCCGGATGCGCGAGCTGTACGCCCATTGCGGCAGGCAGACCAAACCCCATCGTGCCGAGTCCCCCAGAGTTGATCCAGTGGCGCGGCTGATCGAATTTATAAAACTGTGCGGCCCACATCTGGTGCTGGCCCACGTCGGACGTGACGTACGCGTTGCCGCCTGTCACTTCGTACAGCTTCTGAATCACATATTGCGGCTTGATGATGGGGCTGGAGCGGTCGTATTTTAGGCAGTCGCGACCGCGCCACAACTCGATCTGTGTCCACCACGTCTTGAGCGCTTCGCTGTCCGGGCGCACCTTCGACGACTCGAGCTGTTTCAGCAGATCATCCAGCACTTCGCGGACGTTGCCCACGATCGGCACGTCGACCTTGACCCGTTTCGAGATCGATGACGGATCGATGTCGATATGGATGATCGTGCGCTCCTCCTGGAAGAAATGCTTCGGATTACCGATCACGCGGTCATCGAAGCGCGCCCCTATCGCCAGCAACACGTCGCAATGCTGCATGGCCATGTTCGCCTCGTAAGTGCCGTGCATGCCAAGCATGCCCAGAAACTGACGGTCAGTCGCGGGATAACCGCCAAGCCCCATCAACGTATTCGTGCACGGAAGACCGAGCAGGCGCACGAGCTTCGTGAGCTCCCGAGATGCGCCGCCGAGGATGACCCCACCTCCGCTGTAGACCATGGGGCGCTTGGCCCCCATGAGCATCTGGATCGCCTTCTTGATCTGCCCCGAGTGGCCTCGCGTGACGGGGTTGTACGACCTCATCGTTACTTTTTCCGGGTAATCGAACTCCGTCTTGTGGGTCGTGATGTCCTTGGGAATGTCGACCACCACCGGCCCCGGCCGCCCCGTCGATGCGATGTAGAACGCTTTCTTGATCGTCATTGCCAAATCTTTGACGTCTTTGACGAGGAAGTTGTGCTTCACGCACGGCCGCGTAATCCCGACCGTATCGCTTTCCTGGAAAGCGTCCTGGCCGATTGCCTGAGTCGGCACCTGCCCGGTAATGACGACGAGCGGAATCGAATCCATGTAGGCCGTCGCGATGCCGGTTACGGCGTTGGTCACGCCGGGGCCCGAAGTGACGAGCGCAACGCCTACTTTCTCGGTCGATCGCGCGTAGCCGTCGGCAGCGTGGATAGCACCTTGCTCGTGCCGAACGAGCACGTGCTTGACTTTGTTCTGCTTGAAAAGCTCGTCGTACAGGAAGAGCACAGCGCCGCCGGGATAGCCAAAGACATACTCGACCCCCTCCTCTTGCAGGCAACGCACAACGACTTCGGCACCGGTGACTTGCATATGAAGACCTACTGACGACCTGTAAACGCGGAAACGTGCAACATTACAGTTTGCCTCAGGCTGGGTCAAGTAAAACGCCTCTTTAAACAGTATGATAGCTGTGCTGTAGGCGTGGCTGACCCCGGCTGGAGCAGTGGTACCGCGTCTTGCACGCGTGAGCTATTTTGCTAATATTCGTGCCACTCATCGCGCCCCAGAAGGCACGCCGGGGGACGTTTCAAGCCACCTCACGTCTTGAAACCCTCCGATTCAAACGAAGGCAAAGCCAACTGGCTACTCGTAACGAACTGTCGGAGTTTCTCGCGGGCGTCGAGCGCCGCGCCTATAAACAGGCGCTGTTCGCGATCCGTGACGATCATCTCGCGCTCGACATTGTGCAGGATGCGATGCTCAAGCTGTCAGAGAAGTACTCGGACCGGCCACCGGCGGAGCTGCCCCTTCTGTTTCAGCGCATATTGCAAAACGCGATACGCGACTTCTATCGTCGACAGAAAGTACGTGCATTGTGGACGACACCGATAACGACGTTATTCGGCTCCGAAAGTGATGATGAGCACGATCCGCTGGAAACTCTGGAGGTACAAAGCGAATCCAAGTTTCTCGAATCGCCGCCGGACCAATTAGCGCGTGCTCAAGTGCTTGGAATCATTGAAAAAGCCCTCGAAAAGCTGCCAGCCCGTCAACGCCAGGCTTTTTTGCTGCGTTACTGGGAGGAAATGGACGTCGCGGAAGCGGCGAAGGTAATGGGTTGCTCGGAGGGGAGTGTGAAAACGCACTGCTCGCGGGCGACTCATGCGCTTGCGGCGATGCTGGAAAAACAGGGGCTTAAGCTATGAATCAAGACGATGAGCTGGGGCGGCGCATTGCCAGGCTGCTCGACGACAGTGCTGAGAGTGTCGGTCCGGCGCAGCGGGAACGTCTGAGGGCAGCCAGGCAGGCTGCGCTCGGCTGTCATCGCGTGGCGCCGGTGCCGGCGTGGGCCCCCGCGTGGGCAGGCAATTTTTCGCGCTTTACCGAGCACCGCATGTTCGGCATGCGGTACCTGATTCCAGTAGCGGCCCTCGTGCTTGGATTGGCGGGAGTGCTCTATGTGCATTCGAACAGCACCTCGAGCGATATCGCAGACATCGACGCGGGGTTGCTGACCGACGAGCTGCCGATCAACGCCTACCTGGATAAAGGCTTCGATTCATGGTTAAAACGCTCGTCGCGCTGATCACCTCCCTATGTATTGCGTTTTCCGCTGTCGCTGCACAGAGCAAACCCGAAGCTAAGAAAGTTGCAAAGCCCGCCTGGACGGAGCTGACCCCTGCGCAGCAGCGGGTGCTCGCGCCCGTGCAGGGCGAGTGGGAACAACTGGATACCACGCGGCGCAAAAAGTGGGTGTCGATCGCAGACCGTTATCCCACGATGAAGCCTGCGGAACAGGAGCGGTTGCAGAAACGCATGCAGGAATGGGCCAAGCTCACTCCGGCAGAGCGCAGGGCCGCCCGCGAGAAATACCAGACGCTCAAGAAACAACCCCCGCAGAAACGCGACGAGGTCAAACGGCGCTGGCAGGAATACGAGCAATCCCGAACCCCGACTCCAGCGCCTGCTCCTGTCAATATCGAGACACCTTCCAGCGGTGGTTAGCGCCAGTGTCGCGTTCACACACCGAGTGAGCGCGAAAACCGGGCTTACCTTCGCCCCTCTCTTACGTCGAACGCTCTCGCTGATTTACGAGGCACTGCTCGTAGCAGCCATTCTGTGGTGTGCAGCGTTTCTGTACGCGATCGTCGAATCCAGGCTTTCCTCGGCACACCTCCGCGCGGTCTACCAGCTGTACCTGTTGCTGGTTACCGGTATTTACTTCATCTGGCAGTGGCAGCATGGCCAAACGCTGCCCATGAGGACCTGGCGCGTGAGCTTGGTGACGCGCAGCGGCACCGCGGTCAGCTTCTGGCGAGCTGTCGCGCGTTTTCTTTTCGCCACCGTCGGACTGCTGCTCCTGGGCCTGGGCTTCTTGTGGGCTCTCGTAGATCCTGACCGGCAGTTCCTGCACGACCGACTGGCGGGAACGCGGCTAGTCAGCAACTGAAGACATCGGGAATTTGCGCCGCAACTCCGGCGCGTAGCTTCCTACACGATGCTACTGAGTGCGCGCACAACGAAGCGCCTCGCGCGCATGGACTCACGGATCACGTCAGCTCTCATCTGACCAGCCGGAAAAACGAGAACACAACCAGGCGGCGATAGAAGAGGAGCACGAGCACGAGCAGCATGACAATGTGCACACCCCATCCGGCCGCGATCGTAAGCCTCGACTGCGCGATCCATGCCTGCACGATCGAGAGCAAGTTGCTATACGTCATGTAAACGAGCAACGCCAGTACCAGATTCATCGACCGTCCCGCTCGTGGATTGACGAAAGAGAGCGGTATTGCAAGCAGCGACAATATCAACGCGCTCACGGGAAGTCCTACGCGCCAAAACAGCTCCGCGAGATTTCTCGGGGTGGGCTCGCGCACGAGTTCCTGACTAGCCGTCATTTTCGTCGTCGGCGCCTGCGCGCGGGATTCGCCGGCTTCGACTCGCATCGCGTAACGCTCAAATTCGTACACCCGATATTCGGGTGTGCCGGGCGCACCCTCGTAGCGCCTACCGTTGAGGAGCACCAAAAAGCGATCACCGTTCTCCGCGGTCTCCTGGTATCCGCGTCGCGCAACCATGACCCCGAGCTTCTGATGCTGGTTCGAACTGACAAAAACATTCGCGACCATGTTGTCGGAGCCGGACACTTCTTCAACGAAAAAAACCCGCTCCGCCCGGTTGGACTCGCGGAACATGCCAGGCACAACGGTCGATACGTCGTCACGACTGTCCATGATCCGGCGCAGATCTTCCGAGCGACTCACAGCCCAAGGTGAAAGGACGAGCGAAACCAATGCGATCAACGCAACGAGCGGCAACGCGAACGCAAGCACCGGACGCACCCATCGTGTGAGCCCTATACCGCTCGCAAACCATACGACCATTTCAGAATCGCGATAGCTGCGGGTCAGCGTCATCAACACCGCGATAAAAACCGTGAGTGACAGCAGCACTGCAAGATAATTGACGAGCGTGAAGCCGAGCAGCGCGAGAACGCCCGTGGACGTGATCAGACCGGTCGCGGCCTGCCCAAGCAGCTTGACGAGCTGTGTCGTGAGCGTGATGCCGAGCAAGACGAAAAACACTGCGAGCGCAGTGTTCGCGAACTCGCGCACCAGCGCCTTGTGGAAGATCATCGAGGCTTTGCTTTTGGCGAACGATGTGCGGATAATCAGCTATATAACTACACTTCCGCACAGGAGCAGATTTTGGAATTTAGCATAAAAGCTGTGCAGCCGGGGCGGACCAAAACGGGCTGCGCAGTCGTCGGCGTATTCGAATCGCGCAAGTTGAGCCTAGCTGCATCACGAATTGACGAAGCCGCAAAGGGTTACTTGGCCGCGATCGTACGACGCGGCGACATGGCGGGAAAAAGCGGAAGCACGCTGCTGCTTCATAACGTGCCCGGCGTCGCATCCGAACGCGTGCTGCTGGTCGGATTGGGTAAAGAAACGGAGTTCGGCGCACGCCAGTACCGTGAAGCGATCGCGGCGGCCATTCGGACTCTCAATGGAACGGGCACACGCGACGTCGAATTGCACCTGACCGCGCTCGATGTCAAAGGACACGACGCGGCGTGGAGCGCGCGGCAAGCAGTGATAATCGCACGTGAAACGGTCTACCGTTTCGACGCAATGAAAAGCCGGAGGGAGACTGCAGGGCCCGTGCTCGAACAGATCACGCTCGCAGCCGGAGACAAAGCGGACTCGCGCAAAGCGGAACTCGGCGCGCAACAAGGTGCAGCGATCGCCGACGGGATGGCGCTCACAAAAGATCTCGGCAATCTGCCACCCAACGTGTGCACACCGGCCTACCTCGCGGCCCAGGCTCGCGATCTTGCGAAGCGCTACCGTATGAAAGTCCAGGTACTCGAGCGCGAGGACATGCAGCGTTTGGGTATGGGGACACTGTTAGCAGTTGCTCAAGGCAGCCACGAGCCGCCAAAGTTCATCGTGCTCGAGCATCGCGGCGCAGCCAAAGACGCGAAACCGGTCGTGCTGGTCGGCAAAGGCGTTACGTTCGACACAGGCGGTATTTCCATCAAGCCCGCAGCCGAGATGGACGAGATGAAGTACGACATGAGCGGAGCCGGCACCGTCCTCGGCACGCTGAAAGCGGTGGGCGAAATGAAGCTCGCGCTGAACGTGGTCGGGCTGATACCGACCACGGAGAATATGCCCGGCGGCCATGCAACGAGGCCCGGAGATATCGTCAAGAGTCTGTCGGGTCAGACGGTGGAGATTCTCAATACGGATGCCGAAGGGCGCCTGATTCTGTGCGATGCACTGACCTATGCAGAGCGATATGAACCGGCCGCAGTCATCGACATCGCGACCCTCACGGGTGCCTGCGTGATCGCGCTGGGGCACGTTGCTTCCGGCCTCTTCTCCAATGACGACCGACTTGCTGAGGAGTTGCTGAAAGCCGCTGACGCTGCCCACGATCGAGCATGGCGCATGCCGCTCTGGGATGATTATCAGGATCAGCTGAAAAGTAACTTCGCTGATTTTGCCAACATCGGCGGTCGGCCTGCAGGAAGCGTGACGGCAGCGTGTTTCCTCGCGCGTTTTGCACGCAAATACAAGTGGGCACATCTCGACATCGCGGGCACCGCGTGGCGCTCCGGCAAAGAGAAGGGCGCAACCGCGCGGCCTGTGCCTTTGCTCATACAGTTCCTGCTTGGGCGTGCCGGCAAGGCTTGATCGCGTACGGCACCGCGTCATAGCAGCCCGGTTCACGCGTTGTTAACGCGGCGGCATCAACCCGATGACCCAGATCGATTTTTATACGAACGTCGACGACAAGCTTCATACGGCATGTCGTATCGTCGCCAAAGCCCATGGACGAGGGCACAAGATGTTTGTGTGCTGTCCTGACGCCGAAACTGCGCAGCGTCTCGATCGTTTGCTGTGGGTTACCCCACCGACCGGTTTCATTCCGCACTGTGCATCGGGCGATTCCCTGGTGGCGATGACTCCGGTCATCGTGGATCACCGCGGCGATGAGCCTGTGCATGATCAAGTGCTGCTGAATCTGCGTGAGGAATGGCCGCCCTACTTTGGCCGTTTCGAGCGGTTGATCGAAATCGTGAGCGTAGATCCTGAAGACCGCCGCAGTGCACGTGACCGATACAAGTTCTATCGCGATCGCGGGTACGATATCCGCACGCACGATCTCGGCGCGTCAGCAAACGCATAAATCGATATGAGTAGTGGCGACAGAAAGACCAGGAAGCCCCCCAGCGATGGCAGCGACGAGATCATTGCACGCGCCGATGCGCTTCTCGCACGGCACCGTCAGCAGGATGCGCCGTCGTCGACTCGGCCCGAATCGGATGCAAGCGATCCACACCTGCTCGAAGAAGACGATATCCCGGTCCTGACTGATATCGCGCCGGACCCCGCACTCATTCCAGCAGCGGCTGACACCTCCCTGGTGCCAACAGCGGAAAACGTGGCGCCGGGAATGCAAGTCATTTCCCGCGTGCAGAATCAGAATCTGCAACACAGCGAAAAGCTGCGAAAGGATCTGGACGACCGCATTGCAGATGTAGTGCGCGAGCAGTTCATCCCAGACATTGGCGCTGCGCTGAATTCCGCGCTTCAGCATATGACCCAGGAGATTCAGGGAAACATCAGCGATCTCATACGGGCGTCGGTGGAGCATGCGCTCAGGGATCAGCTTGCGCTGCCGCAAACCTCGGCGGAATATCAATCATCTGAAGAAAATGCATCGATGCCGCCCTCTGCCATGAGCTCGCCTTCCTCTGATCCAGCCGCCGCAGCCGCGGACCTTGCGAAGAGTTTCGATCCTGCCGCGATCGAGTCTCACTGGTATCCGCTGTGGGAGCAGCGCGGCTATTTCAGGGCAGGCCTCGACCCCGCGAATCCTGACAGTTACTGCATTCTGCTCCCCCCGCCGAATGTGACCGGCACGCTGCACATGGGGCACGCCTTCCAGCATACGTTGATGGACGCGCTGACCCGCTATCACCGCATGCGCGGCTACAACACGCTGTGGCAGCCGGGCACCGACCATGCCGGAATCGCCACACAGATCGTCGTCGAGCGGCAGCTGCAAGCGCAGGGTGTGTCACGGCGCGACATCGGCCGCGATGCTTTCGTGGAGCGCGTCTGGCAGTGGAAGGAACAATCCGGCTCGACGATCACGCGGCAGATGCGGCGCCTCGGGGCCTCATGCGACTGGGAACGCGAGCGCTTCACGATGGACGAAGGACTTTCACGCGTCGTGACCGAAGTGTTCGTGCGGCTGCACCAGCAGGGCCTTATTTACCGCGGGAAACGCCTCGTCAACTGGGACCCGGTTCTGCAGACCGCCGTTTCCGATCTGGAAGTCGAATCACACGAGGAACAAGGCCAGCTGTGGCACGTGCGCTATCCGCTCGCAGAGGGGTCGGGGCATGTCATAGTCGCGACGACGCGGCCTGAGACGATGCTGGGGGACGTTGCAGTAGCGGTTCATCCTGACGATAAGCGTTACCGCCGTCTCATCGGCAAACGCGTCGCGCTGCCGCTCACTGACCGCGCGATTCCGATAATAGCCGACGCCTACGTCGATCCTGAGTTCGGAACCGGTGCTGTCAAGATCACACCGGCCCACGACTTCAACGACTACCAGATAGGCGTTCGCCACAAGCTCGAGCCGATCAACATTTTGACGCTCGAGGCCAAAGTGAATCAGAACGCGCCTGAACGCTATCGCGGGCTCGACCGCTTCGAGGCGCGTCGGATGATCGTTGCGGAGCTCGAAGCGCAAGGTCTCCTGGCCGAGGTGAAGCCTCACAAACTGATGGTGCCGCGCTGCGGCCGCACGGACGCCGTCGTTGAGCCGATGCTCACCGACCAGTGGTTCGTGAAGATGGAATCGCTCGCCCAACGCGGGCTGGACGCAGTGGCTACGGGTGAAATCAAGTTCGTGCCTGAAAACTGGACGAACACCTACAACCAGTGGCTGCAAAACATCCAGGACTGGTGCATTTCGCGTCAACTGTGGTGGGGACATCGTATTCCTGCCTGGTACGATGGGGAAGGTAACGTCTATGTCGCTCGCACGCGAGATGAAGCGGAGGAGCAATTCCGCCGTGCCGTCCATAGCAAGGCCGCCGCGAAAAGCGAGCTGCGCCAGGACGAGGACGTTCTCGACACGTGGTTCTCCTCGGCGCTTTGGCCGTTCTCGACGCTTGACTGGACAGCCGAGTACCCCGATCGCTCTAACGCAGCGCTCGATCTTTATCTACCTTCTTCGGTTCTAGTCACCGGTTTCGACATCATCTTCTTCTGGGTGGCGCGGATGGTCATGATGACCACCCACTTTACCGGCAAGGTCCCGTTCGAGAAGGTGTATGTGCACGGCCTCGTGCGCGATGCCAACGGCCAGAAGATGTCGAAGTCGAAGGGCAATACGCTCGATCCGATCGACCTGATCGACGGCATCGATGTCGAAACGCTGGTTGCCAAACGCACCGCCGGACTGATGAATCCGAAACAGGCCGAGAGCATCGCGAAAGCCACACGCAAGGAATTCCCGAACGGCATTCCCGCGTTCGGCACCGACGCATTGCGCTTCACGATGGCAAGCTATGCATCGCTGGGCCGCAACATCAACTTCGACCTGAACCGCTGCGAAGGTTACCGGAACTTCTGCAACAAGCTGTGG
>JAQGNH010000176.1 GCA_028291945.1 Betaproteobacteria bacterium
GCCCGCTTCCGGAAAGTATCGTGCACGATTTCCCGGCAAACGGCTGGCGCGTGAAGGAGCCGGCGGCCGGCATCATGGCGACGATCGTCAATGGTGAAGTCCTGTTGGAGGACGGCAAGCACACGGGCGCGCTGCCCGGCAAGGTGGCGCGCAATACCTACTACCACGCGCACAACGCCTGATAATCGGGGTCAGGTCCACATTTCCCTTTCGGTTAATGTGGATCTGACCCTGATTTTTCCTGATTTTTCCCGATTTTTTCTGCAGGAGGTTCCGATGAAAGACAATCTCCGCTTCGTTGACTCTGACATGCACGTCATGGAACCGCCGGATCTCTTCGAGCGGTACCTCGATCCGAAGTTCAAGGACCGCGTCAGTGTGAGAGTGGGCGCAGACGGCCGTCCCAATCGCGGCCCGGCTGGCACGATACTCATCGACGGCGAGCCCACGTCTGATGTCGATCTGCAGCAATACCGGAAGCGGCTGCGCTCCGGCGCGACGAAAGTCATTTCGCCACTTTCGGGGTCGCGGCTCCAGGAGACGGACCGGCTCGACTTCGCGATCGAGCGCGACTACAACGCCGAAGCGCAGGTCATGGGCATGGCGATGGAGGGCGTCGACATCGCGGTGCTCTATCCAACCACAGGACTCGGACTGCTCGGGCGCAACGGGATCGAGCCCCGCCTCTCGCTTGCGATCTGTGAGGCGTACAACAACTGGATCCACGAGTTCTGCCAGTACAGCCCCGAGCGCCTGAAATTCGTGGCGATGCTTCCCATGCACGACGTGCATCTCGCCTGTCGCGAGCTCGTGCGGTGCGTGAGGGAGCTCGGCGCCGTGGGATCCTTCATCCGCCCGAATCTCCTGAATGGCCGCTACTGGCACTCCAATTATTGGGATCCGCTCTACAGCGCGCACGAAGAATTGAACGTGACATGGGGATTCCACGAAGGCGTCAGTGCGAAGTACTCGCACATGATCGAGCTTTACGGCGAGAATCGCTTCTACCGGCACGTGGCCGCCCACTGGATCGAGATGCAGCAGGCGCTCATCGCGATGATCATTGGCGGCGTATTCGAATTCCATCCGAAGCTTCGGGTGGCATTCCTCGAATCGCAGAACTCCTGGGTGCCCGGGCTCCTCTCGCGCATCGAAAACGACTATCCGCAGTATCGCGAATCACACGCGCCGTATCTTGCGCTCACGCCGAGAGAATATTTCCGCCGCAACTGCTGGGCCGCGGTCGAAGGCAGCGAACCGGAGATCGAGGCAACCGCAGGCCTGATTGGAGCGGACCGGATGTGCGTCTCGACGGATTATCCGCACTTCGACTCGAACTTCCCCAACGTGGCGAACAACGTCCTGAAGAACTGCTCGCGTGACACTGCCGCGAAGATCCTGATGGGCGGCGCAAACGTGTACGGATTCACCGAGGCCGACTTCCAGAAGGCGGACAAGGCGGCGGGCTTGAGCATCACCGTGAGAGGCAAATCAGTGGAGTTGCAGCCCGCGTGACACCGAGGTCGGGTCCTGATTTAGTGGAAGCGGACCCGACCTCGTTTTTCTTCGTCGACGGTGTGCATCATGTTCCAGAGACTGATCTCCGCGGTCGCTGCATGTATCGCACTTATGCCTGCGAGTGCTGCGCCGGGTCAGGCGGCTTCCAAAACTTCGACGCAGGCATACCCGGACAAGCCGATTCGCTTGATCGTTCCGTTCGCGCCCGGCGCCACGAACGACATCCTCGCGCGTATGGTGGGGACGGATTTCCAGCAGGTGTGGGGCCAGCCCGTCATCGTTGACAACCGCGCCGGGGCGGAAGGCATCATCGGCACTGAGCTCGCGGTGAAAGCGCAGCCCGACGGTTACACGCTCATCATCATATCGTCGGCGTACACGATGAATCCGGTCACGATGAAGCTGCCGTACGATCCGCTCACCGCGCTCGAGTTTGTCTCGAAGATCGGAACGAGCTTCCTCGTTCTCACCGTCGGACCTCTGTTGCCGGTCAACTCGGTCAAGGAGCTCATTGCGGCAGCACGCGCGAAACCGGGAGAGATCGTGTTCTCGAGCTCGGGCGGCTTTCTGCACTTCGCGACCGCGCTCTTCACGAGCCTTTCGAGAGAGAGATTCAACATTGTGCTCTACAAAGGCGGTTATCCGGCGATGATGGATGTCATTGGAGGCCAGACTCACGCTGCATTCCAGGCGAGCGCCGCGGTGCTGCCGCAACTGCGTGCGGGAAAACTCAAAGCCCTCGCGGTTGGCAGCGTCAAGCGCGTGGATATGCTCCCCGACATCCCAACGCTCGACGAGTCAGGCATCAAGGGGTACGAGTGCGCAAATTGGTACTCGATCGCCACCGCGTCGCGCACGCCGCGCCCGATCGTCATGAAACTGCACGAGGAGATCGTCCGCTACTTCAATTTACCCGAGACACAGAAGCAGATGGCCGCGATGGGGGCGGTGGTCGACATCAAGACGCCCGAGGAAATGCGCAAGATCATCCCGGCCGAGATCGCCAAGTGGACGAAGGTCGCCATCGACGCCGGCATGCCGCGCGCCGATAAGTGAAAAGAAATGGGGTCAGGTCCCGGACCTGACCCCATTTAATGAGCGTCTTGCAGAATCATGTCAGCGCCTTTCTCTCCGATCATGATCGTGGGCGCGTTCGTATTGCCGGACACGAGCGTCGGCATGATCGACGCGTCGACGACGCGCAAGCCATCGATTCCGCGAACGCGCAGGCGCTCGTCGACGACCGCGTCCGCGTCGACGCCCATGCGGCACGTGCCGACGGGATGAAAACTGATGCCGCCGCGCGTGCGGAGGTATTGCAGCCATTCGTCGTCGTTTGTGAACGGCTGCGCGGGTTCGTGCGCGCGCGCGACGTAGTGCCGCAGCGGCGGCGCATCGACGAGACGTCGGGCGACTTTCATTCCCGCGACTAGAACCTCGCAATCCTTGGGCTCAGAGAGATAGTTCGGCCGGATCGACGGCGCCTCGAGCGCATCGGCGCTCTTGATGAGCACGGTTCCGCGGCTGTCGGGTTTGAGCATCCTCACGAGCATCGTGAAGCCTGAGAACGGATGCAGCGTATCCCCGAACTTGTCCGTGCTGTAGACGACGAGGCCGATCTGGACATCGGGCCGAGAGACCGATGGATCCGTCGATACGAATCCTGTCGCCGTCGACGCACCCATGGTAAGAAAGCCTCTTCGCGACAAGTAGTAGCGCAGCCCCTCTCGCAACTTCCTCAGCGGACTCGCCACGACGTCGTTCAGCGTGAAATCTTCCGTGCACTCGAAGACGAGGCGGCCGTTGTAGTGGTCCTGGAGGTTCGCGCCGACGCCGGGCATGTCGGCGACAACGGGAATGCCGAATTCCTTCAACAATGAGGCAGGTCCGAGCCCCGAAAGCTGCATGAGCTGCGGCGAACCGAACGCGCCGGTTGCGAGCAGGACTTCACCTCTCGCATTCGCGGTCTTCTTCGTCCCGCCCTGCAAATATTCGATGCCGATTGCGCGCCGCTTGCCCGAAAACATGATTCGCGTCGCGTGTGCATCGGTTGCGACGGTGAGATTCGCGCGGCTCCGTGCAGGCCGCAGATACGCGACGGCGGTGCTGCACCGGCGGCCGCGTCGCTGCGTCACCTGGTTGTAGCCGAAGCCGGCTTGCTGCGCGCCGTTGCAATCGGCATTGCGCGGATAGCCGCTGGCGACGGCTGCGTCGAGGAAAGCGTCGCAGAGCGGATGAGTATCGGTCGGGTCGGATACCGACAGCGGCCCGCCGACGCCGTGATACTCGTTCGCGCCGCGCTGGTTGTCCTCGGCCTTGCGAAAGTACGGCAGCACGTCCCTGTAGCCCCACCCCGCGTTGCCGAGATCGAGCCAGTCATCGTAGTCCTCATGCTGGCCGCGGACGTACACCATCCCGTTGATCGAGCTCGTGCCGCCGAGCACCTTGCCGCGCGGCTGCCCGATAGCGCGACTGCCGGTCTTCTCGTCCGCCTCGCTCACGAACAGCCAGTTCACCTTCGGGTTGCGGAAGTGTTTGCCATACCCGAGCGGAATGTGGATCCACCGATCGTCGTCTTCTCCGCCCGCCTCAAGCAGCAGCACGCTGTGACGCCCCGATGCGCTCAGCCGGTTCGCGAGGACGCATCCGGCGCTGCCGGCACCCACCACGATGAAATCGAATTCGGCGCGTTGCTCCATCTCGTTTTATCCTCCCTCCCGGCCGCGACGAGCTCGCTGGCGTAGACGCGACTATTCTACTGCGCGAGTCGCGCGGCTCAGTCGCGATGCGGGCGGCGTATCATTCGGAGCATCTATGCGGGCTGCTTGTTGCGAGCACGCATAGTTTCAATGCACCTCAACATGGGAAAACGACATGGCCTGGAAATTCGAGCTGCTGACCAAACCGGACACAGAACAGTTCATCACCGAAGGTCCGGTATGGAATGGCGAGCAGATTCTCTTCACTCAGATCCGCAAGAATCGCATCATGCGCTACGACCCCAAAACGAACGCGATCGACGAATGGCGCACCGGCACTAACCGGACCAACGGTCTCGCATTCGACGAGAATGGGCGATTGTTCGGTTGCTGCTCGGGCGGGCGGGCGATCGTGCGCTTCGATCCCGATGGCAAGAATGTCGTCGTCGCCGATCGCATCGACGGCAAGAAGCTCAACACGCCGAACGATCTCGCCATCGATCGCAAAGGCCGCATCTGGTTTACCAATCCCATCAACGAGGGCAACTGGGACAAGACTGAAGTCACCGAGCTCGATAACCGTGAGGTGCTGCGCGCCGATCCGCAGAAAGACGGCAAGTACACCGTAACGCGCGTCACTTTCGATTGCACGCAGCCCAACGGCATTCTGGTGTCGCAAGACCAGAGAACGCTGTACGTCGCGGAGAGCGGCGCCACGCTGGGTATACCACGGCAGTTGCGCGCGTACCCGATCAAGGAAGACGGCAGCCTCGGCACGTATGACGCGCTCTTCACCTGGGGCGAGGACGCGCGGGGTGTTCATCGCGGCATCGACGGCATGTGTCTCGACGCCGAAGGCAACATCATCGCGACCGCGGGCTATTACGCGAGCGGCTCGGGGCCCATGCTCTACGTGTTCTCACCCACGGGGCGCGTGCTGGAAACGCATCCGGTGCCGGCGAACCGACCCACCAACGTCTGTTTCGGCGGTCCCGACATGACGACAGTCTTCGTGACCAGCACGAACGGGCATTTCTTCAAGGCACAGACCGATCGCGTAGGTTGGGCGATGTATCCGTAGCCCTGGAGGGGAGATTACGCCACAAGGCCTCGTGGGACAGCATCTCGCGAGCCGGCTTGCAGCGGCGCGTGCATCAAAGTCTCATCGGGTTGGTGCCGGCCGCCGCGATCCGTTCCTGATGTTCCTTGGGAAGCAGGGCTTCGACCTCGAAGGTGGCCGGCACGCATTCGTTCCACTGATTGACGAGCTTGTGCAGGGTTTCGTGCGAATCGACGTCGAATATGATCACCGCGCCGCGTCCGAGCTTGGTATAGACGTGCTTGGCCGTGCCACGTTCGATCAACGGATTGATCCACTCCCACCATTGCTTCTGCCCTTCGCGCGCAGCCGAAGGTTTTTCGGCTCTGGGCGTACTGATGACCAGGAAATGCATATCGCCTCCTGAAAAAACTGCTTTACGGCATCTCAACTCGCGTGTGCGCGCGTGAGCCGCACGAGCACGTCTTCAACCACCTCGTCGCACACGTGCTCGAGCTTTTCTACCGAGATGTACTCGGGATTTCCTTTCACCATGATGGCGATCGACTCGGGAACGTTCTGCGATCGCATGATGACCTTCGCGAGCTTGTCGAACTGCTCGGTCGCGACGACCACCGCCGGCATGCCCT
>JAQGNH010000192.1 GCA_028291945.1 Betaproteobacteria bacterium
CGCATAGCGGTCAAGTGGCGGATAAAGGAATGCCCAAGTGCGATTGACTCATTGCGAAGGCGTCAAGAGGGTGCAACCTTTGATCCTGATCAGCCAGACAAGTACGACCTGACCAATCTGAAGGACCTCGCGGGCATAAGGATCTCGGTTTTTCCCAAGGGGGTGATTAGGGCCTGTTAACAATCACGCTAGCCATACGTAGGCGGTGGCGATATTGAGCATGGATAAGAAGTTACGCGCGAGTTTTTCATAACGAGTGGCGATGCGTCGAAATTGCTTGAGACGATTGAACAGGCACTCAATCAGATGTCGTTCGCGGTAGGTATGGCGGTCGTAGGCACGCGGGGCAAGGCGGTTCTTGCGGGACGGGATGACAGGTTGCGCGCCGCTGGCTTGGATAACGGCAATGAACGCATCGGAGTCATAACCCTTGTCTGCAATCACCTGTTCGGCATCCAAGCCTTCAATGAGCGCTGGAGCTTGTGTAATGTCATGGACTTCGCCGCCGGTCAGTTGCCAACGCACCGGGTTACCCAGCGCATCGCTCGCCATATGAATCTTGGTGCTCAACCCTCCGCGCGAGCGTCCGATCGCTTGTGCGCCTTCTTTTTTTGGGCGCCAGCCGCATGCTGATGGGCGCGAACAATGGTGCTGTCCAGCAACAGCGATTGCAGATCAGCATCCGTACCGAGCGCGTCGATGACACGTTGCCACACACCTGTCTTACCCCACCGCGAGAAGCGCGTATACACGTTGTGCCAGTTGCCCAGCGACCCGGGCAGATCGCGCCACGGACTGCCCGTGCGTGCAATCCAGAGAACGGCTTCCACAAACAGCCTGTTATTCTTCGCCGTGACGCCGCAGTCGCTGGCTTTGCCTGGCAGTAAGTGCTCCATGCGTTCCCACTGGTCATTTCGCAACATCTTTCGCATCGGCTCCAGCCTCGTCGGAAAGACCAGAATGTACCGACATCAATTGATTGTGTACAGGCCCTAGTGTCCTGATTCCTTAAATCGTACAACTAATATGCGAGTCCACTGTCTCATAGTAAGGTCAACGAAGGGAGACCGCTATGAGGGGACGGCCACTGCCGCAATTGACGCTGACGATTGAAGAGAACAATCGGCTGGAGGAATGGGCGCGACGTCGTACTACGGCGCAAGCACTGGCGCTCAGAGCGCGCATCGTGCTGGCGTGTGCACAAGGGGCGACGAATACGGAAGTTTCGGAGCGTTTGGGCGTGACCTTGCAAACAGTAGGCAAATGGCGGCGACGGTTTATCGATCAGCGGCTGGATGGATTGCTCGATGCACCGCGTCCTGGACAGCCGCGCAAGCTTACGGACGCGAAGGTCGAAGCGGTTCTAGCGATGACGCTGGAGCGCAGGCCGCGGGAGGCGACACACTGGAGCACGCGTTTGATGGCCCAGGCGACGGGATTGAATCAAACGGCGATATTCCGCATTTGGCGGGCGTTCGGCCTGCAGTCCCATCGTGCTGAGACCTTTAAGCTCTCGACCGATCCGCTGTTCATCGACAAGGTGCGCGACATCGTCGGTTTGTATTTGTCGCCGCCCACCCGTGCGGTGGTGTTGTGTGTCGATGAGAAGTCGCAGATTCAGGCGCTTGATCGCACACAGCCGCTGTTGCCGCTGTCCTTTGGCGTGGCCGAGCGACGCAGTCATGACTATGTGCGCCACGGTACGACCACGTTGTTCGCGGCACTCGACCTTGCCACCGGCAAGGTCATTGGAGAGTTGCATCGGCGTCATCGCAGCAGCGAGTTCCTGCAGTTCTTACGCACCATTGATCAAAACGTTGCGTATTCCGGACCACCGTGACCGCGAATTCCGATCGAACGTGACTGCGAATTCCGATCGAAGGTGACCGGTTTTAGGCTGCGGCCGAATCGACGGTCACGGTGCGGAATCGGCGGTCACGATCAAACGGAATCGCAAGCCGGGTTTGCGCTGGATTTCCATTAGGGCCTCTCCGATTTTTTTGGAGAAGCGGGATGCCTGCCCCTCGGAGAGCCATGCGTAAAATTCTCGAAGTGTGCCACGCCGCCCATGAATTCGAAGCAGCGCACGTGATGCCCGCCATCGCTGCGCGATACCCAAGTGCCGTGGCGATGTGGGTCTTGCCCACGCCGGTCGGGCCCAGCAGCACGACGTTCTCGGTGCGCTCGACGAACGACAGGCCGCGAGCTCCTGGATCTGCGGGCGCGGTGCGCCGCTCGCGAAGCCGAAGTCATACTGTTCGAGCGTCTTGATCGCCGGCAAGGTCGCTAGCTTGAGCAGCGTCTGACGCTGGCGCTCGGCACGGGCCTCATCCTCGATTGTGAGCAGTCGTTCCAGGAATTCGGCGAAGCTCGCTTCATCGCGTGCCGCCTGCTCCGCAAGCGGCGGCCACTCCGGGGCGATGCGCTCCAGCTTGAGCTTCGTGCACAGCGCGGCGATACGCTCATGCTGGAGATTCATGCCGAGGTCTCCAGTGGCGTGTCATAGAGGGCACAACAGTCGATAACATAGAGTTATCGATAGCGCGCTGAATGCCGTGTACGCACCACCGTCTCGATTCCAAGGAGTGCAATCGGCCAGAAGCGGCTATTGAAAGCTTGTCTATTTTTCGGGTCGACCTCCGCGCGGCGGATAATCGGACACGTTCTGCCCGTCTCAGGCCCGCTTCCTCTAAAGGAGATCGTCATGTCGGTCGTCGCGCCGCATTCGTCTGCAGCACTCGAGCCCTGGCAATGGCCGGAAGCGACGTGGCGCGCGATCGTCGAGCGGGTGCGCGCGGGCCGACGGCTCAAGCCTGCGTCGTGGCCCGGCGGCGCGCGTTGCGCGGTCGCGCTCTCCTTCGACAGTGACCACGACACGGGCGAGTTGCGCCAGGGCGGCAAATCGATCGGCCGCCTGAGCCAGGGCCAGTACGGCAATCGCCAAGGTGTGCCGCGGATTCTCGCGCTGCTTGCGAAGTACTCGGTGCCCGCCAGCTTCTTCGTGCCTGCCGTCGCCGCGATGCTGTATCCCGATGAGCAGCGCCGCGTGGTGGCTGACGGCCACGAGATCGCGATTCATGGCTGGATCCACGAGCGCAATTCGGTGCTGCCGGAAGACGCCGAACGCGATCTGCAAATGCGAGCCGCGGACGCGCTGGAGAAAATCAGCGGGCAGCGTCCCGTCGGCATTCGCACGCCGTCATGGGATTTCAGCCCACATACGCTGGCGATTACGCGCGACATGGGCCTCATTTACGACAGCTCGCTCATGGCCGACGACGACTGCTACGAGCTCACCCTCGACGGCGAGGCCACGGGCGTCGTGGAGCTCCCGGTCGAGTGGATCCGAGACGACGCGGTGTACTTCAACATGGATCGCTTCGCAGCACTTCGACCTTACACGCCGCCTTCAGCGGTGCTGGAAATCTTCAGAACGGAATTCGACGCAGCGTATGCCGAGGGCGGCGTCTTTCAGCTCACGATGCATCCGCACCACATCGGGCACCGCTCGCGGATGCCGCTGCTCGAGGCGTTGATCCAGCACATCAAGTCGCACGACGGAATCTGGTTCGCGACGCACGCGGACGTGGTGCGGCACACGAAGGCGAATAGTTGATTACACCGGCTACGAAGCTTTGCGGTGCTTCAGCAGGAAGGCGAGCAGATCGGCGGCGCAACGCTCGGGTACAGAGTCTGTGATGTTATGTGGCAGTCCGTCATACCAGACGTATTCACTGTGAGGCACGTGCTTCTTGTAGACCTCGTATTGTTCTTTCGACCCGAGCGGATCATGGCCGGGCAGGACATTCAGCATCGGGCATTTTATCTTGTGTAATTCGTCCGTGTAATCGACCTCCTTCATCATCGGGCCGAAGCGCGAGAAAAGCTCGACGTCAGTCTTTGAAGACTCCTCGACAAACCATTTGAGGAAGCCCTTGTCCTGAACGTTCGGAAACCGTTCGTCGATCGTTTCCTCCAGAAAGGCTTTGAAGCCCTTTGCCTTGATCTTCGCGACCCACTTGTCCATCTGCGTGTTCGACCCCTTCAATCCCGGGGTCGACGCGAAGTTGGCAACCGTCAGTACGCGATCGTGAAAGTCGATCGCAGTGCGCATGGCAACGATAGACCCCGCGGAGGAGCCCGCCAGATGGAAACGGTCGACGCCGAGTTGATCCGCGAGCTCGATTACGTCTTGCGTGAGGCGCGTGAGCGAGAGCTGATTCGGCCCCGGAATCTCGGTCTGTCCATGCCCGCGCATATCGGGCCGCACCACCCGGAAATGAGGGGAGAGGATCGGAACCCACTTGTACAGACGCCGCGAGCTTCCCATCGCGGCGTGAATGAGGATCAGCGTTTCGGCGGGTGCCCACGGATCCGTGAAGTCGTCGACGGAATATGCGAGCTTCAGCCCATCGCTTGCGGTCATGTTGTGCATCACGCTACTCAATGGCATTGCGTCTAATCCTCCTCTTCAGTAGGCCGAACGGCCGCCGTCTGCCGCGATGGCCGCGCCCGTGATCATTCTGGATTCGTCCGAGGCGAGAAAGAGCGCGATGTTCGCGATGTCTTCGGGCTCGCCGACCCAGAACGGATACATCTTCACCTGGCCACTCGCGTCCTGCGGGTCGGCTACGCCGCCGGCGCGGCCGGGCAGGCCGTAGGTGCGGCGCACGCGCGCCGTGTTGATCCGGCCGGCGCAGATGCAGTTCACCCGCACGTTGTCCTTCGCGTAGGTGCCCGCCATGCTGCGGGTGAGCGACACGATCGCGCCTTTGGCGGCGGTGTACACCTGCGCCGGGTTCGCGCCCCGCAGCGCTGCGCCCGAGGACATATTGATCACCGCGCCGCCGCCCGCGGCGGCAATCCTCGGGACCGCGTGTTTGCAGACGAGCATCGTGCCTTTGAGGTCGAGGCCGATGGTGTGCTCGAACACCGAAAAGTCGAGCTCGGTCACCGGTTTGTCACCCGGAACGGAGCCGCCGGCACAGTTGAAGAGCGTGTCGAGTTTGCCGAAGCGGGCGACGGCAGCTTCGACAGCGGCACGCACGCTGTCTTCGGATGTCACGTCGGTCTCGACCAGGAGCGCTTCGCCGCCCTGCGCGCCGACGAGCTCCGCGACTTCGCGGCCGCGCGGCGCATTGATCTCGGCGATCGCGACTTTCGCGCCTTCGCGCGAGAAGGCGAGCGCCGCCGCGCGACCGATGCCGTCGCCGCCGCCCGTGATAAGCGCCACTCTTCCAGACAGTCTGTTCATCGGCCGAGAGGAAACGTCGGCCCGAGCGGGCGCATGCGCACCCCAGGGCGCAACCGCTTGAAGGGGAGCTTCACCGGGTCGACGATCATCGCTCCAGGAGACTCGACAACGAGGACGTCCTCAGCGATCGGCTCGAAGTGGGCGCGGAAGTGAACCGAGCTCTTCAGCGCAACGATGCGCTCCGTGCGCGGGTCGACGCCGAGATGAAGGAACGGTTCCTGATCCATCGCCTGCACTTTCTTGGTGGAGACGACGACGCGCACGCCGCCCGAGCGCAGCAGAGCCATCGGGCCGAGCGCGAGTTTCCAATTGGTCATCATCGGTCCGTGGCAGGTCATGCGGCCGTCGCCGAGGCGCTCCACCATCCAGGGCTGCACGACTGGCCGCTCGCCCGACGCGCCGGACTTCGCGCCGACACCCACCGTCAACGTCTTGCCCGGCCCTGTGGCATGCGCCGCGCGCGCCGCCTCGGCGTCGTGCAGCACGCCGATCACCGCGCCTTCCGCGCGCTGGCGCAGCAGCGCCTCGAGCAATCCCACCGTATCGGCGCTGCCGCCGGCGCCCGGGTTGTCCTGGGTATCGGCGAGGAGAATCGGGCGCGATGCAATCTGCGACCGGCGCATCGCCTCGCGCACCGCCTCGTCGGGCGAATACAGGCGCCCCGCGTACTGCGGCTCCGCTTCGAGGACCATCCTGTAGATCGATTCGGCGGCCGCTTCGGTCGCGTCGCGGTCCCAGCCGTACGTGAAGACCGCGGCTCCGCATTCGCGAATGTCGGCGGCGGGAAAGCCGGGCGTGTACGAGGTGCTCGCGACGCGCTCGTCGACGAATCGAGCGGCCGCGGCGTAGATCGAGCGGGAGGGCTCGAGCGTCGAGCACTGCCAGGTGAGCGGTATCAGGTAAGGCACCTGCCGGTAGGCTTTTTCGAAACGCGTGCCGCGCGTCAGGAGCGACGCGAGAAGGTGCGCTGCCTTGCACCCGGTTTCCGCCATATCGACATGCGGATAAGTCGTATAGGCGACCATGGCGTCAGTCAGCTCGAACATGCGCGGCGTTGTGTTCGAATGCAGGTCGAGGCTTATGACGAGCGGGACGTTCGGCCCGACGAGGCCTCGCACGCGCGCAAGCAGCTCGCCCTCGGGGTCTTCGCAATGCTCGGTGACCATCGCACCGTGCAGGCTCAGGAAAATTCCGTCGACCGGCAGCGCGGCGCGCAAGTCCTCGATGAGCATTCCTGCGATGCGCTCGAACGCGTCCTCGGTGACGTAGCCCGACGGTGTAGCCGACGTCCACGGGAGCGGCAACAGAGTCGCGCAAGTCGGCTTGAGCACGTCGAGCGCGCCCGCGATCGAAGTATTCACCCCAGTGAAACGCTCGAGCACCTCTGGCCCGCGCGTAAGCGGCGTGCGGTCGCCGGCCTCGGCAAAGTCGGCGTAGGTCGTCTTCTGCTGTTGAAAGGTGTTGGTTTCGTGCAGGAAACCACCCACCGCAATGCGCTTGTTTGGAAGGTTCATCGGCTAACCTCTATTCAGGTTTGGCGCCGGAGGCCTTCACGATCGGGTGCATCCGTTTCACCTCGGCGTCGATCATTGCGCGCATCTGCTCCGGCGTGCCGCCGATCACCTCGTAGCCGAGATCGTTCATGCGCTTCACGAACTCCGGGGTCTTGACGGCTTTCTGTCCCGCCGCATTCAGCTTCGCGATGATGGGCTTCGGCGTACCCAGCGGCGCGAGCAGGCCGATCCATACGCCCGCTTCGTAACCCGGGAGTCCCTGCTCGGCGATCGTCGGCAGCTCCGGGAGGATCGCCGGACGCTTGGCACCGGTGGTGGCGAGTGCCCGCAGCTTGCCGGCCTTCACATGCGGGAGCGCCGAGGGGATGTTGTCGAACATGACGTCCACGCGGTCGGCCATGAGGTCGACCAACGCAGCGACGCTGCTCCGGTACGGCACGTGCGTCATCTGCACGCCGGCCATCTTGTTGAACAGCTCACCCCCCATGTGCACGGAGGTGCCGACACCCGCCGAAACGAAGGTCAGCTTGCCCGGCTGCTTTCCGGCGAGCTCGATCAGGTCCTTCACGGATTTGACGGGCAGCGATGGCCTGACCACGAGGATGTTGCTGACATTCGCGAAGACGATGACGGGCTCGATGTCCTTGTTCGGGTCGCGCTTGAGCATGGCCGTGTACAGCGCCGCGGCGATGCCGTGCAGGCTGCTAGCCGTGCCGAGCAAGGTGTAGCCGTCGGGTGCCGACGCGGCGAAGGCCTCGAATCCGATTGTTCCTCCGGCGCCGGTGCGGTTCTCCACTACCATGCTTTGGCCAAGCTCCTTTGACATCGCCTCCACGCCGGCGCGCACGACGATGTCCGAAGCGCCGCCGGCGCCGTATGGCGTGATAACCCGGATCGTCTTCGCAGGATATTCCTGCGCCGAACCGGTAGGGGCGAGCCCCGCGAGCGCCGCACCCAGGATCAGCAGCTGCAGTTTTCTCATGTTAGTTTCCCGGAGATTCCGCAAAATACGAACCTATCACAAACACTCAAAAGGATTCCGCACATGGCGCGTCTCCTCGTTTGCGTTACCTTCGATTTCGATACGATGTCGGGGCTCATGGCGCGCGGCCTCACGACGCCGAACTACATCTCGCGTGGCGAGTTCGGTCCCGTGGCCATCCCGCGCATCCTCGATCTGCTCAAGAAGTACGGCGTCAAGAGCACGTTCTTCAGCCCGGGTTTCACGATCGAGACGTATCCGGCGGAGAACGAGGCGGTGCTCAAGGCCGGACACGAGATCGGCCACCACGGCTGGACGCACCTGCCGCCGCACAAGATGACGCGAGAGCAGGAGGAGGCGAACCTCGTGCGCGGCAACGAGACGATCAAGAAGCTGACCGGCAAGTCTGCGCGCGGCTACCGATCGCCGTCCTGGGATCTATCGCCGAACTCCGTTGATCTGCTCCTCAAGCACGGTTTCGTGTACGAGAGCAGCCTGATGGGAAACGACTACACGCCGTACCGCTGCCGGCACGGCGACGTCGTCGAAATCGACAAGCCGCTCGGCTTCGGCAAGCCGACACGTCTCATCGAGATGCCGATCGCGTGGAGCCTCGACGATTTCCCCCACTTCGAGTTCCTGCGCATGGAAACGCAGCTCATGCCCGGACTCATGAACGCGAACCACGTGATCGAGAACTGGATCATCGACTTCGTGTACATGAAGGAGCACTTCGATTGGGGCGTGCTTACGTACACCTTCCACCCCTACGTGATCGGCCGAGGCCATCGCATGATGGCGCTGGAGAAACTCCTGAAGGCCGTCGCCGAGGGTGGCGGCGTTTTCGTCACGATGGAGGACGCCGCGTGTGAATACGATCAGCGCCAGCCCTTCCGTGGCTGAAGGAGCCGGAGCTCGCTACTCCGGCTTCACGCCGGCGGCGGAAGCAAGCTCCCGGTAGCGCCCGACCTCGGACTTGATCATCGCCGCGAAATCCTTCGGCGTATTGCTCTGTGCAGCGATGCCGCCGCCAGCGAAGCGCTCCCTCACGGAAGGAATGGCGGTCGCCTTGCGCATCGCGGCGGCGAGACGGCCGACGATCGGCAGCGGTGTCTTCGCGGGGGCGAGCAGGCCCCACCACGTACCGATGTCGTAGCCGGGCAGCCCTGACTCCGCGATGGTCGGAAGCTCCGGGATCGCCGGCGAGCGCGTGCCACTGGTGATGGCGAGCGCTCGCAGCTTGCCGGCCTTCACCTGTGGAATCAGCGGCTGGATCGACAGAAACGCAAGCTCGACGTGGCCGGCGACCAAGTCGGCGATGCCGGGCGTATCGCCGCGATACGGCACGTGATTGAGCCTCACACCCGCGAGCTTCTGGAACATCACGCCGGCGAGGTGAGGCGGCGCGCCCACGCCGGAGGACGCGAAGTTGAGCGCGCCGGGCTTCGCTTTCGCGAGCTCGATCAGCTCCTTCACCGACTTTGCCGGCAGCGAGGGATGCACGACCAGGAGATAGGTGCCCGTTGCCGCCAGGCTCACGGGCTGGAAGTCTCGCACAATGTCGTAGGGTAGGCTGGTGTACAGGCTGGGTGCCAGCGTGTGTGCACCCGCCGCCATGAACAGCGTGTAGCCGTCCGCCGGCGACTTCGCCGCGGCATCGGCGCCGACGATGCCGGCCGCGCCGCTCTTGTTCTCGATCACTATCGACTGGCCGAGGTCCGCGGCGAGCTCCTGTGCGATAGCGCGCGCGACGATATCGTTAGCGCCGCCCGCCGGATAGGCAACGATGATCTTTATCGGCTTGGTGGGATAGGCGTCTTGTGCGAAAGCCAATACCGGTGCAATGGCGAACAAAGCGCTGGCGACGATCTTCGGAATTCGCATTTTGATTCTCTTTAATGAGGACCCATGGAAGTCGGGTACAGCTGCGTCCGCAATTCCGCCAGCTCGTCGAGGTTGTGCAGACCCCGCTCGCGCGTGCCTTGCTCGAGCTCCTTCACCTGGCGCACCAGTGCTTCGTTGAGCGGCATCGCGACGCCGAGCCGACGCCCCTCACCGATGACCCAGCCCGTCATGTAGTCGACTTCGGTCGGGCGCTTACGCACCGCGAGATCGCGCCAGGGGCCCGAGCGAACCTTGATGTCGTTTCGCGTCGCGTCGGCGAAACGGTTCAGCACGGCCCGCGCCTCGTTCTCTTCGGCAGGCGTGCGCGGCCGCATCTTCAGCGGCTCGAAGTAGCGGAAGCTCTCGAGCCTCACGCCCGCCGCGAGCGCGACACCGACGCCTTCACCGACGAGCGCCGTCAGGAACGGCTGATATCGCGCGTTGCCGAACGTGTCGGCGAAGGTCTGGTCGCCGACCGTCTGCGCAAAAAGCAGCGAGCAGTCGATCTGCTTCGACCAGAGGTAGCCCGTGATGTTGTCCGTGATATGCGGGGTCACCGAATGCGAAAGGAGCTTCTCGATACGCGAGAGGCGCTCGGTAATCCGGCCGTCGAGCTCGCCGATCCAGATGTGGCCGAGGCCGCCCTTTTCGATATGGCCGGGGCCCTGCCAGTCGGCGGGGAAACTCACGAAGGCGCCGACCACGCGCTCCTTGCCGAGACGCTTCGCGATGACCGGCGGGTTCATGCCGTTCTGCAGCGACACGACCACCGTGTCGCGGCCGGCGAGCGGCGCGATCGTGTCGAGCGCGGCTTCCGTGTCCTGCGACTTCACAGCGAGAAAGACGAGCCCGAGAGGACCTTTCAGGTCCTTGGGAGGAACGGCCCGGGCAGGGATCTCGAACGACTTCGAGCCGCTGATACGCAGTCCGGTCGCATTCATTGCGTCGACGTGCTCGACCGCCTTGTCGACGAAGAGCACGTCCTCGCCTGCGTTCGCCATGAACGCGCCGACGGTGCCGCCGATCGCACCTGAGCCGTAGATCGTGATGGTCATATTGAATTACTTCGCCCGGTGCTCGCGCAGGAAACCCAGAATTTTCTCAGGCAATCCCGCGGGAATGTTCAGCATGATGTTGTGAGGCGCGTCGAAGCGCAGCATCTGCGCGTTCGGGATGTGCTTCATGATGTACTCGGACTCGCTCAGCGGAAACCGATCGCTCTTCGCCGGCACCACGAGCACGGTGGGGGCCTTGATCTTCGGCAGCAGGTCGGCGTTGTTGATGGTCTGGGTGAAGGCCATGAAGTCGGCGACGATCTCCGGATCCACCGCCGCCATCTGCTGTGCCTGCCATTCGAGCAGCGCGGGGTCCGTGCCCTTGGGGAACATGACGAGCATCTCGCGGCGGTGGAACTCGAGTGAGCCAAGCTCCTTTATCTGCTTCACCCAACTGTCCGTCGTCGCCTTCATCCCGGCCATCTGGTAGGCGGGCGCCATGAGCGTGAGCGTTTGCGTGCGGTCCGGGTACGTGGCCGCGAAGGCCTCGCCCAGGAGGCTCCCGAACGAGTTGCCGATGAAGTGGACTTTGTCGACCTTGGCATCGTCCAGCACCGCGATCATGTCCTCGCACAGCTGCTTCATGTTCCAGGCGTAACCCACCGGCGGCACCGTCGACCCGCCGCGGCCGCGCGCGTCGACAGCGATCGTGCGGTACTGCCCCGACAGAAACGGAATCCACTTGTACCACTGCTTGTGATTGCCGCGGCCGCCGTGCATGAGAATAATGGCCTCAGAAGAAGCCCACGGATCCGTGAAGTCGTACATCTTGTAGAAAATTTCGGCGTCGTCACTGCTACGTGCTTTCATTTTTTCTCCTGGTCAATCGATCTTGATTCCGTATTCCCTGATCAGGTCGCCCCATTTCTTCGTTTCGGCCCTGATGTATGCGTCGAACTGTGCCGGCGTACTCGAGGTGGGAACCACACCAAGGCTGCCAAAGCGTTCGCGAATTTCCGGCAGCTGAATGACCTTCACGACTTCGGCGTTGAGTCTCGTGACGATGTCTTTGGGCACACCCGAGCGGACCGACAGGCCCCACCACGAAGTTGATTCAAAGCCGGGGAACCCCGACTGCGAAATCGGGGGGATTTCGGGAGCGAGTGGGGACGTTTCCAGGCTCGAGATGCCGAGGGCTCTCAACTTGCCCGCTCTGATATGAGGCAGCGCGGTGGCGACACCGCCGAAAGTAAGCTGGACCGCTCCAGTCATCGTGTCCTGCAGGGCCTCGGGCGAGCCTTTATACGGGACGTGGACGATCTCCAAGCCTGCGAGCTTCTTGAACAACTCTCCCGCTAGATGGGGCGGCGAGCCATTCCCGGGCGACGAATTATTGAGCTGGCCGGGTTTTGACTTCGCGTACGCGACCAACTCCTTGATCGATTTCACGGGCAATGAGGGATTCACGACGAGGATGACGGGAGCCTTGGCCATCAGCGAGATCGGTATGAAGTCTTTGATCGGATCATAGGGCAACGACTTCATGAGCGCGGGATGGATGGCATGCGTGGTTATGTAGCCCACAGACAAGGTGTAACCATCCGGTGCGGCCGTCGCGGCAGCGTGGGTGCCGACGATGGCCGCCCCACCGGCGCGGTTCTCGATCACGACGTATTGACCCAGACGTTTGCCGAGCTCTGGTGCCACCAGCCGAACGATGATGTCGGTTGTTCCGCCCGGGGGGTACGCCACGATCCACCGTATGGGTCTGGATGGATAAGTAGCGGCAAGCGCTGCGTCCATCGTGATGAACGGCAGAATGATCGACGCTGCGAAACTCGCGGCGACGCGATACAGAATTTTCGATTTCATACGAAGCAGTCTCGAATCGAAATTCCTGGTTTTCCAAGCAATAAAATACTCCTTAGCCATGTGGTTCCTGAAGGGCTGCAGAGCTTGAGCGGCTGGCTATTCGTAAGGTACCGCTTGCGGCCAAGAGCAGCAATTCACATTACAATCTGCGCTGCTGTATTGCTGCTGATTAACAAGAGTCGGGTCGACGCACGCGCCAGATGATGGCCCCCGTGCTAATAGCTTCGCCGACCGCTCCACTTGTCAAAGCAAACTCTGCAACGTCGCGGCACCTTTCTGGCCTTGGTCCTGATGATTCACATTGAAGAGGACGTGTACCTTCTTCGCCTCGAGTCCCTTGATCTCCGGCACCAGTTTTTTCAGCTCATTCCTGTCGTACCAGTAGTCAAACCGCTCTGACGCGGCTTTCAGCCCCTTCCGTTCCCACGTCGAATGATTGCGGCCGTGCAGCCGCACCATCGCCACATCTCCATTTGTCACTTCCCATACTGGCGGTATGGACGTTTTCAATCCCTGCGGCTCGTCTACGATGACATTCGCCAACCCATGCTTGCGTTCGAAAGCGAGTGTGCGTTCACGTCCTTTATCTAAGAACCATGTCTGGTGCCGAAACTCGACGGCGAGCTGGTAGCCCTCCATCCGTTCTATGCACTCCTCAATGTGCGCGAGACTTTCCTTGTGAGGAAGAAACCATGGCGGAAACTGGAAGAGCACAAGCCCAAGTTTCCCTGAGTCCTTCAGCGGACGGAGCGCTGCCCGGAATTCGCTCCACACCGCGTCCACGAGCTCGCGCGGAAGGTCTTTGTAGTAGACCGTCTTCTTCACGACGGGCAGAGATTCAGAGACGTGCTTCGGCAGCACCTTCGGCTGAGTCTGATGGGTCGTGAGCAGGCGAAATGCCTTCACGTCGAAGACGAAGTCATCCGGTGTTCGCTCTGCCCACTGCTTCGCCGTCCGCTCGCTCGGAATGGCGTAATAGCTGCTATCGACTTCCACGATCGGGAACTTGGAGGCATAGAACTTGAGCCGAGCTTCCGGCGTCTTTACGTCCTCGGGATAGAAGTTGCCCGAATCAATGAGCGTCTTATCAGTCCATGAGCACGTTCCTACCAGGATCTTCATGCCTTGCCTTCCTGATCGTCCGCCACACCCGTCGCAAGCATGAGCACGGCGACCAGCGTCTGCATTCCCTCAGCTGAGTCCGCAATCTGCTCGTCGGTCGGAGCGTTGGTGTGCAGGCTCGCCAGTGTCTCCTCCATCGATACTTGGCCGTAGCGTCGCTGGTAGTAGCCGAAGTGCGCGGCAAGTATCCGCGCGACTTCCTCGACGACTTCCTTGTCCGCTACGGCGAGCACCTGCTTAACGAGCGCGTGGTATTCCTTTAGCTTCGCGAGCTTGTCTGATTCAGGCATTCTGCGATCCTAGCAGAGGGGCTCAATGCAATGGCTGAGCGAATAAAGCACTCGCGTCTGTGGACGCGCCAAGAGGTCCGGGAGCTTAGGGGCATGGCCACGAGAGGATTCACAGCCGCCGAGATTGGGCGAAGTTTAAAACGGTCGGCACACGGGATCTACACGCGCATCCAACTGGAGGGAATCGCCTTGACGCGCAAAAACCGATTCAGCGCAGCAAAGCCGCCACGCTTGCGTCAGGGTCGACGGCGACGATCGAACGTGGTCACGACGTGCCAGAACAGTCCGCGAAGCGTGCGCTTTGCGCGCAGTAATGCGATCGCGGTCGTGACGACGAAGTTTGGCGACCACGGCCACGATCCGCTGTCTTCGCGTGCATCCTCATCGATCGACACATGCATGTGTTCGGTGTGCTGATTTGCTCCGTTGTACTTGATCCATTTCCTGCGTTCTCTGTTGTATATCTGCCCGTTCCAGATGACGTACGTTACGCGCTGGTCGTCAATTACCAAATCCGCGAGGACGTTGCAGTCCACTCCGTTTGCCGGATCGTGCGTAAGGCGAATGCGTTGCCTTCGTAATGGTCACTGTTTCTTTGTTGATGCGCCTCATCGCGCATGATGCACCGTCCTTCTGGCGATTGCGACTGGGCCACGCCAACGTTGCATCCTTTAGCGCCTTTCAGCATGCGGCAGCAGCAGTGTTAGTCATTCTTATCCCCGTCAACGTGACATCTTTGGCCAGGCGATGAAAACTTATGCTGTTGCTTCAGCCTAGCGAGCTTCTCGTGTGAGCGCACCGGCGGTGAAGTTGGCCGTATGGCTGACGCCGCCCACCGGAACCTTTGGTCCGATACTATGCTGACTGAATTTCACAGGAGGCATCATGACTAGGACGGTCGGAACGATAGCCTTCCTTTTCCTATACCTGGCTTCGACGAGCGCATCTGCGGCGGAGGTGTCGTGCGCAGGGGTCGATCCATCCGCCTCCGCTCCACTCAAATCGGTTTCAACTCCACCGTCGACAACTTGCAAGCCGCGAGTCAAAAAGGGTTACCCGGTTCCCGATCCGACTTGCACCCCGGGAGCTGTAAATCCAACGCTAACGCTGGACGTGCTGACTGATCATGAGAACTTCCGGACGTCCTGTGTTCGGGACGGAGCCACTTCTAAGACCGAAAAGAACGGGACCTACGACTGGTACAAGATCAAGCATCCGGCTAAGAACGTCGGGAAGACGCAAACATGCGAGCTCGATCATCTCATTTCGATCGAACTCGGTGGTGCCGACACCGTGGACAACATCTGGCCTCAGTGCGGCCCGAAGGGGGTGGTGCGGGATCACCGGTATTTCCATCAGAAGGACTTAGTCGAGAATTGGCTCGCGAGAGAGGTAAGGGCCGGACGCATCGAGCTCGAGGCGGCTCAGCGCGGCATCGCCTCAGATTGGACGCAGTTCATCGCTCGTGCGAACAAGGCATGCAAGCCGAAGAAGTGCATCGGCCAGAAAGACTCATGAGCTCGCCGAGACGCTAGCCGTGATGAGTGCTCATTCACACAAACCCTCGGGCCTAGCGCGAAGTTCTTGAATCGGCCAGAAGCGGCCGTTCACGGTGATCCGTAATCCGATGCCCGTGGTAGCGCCGGCGGCCGATCCGAAGCGCGCGCGAGCGCAGATAGAAGACGCCGTCGAGCGCCCTCATGCAGGGCTCGCGCGAGCTTGTGATTCCCGACATAGATCAAACGACTGCCTGACGAGGCGAATGGGCTAGCCCCTAAGGGCACTCGCGAATCACAACCCGTGAGGTACACTTTCGCGGGGACGCCTGATGAAAATCCTGGTCGTAGACGATCATCCGCTGGTGCGCGACGCGATGTCGCAGCTCGTCGCGCAGCTCGGCGGCGACATCACTGTGCTCGAGGCGCCGGATTGCGCGGCCGGCCTCGAAGCGGCGAAAACGCACAGCGACATCGACCTCGTGCTGCTCGATCTGAACCTCCCCGGACTGCGCGGCATCCCGGCCCTCGACCGCTTCCGCCAGCAGCATCCGGCAATGCCGGTCGTAATCGTCTCGATGTTCCGCGATCGCGAAACGGTGAACGAAGCGATCCGCCGCGGCGCGATGGGCTTCATTCCGAAATCGTCGAGCCGTGACACGATCGTGAACGCGCTGCGTCTGATACTTGCGGGCTCGGTGTATGTGCCTCCCGAAGCGGCCACGGCGGATGCGGGGCTCGAAGACGCCCCGCGGCTCACGCACGCGCGCAGCGCAGCCGAGCTCGGACTTACCGCGAGGCAGGGGCAGGTGCTGGCGCTCCTGATGAAGGGCCGCTCGAACAAGCAGATATGCCGTGAACTGGGCCTCGCGGAGCGCACCGTCAAAGCGCACATGAGCGCGGTGCTCAACGCGCTCAAGGTGTCGAGCCGGACTCAGGCCGTGATCGCCGCCGGCAGACTGGGGCTCGACCCCGACAGTCTTCTCACCGCTGCCGACGCAAAACACGCGTAAGGACCGCTTGCATTCGCGGTCGCAGTGAGGGGTCGAGCCGGTGAAGCAGCCGTCCCGCCGCGAGCATCTTGCGTCAGTGCAGCACGGACGTTTTACTGTTCGCGCCCGCGATGATGTGATGGAGCAGCACGCGAAGCTGAGCCGCCTTCAGCGGTTTTCGGAGCAGGTGTAGACCTTCCGCGGCGATCGTATCGAATGAGCTCGAGCTCGAGTCGGCACTGACGATGACGGCTGGAATCTCAGCCCCCAGCTGCTCACGGACGCGTTTCACCACGTCGGTGCCCCGCTCCTGCGGACCGAGGCGGTAATCGCAGATGATCACCGCGGGCGGTGCAGTGTTCGAGACGAGACCGTATGCCTCCTTCCCCGACCCTGCGCAGACGACGTCGCATCCCCACTGCGTGAGCAATCCCTCGGCGGCTTCGCGCGCGCCGTTGTCGTCGTCGATCAGGAGCACGCGCAGACCCTCGATCTGTCCGGCGTGGAACGGCTGGCTCACGGGCGCGATGCGAACCGCCTGCTCGGCGGCGAGCGGCACTTCGACTGCGAAGACCGAGCCGCCGCCCGGCGACGATCGCAGCGTTACCGTCACATCCAGGAGACGCGCGAGGCGCTGGACGATGGCGAGTCCGAGACCAAAGCCTTTGGACGAGCCGTCAGGTGCGCCGGCGGCCTGGTAGAACTCTTCGAAGATGTGCTGCTGCTCCTCGGGCGCAATGCCGATACCGGTGTCTCGGACCTCGATACGTGCACGTGTCCCGCGGCGCCTCACCGCGACCACGATGCCGCCTTCCTGCGTATAGCGGACCGCGTTCGCGACGAAGTTCAGCAGGATGCGCTCGAGCAACACAGGATCGGTGCGAGCCCACAGCGTCGTCGGCCGCAGCCTGAAGCGCAGGTCCTTCGCCTGCGCAGCGAGCGAGAAGCCGTGCTCCAGACGATCGAGCAGCGGCTGCAGCGCGACATCGCCGATCTGCGGCTGTACGGTGCCCTGGTCGAGCTTGGAGACGTCGAGCAAGGCTTCCAGGAGCTGAGAGACGGCCGCTGTTGATGCTTCGACCTTTTTGATAATGCGCTCGCGCGTAATCGGGTCGCGCGCTTCCTGGAGCTGCGCGACAAAAAGCCCCAGCGCATGCACCGGCTGCCGCAGGTCGTGGCTGGCTGCCGCGAGAAATCTGGACTTAGCCCGATTCGCTTCCGCAAGCTCCTCGGTTCGGATTTCGACTTTACGTTCGAGGCCGGAATAGGACTCCTTCAACTGCGCGGCCATATTGTTGAACTGCGAAGCGAGCGCGCCGAGCTCGTCCCCTGTGTCGACATCGATGCGCTGGTCGAGCTTGCCCGCGGCGAGTTGCACGGCCCCCGCTTCGATCGCCTTAATCGGCGTCACCATGCGTCGGGCGAAGTAGAGGCTCGCGAATATCGAGAGCACGAGACCGGCCATCATCAGAAGACCGGTGCGCAGCAAAGACGCGTATAGCGGCGCGAAAGCCTCCGCAAGCGGCTGCTCGGCGAACACCTGCCAACCGAGCGCCCCGATGTCTGCATGTGCCGTCAGCACCTCCTGCGCTTGTGCGTTGTGCGCGATCGTTGCGCGCTCGTCGTCTTCTCTCCCTGGCGTGCGCGCCGCCTTCACTTGCGGCAGCTCCGACAGGTCGCGCTTCTGGAGCACGTAGCTGATGTCGGGGTGCGCGATGAGGTGGCCGCGCGAGTCGACAACGTATGCGAGCCCCCTCTCGCCGATCTTGATGCGGGATATGACGTCCCAGATGAACTTGAGATTCACCTCGGCGACGGTCACACCGCTTTTTGCGCCCACGCCCGCGACAGCGATCGTCATGTACGGCTCGGTCTCCTTTCTAAAATAGACGGGACTGAAATATGTCCGGCCTGTGCGCGCCTGGGTGAATTTGGGATCGGCCGACAGGTCGGCTTCGGCGTCGGGGACGTCCATTCCGAGCCGCGACACGCGCAGCTGCTCACGTCCTCTCGTGTCGAGCAGCACGACGTCGGTGATCGCCGGGACCAGCCGTAAAAGCTTCAGGAATTCGATCTTGCGCTCGTCGAGGCTGGTCGGATCCGCCGTAGGCAGCCGCACCCAGCCGACCTGGCGCTCGATCTCCAGGATGTAGCTCTCGATGCGTGAGCCCGCCGCGGACGCTTTCTCGCGCTGGAGATTGAGCAGCGCGGCTTTGTTTTCCTGATAGGTGAAGTAGAGGCCCACCGCTCCACTCGCGATCAGCGCGACCGTCACGAGGCTGACGAAGTACACGACGTACTTGCCGAAGAGCGAAGAAGCGCGGAGACTCACTCGATGACCTTCTCCGCGCGTACCATGATGGAGTGCGAGATCGTGATGCCGAGCGCTTTTGCCGTCTTGAGATTGATCGCAAGCTCGAACGTCGAGGGCTGCTGAACCGGAAGCTCCGCCGGCTTTGCGCCGCGCAGAATGCGGTCCACGTGAAATGCAGGACGCCGCCATAAGTCGACGACGTCGGGGCCGTAGGAGCTCAAGCCACCGTCTGAGACGAAGCGTGCGGCGAAGTAGGTCGTGGGCACTTTGTGACCCGCAGCGAGCGCAATCAACAACTTGCGATGTGGCCCAAAGAAACTGTCGGGCATGATGATAAGGCCGCTTCCCGGCGCGCGTCCCAGCCCCGTAATGGCTTCCTCTATATCGGACGCGCTGCGAACCGGTGCGGTGAACACCTTCACGCGCAGCTTGGGCGCGGCGGTGCTCAAGCGACGCAGATAGCCTTCAGCGTATGGGGCCGTGTTCGGGTTGAACATCACGGCGACGCGCGTCACGCGAGGCGCGATCTGCTTGAGGAGCTCCAGGCACTTCTCGATCAAAGACGGTTCGAGATTAATGAAACCGGTGATGTTGCCTCCTGGCTGCGACAACGTCCTGACAAAACCGCTGCCGATCGGATCGGATACAGCCGTGAATATGATCGGGATCGTTCGGGTTTCCCGCTGCAGAGCGGCAGTTACCGGCGTAGTCGTGCACACGATCAGCTCCGGCTTCTCGGCCACCAGCTCTCTTGCAAGCACCGCGGCCCGCTCAATGTCGCCGCCGCTCCAACGAACCTCTATGCTGAGGTTGCGGCCCTCGGTCCAACCGAGTTGAGCCAACGTCTCCTTGAACGGCAGAAGGCGCGATTGCGCGTCTACATCGGCATCGGTCTGCCCTAACAGCATGGCGATCCGCCGCATCTTGCCCGGCCGCTGCGCTCGTGCCGCAAACGGTGCGATCCCGGCGCCGCCGAGCAGCCGGACGAAATCGCGGCGCTTCACTCGATTGCCGTCACAGCGTTGTCACGCACTTAACGTTGCCGTCGATGCGGCTGTAATTCAATCCATCGTCGCACCGGACACTCTCGCGACTTCCTTCCATTTCACGATCTCGCTCTTGACGAATGCACCGAATTCTTCCGGCGTGCCCGGGACGGGCTCCGCGCCCTGCGCCAGCATCGCAGCCCGGGTCGCTGGCGCACGCAGGATATCGCCGATATCCCTATTGAGTCTCGCGACGATGGTTGACGGTGTGTGCGCCGGGCCGAACATGCCAAACCAGGTTGTGGCTTCGAAAGCGGGCAAGCCGGCCTCCGCCGTGGTTGGAACGTCAGGGGCCGTCGGAAAACGCTGCTTGCTCGCCACGGCGTACGCTTTCACTCTGCCGGCAGCGATCTGCGGGGCTGCGAGCGCCATGCCGACGCACGTGACGTGAACTTCGCGACTCAATACCGCGCTTATTCCCGCCCCGACACTCTTATAAGGGACGTGCACCAGATGGATGCCCGCAACGTGCATGAACAGCGCGCCCGTCAGATGCGCCCCGGTACCATTGCCGCCGGAGGAATAATTGATCATGCCCG
>JAQGNH010000196.1 GCA_028291945.1 Betaproteobacteria bacterium
GATCAGCAGTGTTGATGTCATGACCACCTGTTTGACCGACGGTGAACGCGTATGCTACACATGTTCAGCTGCATGGCTGCGGTTCCATCGCGTCGAACTTGGCGCACATGCGTTTTGGCGTTCGCCAGAATGACCTCTGAACCAACGACGCCCAGAAGTGAACGAGGAGATCTGGCTCGACATGGCCGAAGCATCTGCATACGAAAACCAGCAACAGGGCAGCGTCACGTCGGCTCTCGACGGCCTGCGCGTCCTCGATCTTTCGCGCGTACTCGCGGGACCGATCTGCGGGCAAACGCTCGCCGATCTCGGCGCTGACGTGATCAAAGTCGAACGCCCGCGTGTGGGTGACGACAGCCGCGCATGGGGCCCGCCATTCGCCAAAGATCGGGACGGGAAG
The DNA here is from genome assembly GCA_028291945.1 of Betaproteobacteria bacterium. GTDB lineage: Bacteria > Pseudomonadota > Gammaproteobacteria > Burkholderiales > SG8-41 > JAQGMV01. The sequence continues at coordinate 401 of JAQGNH010000196.1, forward strand.
CAGACATCCGAGTCGGCGTTTTATTGCTCCTGCAACCGCGGCAAGCGGTCCATCACCGTCGATCTCACCAAGCCGGAAGGGCGCGAGCTCGTACAGAAAATCGCCGCCAAGTCCGATGTGCTGATCGAGAACTACAAGGTCGGGACGCTGGAGCGATACGGTCTGGGCTACGAAACGTTGTCTCGTATCAATCCCAAGCTCATCTATTGCTCCATCACCGGCTTCGGACAGACAGGCCCTTACAGCTCGCGTCCGGGCTACGACACCATCGTTCAGGCAATGGGCGGTCTCATGAGCGTTACGGGGCAGCCGGACGGCGCGCCGGGCGGAGCTCCCGTGCGAGTGGGCATCGCGGTGACGGACTTCATGACCGGTTTATACGCGACGATCGCGATACAGGCGGCGCTCGCGTTTCGCGAGAAGACGGGCCTCGGCCAGTACATCGATCTCTCGTTGCTCGACGTGCAGATCTCCGCGCTGTCGAACGTCGCCATGAACTATCTCATTTCGGGCGAAGTTCCGAAAAGAAGGGGCAACCGACTGCCAACGGTTTATCCGAGTGATGCGTTCCAGTGCGAAGACGGTTACCTCATGCTCATCATCGGCAACGACGAACAGTTCAAGCGCTTCTGTGCCGCGGCACACCTTGAAAGTGTGATCGGAGACGAGCGTTTCGAAACCAACGAGATGCGCGTGAAAAATGCAGATCTGCTGGGCGCCCAAATTTCAAAGGCGCTGGGCGGTCGTCCTGTCGCGGAATGGATGCACGTTTTCGAAAAAGCCAACGTGCCCTGCAGCCCCATCAACGACATTGCGCAGGTCTTCGACGACCCGCACGTGCGCGCCCGCGAAATGAAGATCGAGCTCGACCATCCGCTTACAGGCAAGCTGCCGAACATTGCGAATCCCATGCGGCTCTCGCGCAGCGCCGTGCAGTATCACCGGCCGCCGCCGACGCTGGGCGAACATACGAATGAAGTGCTGGACGAGCTGCTCGATCTTTCGGCTGAAGAAATCTCGAACCTTGCCGCCAAGGGCGTGATCTGACACGGGGCATCGCGGATCTGTCGCGAACTGCACCATAGAGGAGAAACAATGAGCTCGCCGCAATCGCGTATCGTCGACGTGCGCATCGAAAAGCGTGACGCCGGTCATGTCGCGTATGTCATCGTGAACAATCCGCAGCATCGAAATCGCCTCGGCAAGAGCGGCAAAGACGATCTGGTCGCAGCGTTCAGGGAGCTCGCGAAGGACGACGCGCTGCGCGTCGCCGTGCTCACGGGCGCGGGAGACAAATCGTTCATTTCCGGTTCCGATATTGCGGAGATGAAAGATGTCGACGCCGCGGGGCAGATCGAAGTCAGCACGAAAACACATTTTGCATGCGATTCCATCCGCCGCCTGCCGGTGCCGGTGATCGCGCGCGTTAACGGATTTTGCCTCGGATCGGGTATGGAGCTCGCCGCGTCGTGCGACATGCGCGTCGCCACGGACGTGTCGAGATTCGGCATGCCCGAGGTGAAGTTCGGGATCCCTTCGGGTATGGAAGCGTGTCTTCTGCCGGGCCTCGTCGGATGGGGCAAGGCCCGCGAGCTCGTCTTCACGGGCGAGCTCATGGACGCGCACGAAGCGTACCGCTGCGGTTTTGTCGACCGGCTCGTGACTGCGAGCGATCTCGATGCAGCGGTGGAAAAATGGGTCGCTTCGATCTGCGCCGCCGGCCCACGCGCCATACGCATTCAGAAAGCGCTGGTGCAGGACTGGGAGCGCATGACGATCAAGGACGCGGTGCAGCGCGGTATCGCTGCGATGGGCGAGTCGCGCGCGACCGACGAGCCGGTGCGCATGATGCAGGCTTTCGTCGACAGAAAAAAACGCTGAACAACAACACGAGGAGGAAACATGCGGGTGTTGCGTATCGGGCTCACCGTGGTTGGTGCACTGACACTTTGCACGACTCACGCGCTGGCGCAGACGTACCCTGCGAAGCCGGTGCGCATGGTCGTGCCGTTCCCTGCGGGCGGCACGCCGGACATCCTGGGCCGCATTCTCGCGCAGAAGCTTACGGCGACCGTCGGGCAGCCGGTCCTCATTGATAATCGCGGCGGCGCGGCCGGCAACATCGGCGTGGAGTCGGTTGCGCGCAGCGCCCCCGACGGTTACACGCTGGTCATCGGAAACAGCGGCACGTTCGCGGTGAATCCATCGCTGTACGCCAAGCTTCCGTTCAATCCGACAAAGGATTTCACGCCGGTGACGCCGATCGCGATGGTGCCCAATCTGCTGGTCGTGCATCCATCGCTGCCAGTGAAATCGGTGAAAGAACTGGTGGCGCTCGCGAAAGCGCGTCCGGGTGAGATCAACTATGGTTCCGCTGGTGTTGGCAGCGTTCCCTACATGGCGGTCGAGTATTTCAAGCAGTTGACCGGCACCAACATCGTCGCGATTCAGTATCGCGGCGTCGGCGCCATGCTGACTGACTTGCTCGGCGGCCAGATCTCGATGACGTTCGCCGGCGTGACCGCGTTTGTTGCGCACGTCAAGGCGAAGCAACTGCGAGCGCTCGCAGTCGGTACGAAGAAGCGCATCGAGCTGCTCCCGGACGTGCCGACGGTCGCGGAGGCGGGCATACCGAAATACGAGCAGACAGTCTGGTATGGCGTGCTTGCCCCGGCGGGCACACCGCGCGATGTCGTCACGAAGCTCAACGCTGAGATCGTGAAGGCGCTGCAGCAGCCGGACATGCTCAGTCAATTCGCTGCGCAGGGTGCGACGCCGACCACCAGCACGCCGGAAGAGTTCGGCGAGTTCATCAGGCAGGAAACGGCGCGCTGGGCCGGCGTGATCAAGGCCTCCGGCGCGAAACCGGAGTAACGATGTTCATCGTCGACGCTCAGAGTCACATATGGGGCGCGAATACGACGGAACGGCCGTGGCCTGTGCGCACCAGGCCGCACCGCGAAGAGCCATTCGGCAAGGACGAGCTCCTGCGGGAAATGGACGCGGCGGGTGTGCATCGCGTGATCATCGTGCCGCCCTCGTGGGAAGGCGATCGCAACGATCTCGCACTTGCGGCGGCGCAGGCGCATCCGGATCGTTTCGCCGTCATGGGCCGGCTTGATACCGAAGTACCCGAAGCGCGCGGCGCCATTGCAACGTGGCGCTCACAAAAGGGAATGCTCGGCCTCAGGTTTACTTTTCACACACCGCTGCTTGCCCCGCTGTTGACCGAAGGGCGCATGGACTGGGTGTGGCGCGAAGCGGAGACGGCAGGCGTGCCGGTGATGGTGTATCTGCACCACGACCTTCTGCACTTCATCGACTGCGTCGCCGAGCGTTATCCACGACTGAAGATTGTCATCGATCATCTCGCGCTGCCGTACCTGAAGAAAGACGACGAAGCGTTCGCGGAGTTCGGCAAGCTTCTGCCGCTCGCGAAGCGGCCGAACGTGGCGGTGAAAGCTTCAACACTGCCGAGCCACACGAGCGACGTCTATCCGTACCGGCGCACGCATCCGTACCTGCGCCGCGTCTACGACGCGTACGGACCAAAGCGTGTTTTCTGGGCGACCGATTTCACTGCCATGCCGTGCACGTACCGGCAGGCGATCACCATGTTCACGGAAGAGATCCCGTGGTTCACCTCGGAAGACAAGCAGTGGATCATGGGACGCGGCGTGTGCGAGTGGCTGGGATGGACGCTACCGGGATAATTAATCGCGCGCGATCTGCAATACGTCGAACGACTCCACGGATGAAAGGTAGAGATCATGAAAGAACTGTCGGTAACGCCTGAAGAATACGTCGAGATACTCAACCTGTATTCCGCCTACAACCTGACTAGCGATGCGGGAGAAGCCGAAGCGTACGCGGACTGCTTCCTCGAGAACGGCGAGCACCACGGAACGTATGACGTTTACGGGCGTGCGGCGCTGATCGAATACAAGAGAGCGGACAAGGCGAAAAGAACCGACGTCTATCGGCGTCACTGGAACGGCAGCCTGCATCTGGAAAAGATCAATGCCGGCACGATACGCGGACGCTGCTATCTCTTCGGCTATAACGGCGAACCCGGGAAGCTGCCGGAGATGACGCACGCGGGCGTTTACACCGACATCATCAAGCAGGAAAACGGCAAGTGGAAGTTCGCGGAGCGCCGCTTGAAGTTCGATGGCGTGCTGAAATAGCCGGGCATGGATACCATCCGAGCGTGAGCATGGGCAAGGGGATCGAATACGCGACCATCGCCGAATTGCAAGGACTGATTCGCGGCAAAGAAGTGACGCCTGTGGAGGTCGTGCAAGCGCTGCTTGCGCGCATCGACAAGTACGATGCCTCCTTGCACGCGTTCGTCACGTTGACGCCCGACGTGGCGTTGGAGCGGGCGAGTGCAGCCGAAGCGCGCCTGGCGCGCGGCGAGCCGCTGGGGCCGCTCGACGGCATACCCTATGGCCTGAAGGACGTGATTAACACCGCCGGCATACGCACGACCGGTCAATCGAAGATCCTGGAACACAACGTGCCGCAGCATGACGCTTTCGTCGAGGCGAGATTGAAGGCCGCTGGGGGCGTTCTGCTCGGCAAGCTCACGACGTACGAGTTCGCGCACGGGGGTCCATCGTGGGATCTGCCGTGGGCGCCCGCGATGAACCCGTGGAAGAAAGGCTATCTGCCGGGCGGCACGAGCAGTGGTCCGGGTGCGGCGGTCGCCGCCGGATTCCTGCCGGCTGCGGTCGGAACCGATACCGGCGGTTCGATCCGCATGCCGGCGGCATCGTGCGGCATCGTCGGCGTGAAACCCACGTACGGTCTCGTCAGCCGCCAGGGCGTGTTGCCGAATACGTTCTCGTTCGATGCGTGCGGACCGCTGACGCGGACGGTCGAAGACGCCGCCATCTTGCTGGGCGCCATGGCAGGTTACGACGCCGACGATATCAGCAGCGTCGAGCGGCCCCCAATGGTCTATACGCGCGACCTCAATGCAGGTGTCGCCGGTGTGCGCATCGGATGGGTTCGCGGCTGGTACGACGGCGATCCAAGCTGCCATCCCGATATTCCCGACGCGATCGAGCGCGCACTGCAAGCGCTGTCATCAGCCGGCGCGATCGTCGAGGAAGTGGAGCTTTCGGATCTTCTCACCTACCAGGATTGCAAGACGACGATCTCGATCACCGAAATGTTCAGCGCGTACGAGCACGAGTTCCGCACGCGTCCGCAGGACTTCGGCACGATGTTCCGCAACAAGGTGCTGCCGGGGGCGTTAATCCGCGCGGAGGATTACTTCCAGGCGCTGCGCCAGCGCACGTGGTTGTGCGATGAGCTCGCGCGCGCGTTTCGCGAGTTCGATATTCTTGCGAGCGCCGGCTGGATGACCGTGGCGGAACCGGCGAAACCCGACAAGCTCGACAAGTTCCTGCGTCCGCCTAATATCACGACGCCGTTCAACATCGGCGGGCAGCCCGCGATGAACATTCCTTGCGGCTTCAGCCGTGAAGGGCTGCCGATCAGTCTTCAGCTTGCAGCGCGTAATTTCGATGAAGCACTCATGTTCCGCGTCGGACACTGCTACCAGACGCTGACCGACTGGCACACGCGGTGGCCCACGGAGGGACTGCTCCAATGAAAAAATCATTCGTGAGAACCAATCCGGGCACGCAAACGCTCGCGGGGCTTCCGCCGTCTTCGCGCGAAGAGATTCGCCACAGGGCTCGCGCCGCCGGACTCCATTTGCCGGACAAGCTCATGGAAGAGCTTTGCGACTCGTATCCCGCGTTCGAGGCGATGGTCAGACGGCTGCCGCGCGCGCGGCCGCGTTTTGACGAGCCGGCGCACACTGCCGATGTCGCGCGCCTTGCGTCGCTGAAAAATCTGGATCAGTCGGGATAACTTTTTCGGAGCTCTTCTGCGCTGACGGAGATGCCGTACGCATCGAGGATTTCGGTCTCCTCCGCGAGGATCTCGAACATGTGCACCGCGTTGGCTGGGATATGCACGATCGAGCCTGCTTTCGCGATTTTCTCGGTCTCACCGATCGTCACCTTGACGGCACCCCGCAGGATCATCGAAACCTGCTCCGCGCCGTGCGAGTGTGGTTTGCCATGTGAGTTGGGACGCACGACCACGCGCGTCAGCACCACTTTGTCGCCAACCCATGTCTGGCGCACCGTTCCGGTGTGCGTCGAGACCATGGGATCGGACACGACCTCGGCGGGAATGCTTTCCCATTCGGTCACGACAGGCGTTTTGCCCCGCTGACTCTCGACCCAGTTGCAATAATCCATTTCATGCTCCGCTCGTTGAATACTCGATTCTACTAACGGGAATTCGACGCTGAGTGAATGGTGTAGCATGGCATGCATCGTGCTCGCACCGGCCACCTCTCACTCGAGGAGAATGCATGAGACGAGTGCTTGTCCTGATTGCATTGCTCGGAGTCGTTCCGACGACGGGCGTGTGGGCACAAGATCGATATCCCGTGCGGCCGCTGCGCCTGGTCCTTTCGGTACCGCCCGGTGGAGCGGCCGATTACATCGGTCGTATCGTGGGCGCCAAGCTTTCGGAATTCGTCGGGCAGAACGTCGTGATTGAAAGCCGGCAGGGCGCCGGCGGCATCGTCGCCTCGATGTATGTCACCAACGCGACGCCGGACGGGCACACCTTATTTCTGTCCTCGAGCACTACCCATGGCGTGGCGCCGGTGCTTTACAAGAAGCTGCCGTACGACGCGATCAAGGGCTTCACCCATATCTCGCTGATCCTCGTCATGCCGGCCATGATGGCGGTGCATGTCGATGTGCCCGCCAAAACAGTCAAGGAGTTCATCGCGCTCGCGAAGGCGAAGCCTGGCGCTTACCGCTTTCCCTCCTCCGGCAATGGCAGCGTGCCTCAGCTATTCGGCGAGCAGTTCAAGATCGTGACGGGCACGCAATTGGTACACGTGCCGTACAAGGGAAGCGGCCCCGCCGTAGTCGGTCTCGCGAGTGGTGAGGCGCATGTGATGTGGGATGGCCTCCCTTCGCTCATCGGCCAGATCAAGGGCGGCCGCCTACGTCCCCTCGCGGCAATGCACGACAAGCGCTTCCCCGTTTTTCCTGACGTGCCGACTGCGGCCGAAGCTGGCTTGCCCGGCATGGAGGGCGGCATATGGTACGGACTCTCCGGTCCTCCCGGCATCGCGCAGCCGATCGTCGAGCGGCTCAATAAGGAGATCGCACACATCGTGGCGCAGCCGGATGTGCAGGAACGCTTCGCTACTGTCGGTGGTATCTCCGCGCCTTCGAGTCCGAAGGATTACGTTGCCTTCATTCTGAAGGAGAACAACAAGTGGGGCGAGGTGGTCCGGATATCCGGGGCATCGCCAGACTAATCCGCCGAGCGGAAACACCGACAACCGCTGCCGATCAACACAGCGCGCGCAGTTTTGCGCGTGCTCGCTCCACAAGCATTGCCCGCAGCGCGCTTTACCTCGAGCTAGGATGGTGTCCTACTGATTCGATTAATAACGTCATCCTCGCGCACGAGGCGTGTAGAAACTCGTTGTGGCGAGCGCCAAAACCATCATCATTCTGGACCCTGGATTAGGACATGCCAGGGCAAGCTCGATCCAGAATCCATCTTGGTTTTTAGCATTCAGAATGGATCCTGGATCGATTTCGCTCTCGCGAAAGGTCCAGGACGACGAATGGATCCTGGATTATCCCGGATCACTTGCGCCGCGCGCGTCCGGAATGACGATCCGCCCTGTGCATCGTATTTGCGGGACACCGCACTAGTTCCTCCGCGTCACGCCTCGTCCGGCATCAATCCGCTTTCGCGCCCGACTGCTGAACGACCGTCGCCCATTTGCTGATCTCCGCACGAATGAACGCGCCGAACTCTTCCGGCGAATTCGCCTTCACGGTCTCGAGACCGACGCTATTGAGTGTCTGAAGTACGTCGGGATTTGCGAGCGCTTTGGTGATGTCGGCGTGCAGGCGAGCGATGATGTCTCTTGCTGTCCCGGCGGGCACGAGAAAACCATACCAGCCGTAAACTTCGTATCCCTTGAGACCCGCCTCCGCGAACGTGGGAAGATCCGGCATCAGCGCTGAACGTTGAGCGCTGGTGGTCGCGAGCCCTCTCAGCCGCTTCGCCTTGAGCTGAGGAACGACGGACGAGAGGCTCACGAACGCCATATCGACATGTCCGCCGATCAGATCGGTCACCGATTGGGAAGCGCCTCGATACGGCACATGCACGATGTTGACGCCCGCCATCGATTTGAAAAGCTCGCCGCTCAGATGCGGCGTGGTGCCGTTGCCGGAAGACGCATAACTCAGCTGGCCGGCCTTCGCTTTCGCAAGCGCGATCAGGTCCTTCAGCGTGCGAGCGGGAACCGAGGGATGGACGACGAGCACGTTCGCTCCCGTTACTGCGAGCGTCACGGGAGAAAAATCGCGGATCGGATCGTACGCGAGCTTTTTGTAAAGACTGACGTTCACGGTAAACGCAGGCTGTGCGAGCAGCAGCGTATATCCGTCCGCCGGGGCTTTGGATGCAACCTCGAAGCCAATGTTGCTGCCAGCACCCGGTCTGTTATCGACGAGCACCTGCTGATTCCAGGCCGCACTCAGCCGTTGCGCGAGGGTGCGCGCGATGATGTCGGTCGCGCCGCTGGGCGCCACCGGCACCACGATACGCACAGACTTCGCCGGATAAGCCTGCGCAGGTGCGAGCTGACAGGTAAGCGCACTCGCTGCTGCTGCGGCGAATGTGCAAATTCGAATGCGCACCAAACGGCTCACGCCTGCATTCATGACGCAATCTCGTTATGAGCATTGACCGTCCGCCACGACGGACCGCGCTCCGGACGTCGATCCGGGGTCACCCCGTCGCCCCCGCTCTTGGTAATGACAGTTTATGTTCGTTCGCGTTGCTTCGGTGAATGCGCGACTTGCAGACGTGCCCATCTAAGGCGCTCCGACTCAAGCCGCTGGGCCGGGGGTGCGGCTCCATGCGATGGAATTCGACCCGGTAGCCGTTGCGCTCCGCGTCAGCTGAGCAATCGGCGTAAGACGGGAACGATTGTGCGGAGTCCTGTCTATGATCCTGACAACGCCACCTCCAGGCGAAGCGCTTAGTCGTGCTCGTAGGCAGAGAAAAGATCACGGCAGCTTTCATGGGTCCTCTCGCGAGTTTCCGAGTCGGCACGCGGGCGAAGGGCGGATGCGTCCCGAAGGCGCTTACGGAATGGATCCACCGTCCCCAGTCTGAGATCCCGCAGCTTTGCTGCGATACGTCCAATAACTGTGCAGCAGCCAGCCGACGATGATGCCGCCTGCGAACAGCAGAAAGATCAGCAGTGACAGAGTCATGTGCAGCCCCCACAAGAGGAAGCGCACTTCAACGACGGCCACATTCTGAATCACGAACAGAACTGCAAGACCGGCGAGTAGCAGGCCGAGGATCAGCTTGAAATGCATAGGATAGTGTCGGACGCTTGGGTTACCCGAGCTCTTCCAAGGTGATCGTAATCATCGCAGGTACACCGCGTGTCTGGATCGCACGATCGGATCGACTCACGCTTCGCGCCACAGGGCACTTCTCGAGTCCAGCAAGGAGCGTGCTGGCTCTTCCAGATGCAGGCCCCCGTTTACTTACGCGAGCTTGTAATGAGTGGATTCGGTATGAACCGTATAGCCGTTTCCGAATGCGTTGAGGACTTCCGCAGGATTCAGATAACCGTTCAATCTGGAAATCTGCTGGATAAGCTCTTCCGTAACATCAAGCTTTTCTTCTTTCCGGGTGGGCAGATCGATTCTGGTCAGCACCGGATTCAGTTCCAAGACTGTCATGATGGCTACTCCTGGCAACTTGAATGACGAGCGTTCTTTGCCGCCGGCTTCGCCGACAGCTGCGCGGGTTCCACCTCATAGCCTGATCGACGCGCGTCCTGCACGCAGTCGTAGAGCAGAGGAAACAGCCGGCCCGACATTTTCGTTATCGACCCGGTAGCCTGCTCGACGCAACTCCAATGCCAGCCGGTTCCCGGCACGTGGCTGATTTGCCAGCGCTGATCCATACGTGTTTGTCCCACTTGTTCTTTATTTGGCGAGCGCTATAGCAGCTGACGCACCAGAGGTGTCCGGTGTCCATCGTACGCTCCTTGGATGGCCCGTTACAATAAACGCTTGCAGCGCTTACGTATGTGCGGTGGCGTACCGACGAGGGTGGCGCTTCTTTCTCCGGCGTAGAACGTGCGGAGGCCGCAGGCCGGGGACAAGGGCAGCTCAGCTCGAGCGTACGCTATTCCCGTGATCTCTCTTGTAGAGCGTTGACGATGGCGTAGCACTCACATGCGCTTGCTGCGAGCCTTTCCGGATCGAGAATGGCGATATGCCCGCGTGAGTAGGCGATCAGGCCTTGTCGCTGAAGATTTCCGGCGGCAACGGTTACGCCGACGCGGCGCACACCGAGCATACAGGCAAGAAATTCATGCGTCAGCTCCACCTCGTCTGACTGCATGCGGTCGCGCGTCATCAGCAGCCAGCGCGCGCAGCGGGCTTCTATCGAATGCAACGCATTGCAGGCAGCCGTTTGAGTGAGCTGTCCCATGAGCAAATGGATATATCGGAGTACGCCTGTTCGCAGCGCGGTGCTGCGTTTTAATTCTCGCAGAAAAGCGGACGCGTCCATTCGCAGAGCAGTGCCCGAGCCCTGGACGATTGCCTGAACCGAAGATGTACGCACGCCGAGCGCGAGGGAAACGCCGACGATCCCTTCGTTACCGACCATTCCGACTTCGACCGCGACATGATCCTTGAGCGGCGCGAGCAAAGACACCACGCAGTCCACCGGGAAGTAGACGTCCCGAATCGGTTTCCCGTCGTAAAGCACGTCACCAAACGTCAGCGTCACCACCTCGAGGCGCTGTGCCCAGCCCGCGCGCTGCCTCGCCGGAATCGCGGCGAGCAGCCCGTTCGAGGGCTGCACTCCTTTTCCTCGCATGAGGGCTGTCGCCGACGAAGCTTTGTTGCTACGTGACGCGGGACCGCTGCGTGCCCGTCGCACAGGTGCTCGCGGTGGATTGCGGAGGCGGGATCGTCGCGTCGGTTCCCGGACTGCCATTAGCGACGGACGCTCGTGGGCACAGCATCCATCCCGTGCTGCAGGTGGCGCGCAAAGCGTGTTATCACGGCCGATTCCCATGTCGCCCCATTGTTCGACGGCCTCGATGCTTGTCCGATGGATGCGATGGCGCGTTTCGCCATGAGTTCTGCAGTCTGCTGCGTTCCTGATTTCTCTGTGCTTGCCCTTGTCGGGACATGAACAGGAATCCGGCGCCTCCAACAGGCGTGTTCATGATCGCCTCTACCGTGCTGCGGGTCGTGGAGTCGTAGCTGGCTCGGCCGGATATCACAAACGTCAACTTCAACGGTCTTTCTTTCGGAAGTGCGGGAGGCGGAGTTGAGGCGCCGCCTTCGCCTTCCCATCGCGTCAGATCCCCCGGTGCGCTCTGATTTTTTGCGGCTACTACGGCCGTGGAGGACTCGGGTGGACGCCGAACGTGAGGATGTTTGGGCATGATAAGTTTCCTGAAAGGATCGCCGGCGCTTACGAGAAGACTCTTTGCCGTGCCGCGTGCACGGAGTCCGAGCGGTCTGGGTAGCTCATTCATTTAAACGCTTATGGGGGGCGCAGTCCGTGCGCTAGCGCGCTTAGTCAGAGCGTGCACTGCGCATTGCCGTGGATTATCTTCAGTCTTTATCTGTTTACGGTCCGACCGGTAGGGTTGGATCCTGGAATAACTGTGCAGGAAGCTTTGAGGGGAGTACGTGATGGCTGACTCCAATTCACACACTGGCGCCATGGATATCAACGAGGTCTTCCGCGGCGGCGGTCGCTCGGTCGAGTTTCTCGATCAGATCAACAAGGCGTCTATCGTCGTGCTCGCTGAGACCGGGATCGTGCCTCACGCAATCGCCGGTGCAATTGCGACGGGAATCGTGCAGGTGCTCACGCAAGAGCGCGAGTCGCCCCGACAACGCTCCGCCGACTATCTGGATTACGAGCCGAGGCTCACTGCTGCCGTCGGCGCGGATGCCTCGCGACTTCACAGCGGGAGAAGCCGCCAGGACATCGCTTCAACGATTGCGCGCATGAACCTGCGCGACGGTCTGCTTAAAGAGCTGGGAGCACTGGTAGCCGCGCGCGACAAGTTGCTCGCCGTGGCGAGCCGTCACACCGAAACCATCATTCCCGCTTACACCCATGGAGTGCAGGCTCAGCCTACGACGTTCGCACATTACCTGCTCGCGCTGGCAGCGGCACTGGGCCGCCAGATTGAACGCATGCAGCAGGTGTTCGGGCGCGTCAATCAAAACCCCCTTGGTGCTGCCGCGCTGGCTACGTCGAGCTTCCCTCTCGATCGGCAGCGTCTCGCGGCGCTGCTCGGCTTCGAAGGACTGGTCGAAAACGCTTACGACGCCAACCATATCGCGCCCGTGGACAGCAGCTGTGAAGTTGCAGGCGCGCTGGCGATCGCCGCCATCCAGATCGGACAGTTTGCGCAGGACATCCACGCGCAATATGCCGACCCTTTACCCTGGTTCATGCTCGCGACAGGAGAGCTTACGGGCGTCAGCAGCATCATGCCGCAGAAGCGCAATCCCGCGGCGCTCGAGCAGTTGCGAGCGCAGGCGAGCATCATGCTCGGCGAGATGCAGACCGTATACCTGATCGCGCACAACAATCGCACCGGCATGTTCGACTACCGCAGCTACGATCCCGTCCCGTGCGCGAAGCCGCTTCAGGTATTCAAATTATTCCAGCAGGTGGTGGACGGCATCGTGGTCAACAAGGAGCGCGCACTCGCTGAAGTCGAGGCCGATTACTCGACGACGACCGAAATTGCCGATGCGCTGATGCAAAGAGCCAACGTCCCGTTTCGCATCGGACATCATTTCGCCTCGAAGCTGACCGACTACGGCCGCAGCCGCGCTCTGAAGCTCCAGGACATTCCGCACGCGGAAGCCGCGCGACTTTACGAAGCAGAGACGACGCAGAATTTCCCACTAAGCGCTGCGGACTTCGCCGAAGTGATCAGCGCTCAATACATGGTGTATGGCCGCAAGGGTAAGGGAGGGCCGCAGCTCGGCGAAGTAAACCGGATGCTGTCCAACGAGCGGGAGAAGGTGGCTGCTGAATTCGCGTGGCTGAAGGCGCGCACCGATGATCTCGCTCGCGCCGAAGCGGCGCTCGAACGCGCGTTCGCCGCGTTGGCCCGCTAGCAGACTGCTGCACAACGAGCCGCCGCACGTGACGAAGCAAGCCCTGCTGATGTAGCACGCCTGTCTGCTGCACGGACGGACTTTGCTACATGTACTTGCCGCCAGCGCATAAGATGCGATCTCCCGTTACGTACGACGATTGATCCGACGCCAGAAACACTGCGACGTTGGCGACCTCCTGCGGCTTGCCAGCGCGCCGCAAGGCAACGCCCGCGAGGTCTGCGTCTGTGTAGCTGCCGCCGCCTCTCTCGGTATACCACTCCGGATTCGCGCGGACGTTCTCGATGGTCGACAACGCAATGAGATTCGCTCTGATGCCGTAAGGCCCCAGCTCGAGAGCGAGTGCCTTGATGAGCCCATAAAGACCAGTCTTCGACGCGATGACGTGTGCGCGCTGCGGCTGTGAAGTGATCGATGCCATGCCGCCGAGCGCGACGATGCTTCCCCCTTTGCCGCGCTTCATCATTGATGGTGCGACCGCTTTGGCGAGGTAGAAGGCCGAGTGGAGATTGACTGCAAATGTCTTGTGCCACTCTTCGTAACTGATGTCCCAGAAGTCCTGGTGAGCACGTCTGCCCGCCACGCACATGAGGACGTCGACCTTTCCGAAGTGGTCGAGCCCTTGCTGCACCATACGGTTGACTTGCTCGTGCTCACTGACGTCAGCGAGCAGCGGGAGCACTTTCACGCCGAGTTTCTCGCATTCGTGAGCGACCTGATCCAGCT
>JAQGNH010000146.1 GCA_028291945.1 Betaproteobacteria bacterium
TCTTTGAGGATCCGGCGCAACTATCTTTGAGCATCACTGCCACTCAACCTGCGGAGCACACGACTTTCCGCACGTAGTGCGCCCTGCAATCGAGGAACTCTGAAACCGGCAGCGATCGGGAAGGCGCTGTAAAAGCGAGAAACGTCTCCCCGGTGCCTCGGTACCCATTGGCATCGATGGCGACCGGGCGACCGGGCGGCCGCCAGGCGGCCAAGGTATTGTCGCGGAGCCTCTGCGGCGAACGTCGGATGATTTCTTATTTTCATCGGCCGTCTCGCTCGCCGCGCGACGACATTGCTTCGCGCCATTCATGGGCTGCGGCCGCCGTTATCAGAACGCGTCTGCCTGCCCGAATAGTTGCAGGGGCTTGGTGCTTTTTCTTTAACGTGTAATAGAGCGAGCGACTAAAGCCGTGCGCTTTGCAAAACTGCTTGATAGTAAACGCAAACGTATTGTTGTCCATTCGGCTCCTGAGAATCTCTGCATGGCGGGTACGAAATCATCTAAGTGCACCGCGATTCTGGAGGAAACCGGAACGGACGGCACCCGATCAAACACACTCAATGTCAGCGGGGTTTAATCGATTGCTTTTAGTATCGCGCTCACGAGCTTTCGCATTTCAGCGACTGCGTCAGCGACATGGGGCGCAAGATTTGACCGCGGGAGGCCTGCCGATCTGAAGCAGCCTCCACGAGTTGGTAGAACGGGCTTTTCAAACCAGTGTCAGGCAGCTGATCTGGCGCAATCGTGCGAACATAATGTGTGAGTATCTGCAGTGCGAACTGATCGTGTCTTTCAGTTCTGCGGCTTTTCCGGGAAAGATATGTTCGCGTTGCTACGATCGAATCGCGATATGCGAGCAACATATCGCGCATGCTTTCCTGCGCCGAATCGAACCATTCCAAATTAAAAAGTGGACGGTTTTTTGTAGGAGCAATCCTGGCCCGATTAGTTGTTTCCCGCATTAAATGCATCAGCGCGACCGATTTAACTGAATACGGTTCCTCGGCGAACACTTCGCCCAGGGTCTCCACAAATGGCAGGAACCGGTCCAAGGCTGCGATCATTTTTTTTAGATGCTGGCCAGCCTTCGAATCTCTGGCTGTGCGCTGGTGGACGTAGAGTCCGATGATATATTCAAGCTCCTGCAGAAAGTCATCGAGCGCTTCCGGCGCGACGTCGACGTTCTTAATAATATCTTCGCGATCTTCGATACTAAGTTTGTGTGGTGGTGTGTTCATGCCTTCGTAGTAAAGACGCGCGAGCACAGCGGTCGCCGTTTTGATGGCGAGAGCCGCGTTCGATCGACGGCTCGGGTGCCTAGTACGCTTCTTGTCGATCCGGGATCGCCAGACCTTGGTCGCATTTGCGCTTATGGTCTTCTTAGGTAGCCGACGGGTTGGATCGTTTCGCCGCGGCATTTTCTAGGAATTCAGAGAAATCGCGCCTGGGGACTTAACTTCTATGTAAGCCCGCAGCCCGGTGGGATTCGCAACGCGGGTCTATCTCGACGAGCGATATCTGTGCCTACGCCGCAGCAGCTTCGTTAATCGCCTCGCGGCTCTTCAGACGAATTGCGGCAGGTGCCGGCGTGGACGAGAATTAGGCACAAGGCACAAAAACCGTCTGCCTTTCATGCCGCGCCCTGCCACGTTGCTTCCCAATTTGCGCAGGTGTTGTCTTCGCTGACCGAGGTCGGATCCAGCTGGATGCCGGAATACACTTTTAGCGTGGGTAAAAGCGTGGGTAGACAGCGAACCTAAAAGAATAAACTGTTATAATACATGGTTTTAAGGTCAGAGTTGGCGGAGAGGGTGGGATTCGAACCCACGGTACGCTTGCGCGTACTCCGGTTTTCGAGACCGGTACATTCAACCACTCTGCCACCTCTCCGGTTTGTCTAGGTCCCCAACAGATGGGAGCGCGTAACTGTATCAGCGGCGATGACAGACCCGCGCCGCTGGAGCTATTCGGCAGGACTTAATTGTACCAGCGCCGCCGCGCGGCGCCTAGTTGATGACTTGCAATCCCCCCATATACGGTCGCAGCACAGAAGGAACGTCCACGCCCCCGTCTGCGCGTTGATAGTTCTCGAGCACGGCTACAAGCGTGCGACCGACAGCCAGACCAGAGCCGTTGAGCGTGTGCACGAGCTCGGTCTTGCCTTTTTCATTTCGAAAGCGCGCTTGCATGCGCCTCGCCTGAAACGCTTCGAAATTGCTGCAGGAAGATATCTCCCGATACGCATTCTGCCCGGGTAGCCATACTTCGATGTCGTACGTCTTTGCCGCCGCGAACCCCATGTCACCCGTGCACAGCGAGACCACACGGTACGGAAGCTCGAGTTTCTGCAGTATCGTTTCGGCGTGGCGCGTCAGTTGCTCGAGCGCCTCGTACGACTGCGGCGGTTGAACGATCTGCACCAGCTCGACTTTGTCGAACTGATGCTGGCGGATCATGCCGCGCGTATCCTTGCCGTAAGAGCCCGCTTCCCGCCGGAAGCACGGCGTGTGGCAGACGAACTTGAGCGGCAGTGACTTGAGCTCGAGAATTTCTCCGCGCACGATGTTCGTCACCGGGACTTCAGCCGTAGGGATCAGAAACAAGTTATCGGCTTCGATGTGGAACAGGTCTTCCTGAAACTTCGGCAGCTGGCCTGTTCCGCGCATGCTGTCTGAATTGACGAGATACGGTGCATAGACTTCGGTGTAACCATGCTCCTGCGTGTGCACGTCGAGCATGAACTGCGCGAGCGCACGATGAAGCCGCGCAGTTGCGCCCTTCATCAGCGTGAAGCGCGCTCCTGCGATCTTGGTCGCAGTATCGAAGTCGAGTCCGCCCAGCTTGGTGCCGAGATCGACGTGATCTTTCACCGCGAAATTGAAGCTTCGCGGCGCACCCACTTTGCGTACCTCCGGATTGTCTTCGGGCGATTCTCCCGGGGGCACCGATGAATGGGGCGCGTTAGGCACGACCAGCAAAAACTCATTGAGTTTTTGCTGCAGATTACCGAGATCCTGTTCCAGGGCTTTGAGGCG
Organism: Betaproteobacteria bacterium; assembly: GCA_028291945.1. Classification (GTDB taxonomy): domain Bacteria; phylum Pseudomonadota; class Gammaproteobacteria; order Burkholderiales; family SG8-41; genus JAQGMV01. The sequence goes on from JAQGNH010000146.1 coordinate 3,039, forward strand.
ATCGGCTTGCGCGTTCACCTGCGCCATCATCTCGCTTGCGTCTTCACCCTTGGACTTCGCCTGTCCGATCTGCTTCGACAATTGATTACGTCGCGCCTGCAGCTCCTGCGTTTCGGTTTGAATCGCCTTGCGCTCGTGCTCCAGCGCTTCGAACGCGTCCACGTCGAGCGTGTAACCGCGCTCCGCAAGCCGCTGCGCCGTGCCACCGAGATCGCTGCGTAACAACTGTATGTCGAGCATGTTGCTGACCCAAAAAGCAAAGCAGGTATTATAGCGGTTTGCTTTCAGAGACTTTTCTCATGAGCCCGCTTGAAGTTCGGCAACCTACGTTACCCGGCCCCGATCCCAAGACACGCGCACCAGGCTGGAAGATGCCCGCAGGCTCATGTGATTGTCACGCTCACGTATTCGGTCCGCAAACGCGTTTCCCCTATGTTGCGAATGCTGGGTACATTCCACCTGACGCGACGCCGGAGCAGTACGCCCGTATGCTTACGACGATAGGATGTGAACGCGCAGTACTGGTACAGCCAAGCGTCTACGGCACCGACAATAGCTGCATGGTTGCGGCATTGCGGTCCGGCGTTTTCGCGTTCCGCGGCGTGGCTGTCGTCGAAGAGAACATCAGCGATGCCGCGCTGCAGGACCTGCACGACGCAGGTGTGCGCGGCGTCAGGATCAACCTTGCGTCGGTGACTCCGGGCCTTACGCTTGCGCAGGCGCCGCGACTCGCAGAGCGACTCAAGGAGTTGAGATGGCATCTGCAGTTCTTCATGGACCTGCGCAAGCTACCCGACGCGGAACAGAAGCTCGCCGGCCTCAAGATCGATATCGTCATCGATCACTTTGGGCGTGTGCGCGCAGACGACGGCACTGCGGCGCCGGCATTCCAGACGTTGCTGCGTTTACTCAGGCGCGAGAACGTCTGGGCAAAGTTGATCGGACCGTATTTTTTATCGGACCAGGCGCCGCAGTACGCCGACGTGACACCCTTTGCGCAGGCCGTCGTCAAGGCAGCACCAGACCGTGTGGTGTGGGGCACCGATTGGCCTCACCCGGCGGCGGCGCACGGCAAGCTCATGCCCAACGACGGTGTGCTCGCGGACATTGCAGCCGAGTGGGTACCCGATGAAGCTCAGCGCAAGAAAGTTTTCGTCGACAACCCTGCCCGCTTGTACGGCTTTTAGGTTCCGCTCGCTCCACGCTACGCGCCGCCGTAAGATTTTCGCGGTCGTCAGCCTTGGGTTCACCGCAGGCATGACCTGTTGCGTCGCTTACTCCCTTCCTCGACGTTGAGTAGGGATCGGGGGAGAGGCTACCTTCTCGGTGTCGGAGCCAGCTTCGGCGTCCAGGTGCCGAAGCTCCTTCAGCCGCTCGCTGATTTTTCCTTCCAGGCCCCGCGGGGTCGGTTCGTAAAACTTCGGATCGCGCATGCCTTCAGGCAGATATCGCTCCCCCGCAGCATAACCACCCGGTTCATCGTGCGCGTATCGGTATTCCCGGCCATAGCCGAGTTGCTGCATGAGCCGCGTCGGCGCGTTGCGCAAATGCTCCGGCACCGGACGCGACGTATCCTTGCGAACGAGCTCGCGCGCGCGGTTGTACGCGTTGTAACCCGCGTTGCTCTTGGGCGCCACCGCAAGATAGAGTGCCGCTTCAGCGAGCGCGAGCTCTCCTTCGGGTGACCCCAATCGCTCGTACGTTTCGCAGGCATCCAACGCGAAACGCAGAGCGCGCGGATCGGCGAGGCCGATATCTTCGATCGCCATGCGCACGAGCCGACGCCCGACGTACAGCGGGTCCGCGCCGCCGTCGAGCATGCGAACGAGCCAATACAGAGCGCCATCAGGCGAAGAGCCTCGCACCGACTTATGCAACGCGGAAATCTGGTCGTAGAACGCATCGCCCCCTTTATCGAAACGCCTCAGGGTCTGCGCGATCGTGTTCTTGACGAAATCCGCATCGATGTCGCTATGGTTAGAGCTCTCCGCCGCCGTGGCCATCTGCTCGAGCATGTTGAGCAGCCGGCGCGCGTCGCCATCGGCGTAGCCGATGAGGAGCTTCTGCGCATCGCCGGAAAAAGAAAGTTCGGACAGCGCGTCTTTCCGCGCGCGCTCGAAAAGCAGCTCGAGCTCCGCGTCCGATAGCGGCTGCAGGACATAGACCGCGGCCCGTGAGAGGAGCGCGCTGTTCACTTCGAACGAGGGATTCTCAGTGGTCGCGCCGATGAACGTGACGAGACCCTGTTCGACGAATGGAAGGAACGCGTCCTGCTGTGCCTTGTTGAAGCGGTGGACCTCATCGACGAACAGAATCGTATGACGCCCCGACTGCTGCAGCTCGAGCTGTGCGCGATTCAGGGCTTCGCGTATGTCCTTTACACCCGAGAAGACAGCAGAGAGTGCGGTGAACTCAGCGTCGAACGCTTCAGCCATGAGCCGTGCCAGCGTCGTCTTGCCGACGCCGGGCGGCCCCCACAGGATCATCGAGTGCGGCTTACGCGATTCGAACGCGAGCCGCAGCGGCTTCCCTGGACCGAGTAAGTGAGTCTGCCCTACGACTTCGTCGAGCGTGCGAGGCCGCAGCTTCTCCGCGAGCGGCGCTGCCGGTTCACGCTTGGCGAACAGATCATTCACTGATCACCGCGGCGCCTTTCGGCGGGGTAAATTTGAATGCATCCGGAGAGATCTTCACGTTGCGCTCGAGATCCGCAAACTTAATAACCGTCATCTGCCCGAACTGGTCCTTGAGCTCCATCGCCTCGAGGCCGTTCTGTCCAAAACCCAGGCGGATGCGCTCGAAGGCGGTGTCCTGCGTCCGGGGTGTGGCTTCGAGCCAGTCCAGTCCCCCTTCGGCGCCGACGCTTTTCAGCGTGTAGCTTTTATCGATTTCGTTGCTGCCCGCGAGCAGCGCGGCAGGACTGGCACCGAGCGCGCGATCCAGCTTGCGCACCGTGACCTGGTTGAGATCCTTGTCGTAGATCCACAACCGGGAGCCATCGCCGACGATCGTCTGCTCGTACGGTTTGTTGTATTCCCAGCGGAATCGGCCCGGCCGGGAAAACTCCATCGTGCCCGTCACCTGCTGCAGCGGCTTATTGTTCTTGTCGAGGACGGCCTGGGCAAATCGCGCCCTGGCTGTCGTGGTCTGGTTCAGCAAAGATTTGAGCGAGTCGACGCTGGCGGCGAGGGACAGCGCCGGCATCAACAGGAGCACGCACAGTAATTTACGCATCAGCTTCTTTCATATTTACGGAATGTACGTCAGTCGCTAGCAAGAAGCGAGGTTAGGCGCGTTCTACCGGAAATCCGGCGTTCACACCAAAGGAATCTGTTATGTGGCTGCCTTTCAGACAGCTTAAGCGCTGGGAGGTTTAGCGCTTATATGTAACGAGCCGTTACTAGCGCTCGTCCGCAGCGACTGTGGCCGGCACGAGCACTTCGCGGTTACCGTTGGTCTGCATCGGCGACACCATGCCCGAGCGTTCCATCTGCTCGATGAGACGGGCGGCCCGGTTGTAACCGATGCGCAAATGGCGCTGTACGAGTGAGATCGAGGCCCGCCGCGTCTTGAGGACGATAGCCACGGCCTGATCGTACAGCGGGTCGGACTCGCCGTCGCCGCCTGCGGCTCCACCCTCCAGCAGGCCCTCGCCTTCATCCTCGCTGGGCGGGCCTTCCAGCACGCTGGCCACATACTGCGGCTGGGCGAGGCTCTTCAGATAGTCGACCACTTTGTGAACCTCATGATCGGCGACATAGGCGCCGTGCACGCGTTGCGTGAGGCCTGTGCCAGGCGGCAGAAACAGCATGTCGCCTTGGCCGAGCAACGCTTCAGCGCCCATCTGATCCAGGATCGTCCGGGAATCGACTTTCGCGGAAACCTGGAAAGCGATCCGCGTTGGAATGTTGGCTTTGATCAGACCAGTGATGACATCGACCGAAGGCCGCTGCGTCGCGAGGATAAGATGGATGCCCGCGGCACGCGCCTTCTGCGCAAGCCGCGCGATAAGCTCCTCGACCTTCTTGCCGACGACCATCATCAGGTCAGCGAGCTCGTCGATGACAACGACGATCAAAGACATCTCGTGCAGCGGATCCGCGTGTTCAGGCGTGGACGTCAGCGGATTGGGGATCGGCTTCTTCGCTTTGTCTGCATCGCGGATCTTCTGGTTGAAACCCGCAAGATTGCGCACGCCGACCGACGACATGATCTTGTAGCGCCGCTCCATCTCGGCGACGCACCAGTTGAGCGCGTTGGCCGCGTGACGCATGTCAGTCACGACAGGCGCGAGCAGGTGCGGAATACCTTCGTACACCGAAAGCTCGAGCATTTTCGGGTCGACCAGGATCAAACGAACCTGCGAGGGCGGTGCCTTGTATAGAAGCGAGAGAATCATTGCATTGATCGCGACGGACTTGCCCGAACCCGTCGTGCCGGCAACCAGCAGATGGGGCATGCGCGCGAGGTCCGCCACGATCGGATTGCCTGCGATGTCCTTGCCGAGCGCAAGCGCGAGCGGCGAGCCCATGTCGGCATACACCTGCGAGCTCAGAATCTCCGTGAGGCGCACGACCTGCCGCGTCGGGTTGGGAATCTCGAGTCCCATGCAGCTTTTGCCGGGAATCGTTTCGACGACACGGATGCTCACGACCGACAGCGCACGCGCAAGGTCGCGCACGAGATTGATGATCTGGCTGCCTTTGACCCCGACAGCGGGCTCTATTTCATACCGCGTGATGACAGGGCCCGGATATGCCGCGACAACTTTGACTTGGACTCCGAAATCCAGCAGTTTCTTTTCGATCAAACGGGACGTGAATTCAAGCGTATCAGCCGACATGACTTCGACCGTCTTCTCGGCATTGTCCAGGACGCTGAGTGGCGGCAGCAGCGAGTCCGGCAGGTTCTCGAACAGCGGCACCTGCTTTTCACGTTCTGCACGCTGCGACTTCGGTATTTCGGTGCGCGGCTGCTCGATGCGTACGGGCTCGTGTATGACCAACTTCTTTTTGCTTTCCTCCACGATGACGTCGCGTTTGATCAAGGCCTTCTCGCCAGCCTGACGGTCCTGACGCTCGTTCCATTTCGCGGCAACGAAAGCAATGCTGCGCTCTGTCCAGGCACCGAGGCGCTCGAGGACGTGCAGCCAGGACATGCCGCTGAAAAGACTCAGACCCGCCGCAAATGCGAGCAGCAGAACGAGCGTTCCTCCGGTAAACCCAAGGCCTTTCGCAAAACCTTGCCCCACGATCGCGCCCATCACCCCGCCGGGCGCAAAGGGCAGAGTGGCGTGGACACTGTAGAGCCGGATAGCTTCGATGCCGCTGCTGGCAAGAAGCACGATCACGAAACCCGTGAGGACGACCGCGTAGGATCGCCGGTCACCGGCTTCGAGGTTCTCTATGCGGCGGAAACCCCACGCGACGAGCGCTCCGCACAGGACGATCCACCAGTATGCGGACACACCAAATAGATAGAGCATGAGGTCCGCGACATACGCCCCCACCACGCCACCGGCGTTGCGGATAGCGGGAGCGCGGACACTATGAGACCAACCCGGATCGGACTGCTGGTAGGTGACGAGCACCAGCAGCAGGTAAAGGGCGATTGCGACGAGGGCGAGCCACCACGATTCGCGCAGGAGCGAAGCGATTTTCGGCGGCAGCGGATTGCCCGCTGCCTTGCTCGTTATCTTGGCCCCAGCCGCTTTTTCACTCCACAACAATCGTCGTCAGCCTCTGCGTCATCGAGGCAGTTAACCGACCCGCGAGCGGCGGCCCATGGACTCGCGGTCGAGGACAAAGATCTTGCGCTTCTCGGCGCGGATGACACCTTTGTCGTGCAGATCTTTGACGACACGGCTCACCATCTCGCGTGAAGCGCCGATCATGCGCGCGATTTCCTGCTTGGGCGGCGCTTTTTCGATGATCCACTGGCCGTTATCCTGCTTCGCCATTTCCATCAGCAGGCGTGCAACGCGTCCATACACGTCGATGAGCGCGAGGCTTTCGATCTTGCGATCGGCTTCACGCAGGCGCTTGACCAGGTTGCGAATGATGATCAGCGCCGCGTCGAAGTTGTCCTTGAGACAGTTGAGGAAGGCGCCCCTCGAGATGCGCAGCATCTCGCAGGGTTCTGTCGTTTCGACACTGGCTGAACGCGGCTGATCGTCGAGCAGCCCCATTTCGCCGAAAAATTCGTTGGGTCCAATGACGGAAAGAATCACCTCATTGCCATCATCGTCGGGTATGAGCACCTTCGCTCGCCCTGCGAGAATGATATACAGCGCGTCGGTCTCCTCCCCCGCGCGTATGATGAATGAATTCCGCGGAAAACGACGATGCTGCACGGCGGGCAGCAGCATCTGCAGCTGCTGATCCGTGAAGGAAGAGAACAGCGGAACGTTTTTCAGGATGTTCGGGTTGAGCGCGAACTGGGCCATGTCGTCTCTAATATTTGTGATTCGCTGTTTATCATAAGGCGGCTCCACGCCGCCGGCCGAGATCAGGCGCTATAGTGCCAGAACGAATGCACGGCGTCACCCGGTAAGCGCTGAAAAGCCAAGGTTTTTAGGCTCGACACCGAACCGTGCCTGCTGATAGATTCGCCGTTCTTTCCCCGTTCCACGCGACCTACAGGCTCTCTCATGTCACAAGCATCCAAACACTGCCGCGTCCTGATCCTCGGGTCCGGTCCCGCCGGCTACTCGGCAGCAGTCTACGCTGCGCGGGCAAATCTGCATCCCGTGCTGATCACGGGCCTCGCGCAGGGTGGCCAGCTCATGACCACCACCGACGTCGACAACTGGCCCGCCGACGCGATGGGTGTGCAAGGCCCTGAGCTCATGGAGCGCTTTCGGCTGCACGCCGAACGCTTCAAAACCGAGATGATCTTCGACCACATACACACCGCCAAGCTGACGGAACTGCCAATCACGGTCGTCGGCGACCAGGGCACCTACACCTGCGATGCACTCATCATTGCGACGGGTGCGTCGGCGATGTATCTCGGTCTCGACTCGGAGCAGAAGTTCATGGGTCGCGGAGTGTCCGGTTGCGCGACCTGCGACGGCTTCTTCTACAAAGGACAGGAAGTCGCCGTGGTCGGCGGGGGCAACACTGCGGTCGAAGAAGCGCTGTATCTGACGAACATCGCAAGCCACGTCAACGTCATTCATCGGCGCGACAAGTTTCGCGCCGAGCCGATCCTCGTCGACAAGCTTCGCGACAAGGTCAGCGAGGGTAAAGCAACGATCCTGTGGGACCATATCCTCGACGAAGTGCTCGGGGACAACTCGGGTGTGACGGGTATGCGCGTCAAGAATGTCAAAACCGACGCAAAAACCGAAAAGGCGTTGCAGGGCGTTTTCATTGCGGTAGGTCATCGCCCCAACACCGAAATCTTCGTCGGCCAGCTTGACATGAAAAACGGCTACATCGTGACCAAGAGCGGCTTGGAAGGCATGGCGACGGCCACCAGCGTTCCTGGTGTGTTCGCCGCAGGCGACGTCCAGGACCACGTCTACCGGCAGGCAGTCACCAGTGCAGGCACAGGCTGTATGGCCGCACTGGACGCGCAGAAATATCTCGAAGCGAAAGGTGGGATCTAGAGCGCTCGAGCGGTGAGCCTGAAACGCGGAACGCACGCGTCCACTCGCGCAGCAAAGCGCGCGAAGAAGCCTCGCAAGCCAGACCCAGAACCCGCGGAAGATCCGTTGTTTCGAGCCTCGGTCATCGACGTCGCGCCGCTCCCGCCTCGCAACAAGGCGACATTACCGAAGCCACGGCCAAGACCCGTCACGCGAAGCCATCACCACGAACACGCAGAGGCGGACGAGTTGAGCGACCACGCACCACTGGATCGCGCCCCCGGAGAACCGCTCAATTTCAGTCGTCCCGGCCTGCAACGCCAGGTCTTGCGCCAGCTCCGCCGCGGTGGGTCGTCAATCGAAGACGAGCTCGACCTGCATGGACTGACGGTAGCCGCCGCCCGGCCACTCCTGGTAGCGTTTCTCAATGCGTGCGGCCGCAGAGGACTGCGGCGCGTGCGGATCATCCATGGGAAAGGCATGCGCTCGGATTCAGGCGAAGGCGTGCTGAAAGGGATGGTCGCGAGCTGGCTGGCGCAAAGAAACGACGTGCTCGCGTATCACCAAGCACGCCCGGCAGACGGGGGCAGCGGCGCAGTCGTAGTCCTCCTCCGCGCCCAGCAGTGAAAATGGATCCTGGCGGCCGCCAGGACGACGCAAAACCGAAGGAGGAGGTTACGAAGCGAGCAACGTTGGGCTCGTTGTTTCCCCTCAGCTGGTGCGCGCGCGCATAACCGAAGGAAGGAAGGTTACGGAGGGAAACCTTCGGTTGCCCTCTGTTCGTTCACCGCCTCCTCCCGGAGGGAGGGAAACCTTCGGTTGCCCTCTGTTCGCTCACCGCCTCCTCCCGGAGGGAGGGAAACCTTCGGTTTCCCTCTGTTCGTTAACTGGCGATCTGGCCCGCTCCCGCCAGCCTAGATCGCCGCCTCGTCCGTCTCGCCCGTGCGGATACGGATCACCTGATCGACGTTGCTCACAAAAATTTTGCCGTCGCCTATTTTGCCCGTGCGCGCCGCTTTGACGATGGCGTCGATGGCGTTGTCCACGAGCTTGTCGGGGACGACCACGTCCACCTTCACCTTTGGCAGAAAGTCGACAACATACTCCGCACCGCGGTAGAGCTCAGTGTGCCCTTTCTGTCGGCCGAAGCCTTTGACTTCGGTCACCGTAAGACCGCTGACGCCGATTTCGGAGAGGGCTTCGCGCACCTCGTCGAGTTTGAACGGCTTGAATATCGCCTCGATCTTTGTCATGGAGTCTCCCGGCGTTCGTGTCTTAAAACAGGCGTTTAGCATAGCATGCCCAAGGCGCAGCGCCGAGCCTCCCTCCGACTGTGCAACGGCAATCCTCATGCACTAATATAAGCATCGCAGTGCAATAGGTGACGCGCCATCGCATTTCCACCGCCTGCCCTGACCCGCGTGCGTCCGAACTGACACGGGATAACCCGCTCCGTCTTTCTGGAGATCCAAGATCGCTCAACCCAGTCGCCCGTTGGCGGCCAGACACTGTAATGCGCGGGCGACGATAGAAGTCGTTTCAACGATTTCGTCCATTGCCCCGGAGGAATGGAACGCGCTCGCCGGCCAGCAGCCTTTCGTGCGGCATGAATTTCTCGATGCGCTGCACGAAACGGGTTGCGCCGTGCCCGACACGGGCTGGGCACCACAGTATCTGATCCTGAGAGAAGCCGGCGCACTAGCAGGCGCGATGCCTCTCTATCTCAAAGGCCACTCCTACGGTGAATACGTCTTCGACTGGAGTTGGGCCGACGCGTACCACCGGCACGGAATCGAGTATTACCCCAAGCTGCTTTGCGCGGTGCCCTTCACCCCCGTCAGCGGTCCGCGGCTCCTCACGCGCACACCGCTGCAGCGCGAGCCGCTGATCAGGGCAGCGCTCGCGTTGGCAGAAGAGCTTGAAGTCTCATCACTCCACTGCCTGTTTCCGCCCGACGATGAAACACAGGCGCTTGCTGGGCACGGCATGATGATCCGTCATGGCGTACAGTTTCACTGGCGCAACGCGGGTTACGGCACCTTCGACGAATTTCTCGCCGGTCTCAACCATGACAAGCGGAAGAAAATCAAGCAGGAGCGCCGCAAGGTGCGCGAGGCTGGCATCAGTTTTGAATGGCGCGCCGGCCGTGATATCGCGGATAGTGATTGGGCTTTTTTCTTCCGCTGTTACGCACGCACCTATCGCGAACACCATTCGACGCCGTATCTCAACCTTCAATTCTTCAAGCGCATCGGGCGCACGATGCCCGAGAACCTCGTGCTGGTGATCGCCTATCGTGAAGGACGGCCGATCGCCGCTTCGTTCAACATGCGCGATGAGACCCGCCTCTACGGGCGATACTGGGGCGCGCTGGAGCATCATCCGGTACTTCATTTCGAAACCTGCTACTACCAGGCCATCGAATATTGCATCGCTCAAGGCATCCAGACGTTCGAAGGCGGCGCCCAGGGCGAGCACAAGATGGCGCGAGGATTGCTGCCGGTGGAAACGCGGTCGGCGCACTGGATTGCACGGCGTGATTTCGCGTCAGCGATCGAGAATTTCCTGACTCGCGAAACGCGCGGGATTGCGCATCACCTGGACGAGCTCAATGAGCGGAAGCCTTTCAAGTCATCAACTACGCCTGATGAAACATCCGGCGTCGGCTAACGCTTGAAACGCGAAAAGAACCGCCACATCTCTGCGTTCGCGTCTATCACCGCAGTGCCGGTGCCCAATAACTGCGTGTTGTAGTCCCGCACACCGCCCGGCCAAACGTGTCCGGCGCCTGACAATTGCCATAGAACCACCTCGACACCGGCGCGACACGGACGGTACTCGCGGCGTATCGCGCTCTGGTCTTCATCCGGTGTCCCCTGCTCACCTGCGACCGGATCGACCACAGCAGGTCGCAGCGGGCAGCCATCGAAATCCAGCCACTTCCTGAGCATTTCCTCTACCGATGCATTAAACATTCGCGTATCGATAAGCGTCGAAGGCGGGCCGAAACCACCGTCATAGCGGGCGATGTGATCCTCTTTGCTATGTATGTGCATGACCGGGACTGGTAGCTTCGGCGCGAAACGCGTGAGCGACATTGCACCTGCAACGCCCGCGACCGCCGCGATGCGCTCGGATGCCTCGGCAGCCAGCCGATAGGCCATCATCGAGCCGTTCGAGAGGCCCGTCGCGTAAATTCGCGCAGTGTCGATCGATGCCCGGGCGGCAAGGTCGTCGAGCACCGCAAGGGAAAAGCCGACATCGTCGATTTGCAGCGCGGCCGCGGGTCCGCAGCAGCTACCCGCATTCCACGTGAGGAAACGGCCGCCGATGCCGCTGCTGCCGTTCGGATAAACCGCAATGTAGCCGTCGCGGTCTGCGGCACGGTCCATGCGCGTGTATGACCTCATCACTTCTGCATTGGAGCCCCCGCCATGGAAACTCAGAACAACCGGTAAGCGTCGACTGTCCGCGGCTTTGGGCGGCACGTGCACGAGGTAGCTGCGCTGCAAGCTTTGATAGGGCAATGCAAATTCGTAATTGCCCGGTGCGAGCGCCGCCAGGCTGGACTGCGCCAAAAATGCCGAAGCAAGTAACAACCTGTTGAAAAGTTTCAACGCTGAGCACATAAGGTAAAAAAGTAAGGACGCAAAGGCTCTTCACCAAAAACGCTTCGTGGATATGACGATACGCGACGCGGGATGTTCCCCGGACATGTACCAGGACGGTTCACGGCTGACGCTGACGCTCAGTTCAGCTGTATTCGCTCACCCCATGGCACGCGCGCTTTGCCTTTCACCAGCCAAAGCACCGGGTAATCGGGACCAACAGCAGGAAACTCGCCTTCCGCGTCCGTGAAATACACCAGCACGTCGGGCCTATAGTGTGCGCGAGCAGCCCATTCGAAAACCGGCACGAAGCTCGTCCCTGCTCCGCCGCTCAGAGCGCGCGGCAGTGCCACCGGTTCCCACGCCTGAAAAGTCCATGGCGCGCGATCGTCCAGCCTCTCGTCGCAGGCAAGGAGCGTTATGCGCGCGCGGATCTGCGACTTCAGGGCGTCGACCTCTGCAGCGAATTCCGCAAGCTCGGCGGCATCGATCGAGCCGCTCGTATCCAGCGCGATGCATACGTCTACCCCCGCACTCGAAACACGCGGCATGAGCGCATTTCCGTCGCGTTTCGACAGGCGCGCGTAGCTATAGTCCTCG
>JAQGNH010000212.1 GCA_028291945.1 Betaproteobacteria bacterium
AGAGCGCGGCGAGCGAAGCTTCAGCGTTCTGCGTCGGCACCCATACCTCGGCGCGATCGGCCGTGATTCTGACGGTCGCCGTCATCGGTTCCATCGTGGCGTGCGCAAGGAAAGGCGTGCTGTAAACCGCTTCGACTTTCTTCGGAGCCGCCGCAATGGCCTTGATCGCGTCACCGTCGTCGATATCGGCGAACGCGTCGTTCGCCGTGAGACCTTCCTTGAGATGCGCAGCAATGCTCGCGGTCGAGGCTTTCGCCCCTTCGCCTTCGTCCCACACGATCGGCAGTGCATCGAGCGCAGTCTTGGCGCGCCACCACGTATCAGCGACGACGGCGACGCTCACATCGTCGACTTTGACGACCCGGCGCACGCCCGGCATCTTGGCGACTTTGGCTTCGTCGAAGCTCACCACCTTGCCGCCGAACACCGGGCATTGCTTGATCGCCGCGTTCAGCATGCCGGGAAGCTTCGTGTCGATCGCGTAGATCTGCGAGCCGTTGAGCTTGGGCGCAGTGTCGAGACGCTTCATGGGCTTGCCCGCGACCTTCCATTGCCTGGGATCGCGAAGCTTCATCGTTTTCAGGTCGGGCGGCGTGAGTTTGGCCGCGGCCGGCGCAACCTTTCCGTACGTGGTCGAACGGTTCGATGCCGCGTGCGTGATCACGCCATTGGACGCAGTGAGCTCGCCCACAGGCACTTTCCATTCATCGGCTGCAGCCTGCAGGAGCATCGTGCGTCCCGCTGCGCCGCTTTGCCGCAGGTAATCCTGTGAGGTCCGTATGCCGCGGCTGCCGCCGGTGGACATATCGCCCCAGGCGCGCTTGCTCGAGTGATTCTGGCCTGCCGTAATCGGTTCGACCGTCACTTTCTTCCAGTCGCAGTCGAGCTCTTCGGCAACGAGCTGAGCGAGGCCGGTGTGCGTGCCTTGTCCCATCTCTGCACGGGCGACACGGATGACGACGCTGTCGTCCGGTTTGATGACGACCCAGCTGTTCACCTGCGCCCCGGCGTTCGCTGCACCCGACTGTGCGTGCGCGGTTTTGGCGAAAGGCAGGTTCATTCCCACCGCGAGACCGCCGCTCGCTGCGATGGTGCTGATGATGAACTTGCGGCGGGAAAGGTTCGTATTGTGGCGTGTCATGGTTGTCATGGAGGGCTCCTCTCGCGCTTAGACGTCGGTTTTGGCGGCTGTGTGGATCGCCGCACGGATGCGCTGATAGGTGCCGCAGCGACAGATATTCGTCATCGCCTGGTCGATGTCCCTGTCGCTCGGATTCTTGTTCTTGCTGAGTAGCGCCGCAGCCGCCATGATCTGTCCCGACTGGCAGTAACCGCACTGGGGCACGTCGTGCTCAGCCCATGCTTTCTGAACGGGATGTGAGGCCGTGGGAGACAGGCCTTCGATGGTGACGATTCGGTCACCGGCCTTTACCGTGTTGACGGGCGTTACGCAGGAGCGCCGAACTTCGCCGTTGATGTGGACCGAGCATGCGCCGCATTGAGCGACGCCGCAGCCATACTTGGTGCCCGTCAGACCTACCTGTTCGCGTATAACCCAGAGCAGCGGTGTGCCATCTTCCACCTGCACGTCATAAGATTTGCCATTGATATTGAGCGTTGCCATCGTTCTCTCCTCACTGCGTTCGGCCGCGGTAGACGAACAGAGGGAAACCCAGCTTTCCCTCCCTGGGGGAGGAGGCGCACAACGAACAGAGGGAACCCGGGTTTCCCTCCGTAGCCTCCCCCGTCCTGGGCGCTCAACTTAGCGCCATTACACGATTCAGTTTGTTGAGGAAACCCCGGTAGGCTTCCCAGTCAGAAGCTTAGCTCTTTGGAATGCAGGACACCACCACCAAATTGATTTGGGCCTAGCGTTGGTATAGTCGCCGCAGCGAGCTAACGTCGGCGATCTGCTCGAAATTCCATAGCTCGGCGAGCAGCTCCTCGCTGCGGGCTCGGCCGAGCACCGGCACGACCAGATCCAGTGCTTTCTCCTGCTCCTCGTCGCGGCTGAGCGGGTTTTCGTAGCTGCCTTTGGCGGCCATGGTCTGATGCTCGAACGTGCGCCCGTCCTTCAAACGCACCTGCATGACACAGCGCCAGCGCCGCTCCGCGTCGGTGAGGGTGGAATCACCGACTGCTTCGATGCACTCGCGCACCTTCAACACCTTCGGATCCCTCATCCGATCGATCGCGTGGGCGCTCTCGAACGTTACGTCTCCGTCGATCAGCATGACCGCTAGGAGGTGCTGCACCGATATGTCCGGCATGTCGCGGTTGTTTACGATCTCGAGCTCTTTGTCCGGCATCCTTGCAGTGAGCTTCTCGACATCATCCGCCTTGAAGCGCTGTTCCTGCATAAGATCCCTGAGCACATGCAGCGGACCCTGTATCGGGCCTCCGACGGGCCAGCGCTTGATTCCGCCGCGCATGACTTCGTAATCCTGCCCGAGCCCGCGCACCAGCGCTTCGCGGTCCGCTTCCGGCGAAAAGGTAAAAAAGAAATCGCGCTCTCCGGAAAAGACATCGTCGACGCCGGTGAATCCGCTCTCGACCATGAGTGCGGCCTGCGTGCCGTTGTGGGCCGGCATCCCGCCCATGCCATACGCCTTCTCGATGTGCTCGGGATCGCGAAACATCGTGTAGAGACCTGCAGCCTGTTGAGCCGTGTACGAGAGCATGTACCTCACCTGTCGTACGTCGAGGTTGAGCAGGGCACCGGCAGCAGCTGCTGCGCCGAATGCCTGCCCAAAAGCGCCGGCGTGATGGCCCGAGCGCAGAAAAGGCATAGGTCGCAGAGACAGCAGCAGCCGTGAGCAGACGTCGTAACCCAGAACAACCGCGCGCAGCACCTGCAAGCCGGTGAGCCCGCGCATTTCGCCGATCGCCATAGCCGCCGGAACCACGCTCGTGCCGGGATGCGTCAGCGAAGGCGGGTGCGTGTCATCGGTTTCATCGGCATGTCCGAACATGCCGTTAGCAAGCGCCGCATTCACGGCAGAGGTAACGATCTTCGTGCCGATCACGCCTGCGTGCGGGTTGCCGCCTAACGTTTTTACGTATTCGATCGCGCGCTGACCCGGCAGCAATCGCGAACCTGAAATCATTGCAGCAAACGTGTCGACGATATGAACTTTCATGCGTTCGCATACGCGATCCGGGACTGGATTATGCAAAGCAGTCGCAATGTACATGCTCAGCTGCTGCATCATGGGGGAGACGAGGTCTTTCTCGGACATGGCGGGGCTTTTCTTCTTCAGGAGGGGAAAAAAAGAATAGCACATAGCGCATGCTAAAATCGCGACCCCTTCGCGCACCTGTCGCACACCCGCTATGAAGATCACGGCAATACATTCGACCGTCGTGCCGATCGCTTCGGCTATCCGCAACGCATACATCGATTTTTCCAAAATGACGGCGAGTCTCGTCGCGGTCGTAACTGACGTGGTTCGCGAGGGTAAGCGGGTCGTCGGTTTCGGATTCAATTCGAATGGCCGATACGCCCAAGCCGGCCTGCTCGCAGAGCGCTTCATTCCGCGCATCATGGGCGCCAGTCCAGCTTCACTGCTGAATGACGAAGGAACCAATCTCGATCCGCACCGCATCTGGGCTCGCATGATGGAGAACGAAAAACCGGGCGGCCACGGCGAGCGCTCGGTGGCGGTCGGTGTGATCGATATGGCAGTGTGGGATGCAGTTGCGAAGATCGAGGGCATGCCGCTCTATCGCCTGCTCGCCGATCGCTACAACGACGGACATGCTGACGAGAAGGTGTTCGTTTATGCCGCTGGCGGTTATTACTATCCCGGCAAAAACGTGAAAGCGCTGCAGGACGAGATGCGCAAGTACATGGACCTCGGCTACGCTGTCGTGAAGCTCAAAATCGGTGGAGAGTCGCTCGCGGACGATTTGAAGCGCATCGATGCTGTCATCGACGTGGTTGGTTCGTCGGACAAGATCGCGGTGGATGCGAATGGGCGATTCGATGTGGCCACTGCGGTTGAATATGCAAAAGCGCTCGAGCCTTTAGGGCTGTTCTGGTACGAGGAAGCGGGCGATCCGCTGGATTTTCAACTCCAGGCGGAGCTCGCCAATCACTACACTCAACCCATGGCAACGGGCGAAAATCTCTTTTCCATGCAGGACGCGCGCAACCTCATTCGCTATGGCGGCATGCGGCCGGACCGCGACTGGCTGCAGTTCGACTGTGCGCTGTCGTACGGACTCGTTGAATACATGCGCACGCTGCAGATGCTGAAGGAGCACGGATGGTCGTCGCGCCGGTGCATTCCGCACGGCGGACATCAGATGTCGCTCAACATTGCAGCGGGACTGGGCCTCGGTGGGAACGAATCGTATCCGGACGTGTTTCAACCCTTTGGTGGTTTCGCGGACGACACGCCCGTTGATGCGAGTTACGTAAGGATGCCGGACGTGGCAGGGGTAGGGTTCGAAGCGAAAAGCGCCCTGTATCGGGTAATGAAGGCGCTCGCGAGTTAGAAGAGGACGACCTTGCGTGGATGGTGGCGCTCGATGCTCGTACTCACTCGTGCCTTCAGTCGTTACACGGTCATTTATCGCTGCGCGCGTGGCGACTCTTTAGCCGGGATGGTGCGGCTCGTTCGCAGACAGCTCTTGCCTTGCAGGGGTTGGGTTGCCCAGCCACACGCTCGAC
Source organism: Betaproteobacteria bacterium (assembly GCA_028291945.1). Classification (GTDB taxonomy): domain Bacteria; phylum Pseudomonadota; class Gammaproteobacteria; order Burkholderiales; family SG8-41; genus JAQGMV01. The sequence goes on from JAQGNH010000212.1 coordinate 4,676, forward strand.
GCGGCGATCCTGGGGTCGAAGCGGGCCTGACCGCGATCACCGCGATGCCACTGCTTCGCTTCGTCCTGCGGCATGCAGTTGCTGCGCCCTTCGTGTTTCCTTCCGTTCGAGTCAGTGTATGCGTATCGAACTTCCCACTGCTGGACGCCGTTGATGCGGGTCGAGGAGGGCGCAATCGCCGTAACAATTGCGGAAACGGTCGTGCCTGTGCGCCACACGCGCGACTGACGCAACATGTCGCGTACAGCGAACGCGATCAGGGGTGCCCCCACACCGACCACGATCAAACCGAGCGCCGAGAACGCTGCGACCGCAGGCCAGCTCGACTCTTCAGTCACGCGCGCTTGATCGGAAGCCTCGGCTAGAAACCGGACCCTTAGAGCGCTGCCAGGTTCAAGTCGCTCCCACTCCTCGACTGGAACTTCCCGGGTCCGCTCGACTGCCTCGCCAGCCTCGGTCATCAAACGATAACGAATCAGATAGCGGGTGGATGGATTCTTATCGAAATCAGCTTTTTGCAGAGATCGATCGACCACGATCGCTTCGGCCATCTTGCCATGCTTTGCGAATGCGAGCTCTTCAAGCCCCATCGTGATGCCGATGGCAATGAAAACGACGCCGATGGGTACAAACATCAGGCCCACCCACAGCACGACCGAGTTCTTCGCGAGCTGCCAGAAGGAAGGCGCACTCATGTCGGTGGCCTGTCTTTTTTGAGCACGATCAAAACCATGAGTCCACCCAAACCGGTGAAGCCGGCGCCGAGCAGCGTGAAAATAAGCGTCTCCAAGCGGCTTCGACGGCTTTCCTGTCCCGATACATGACTGGTTTCGGGATCGTCCGGAAGATAACGAACTTTGATGGGCCCCCGTTCTTCGAGAATGGCCCACTGCTCGGGCGTGACTCTCGCGTCGCCTACGATTTGTCTGCCAGTTGGCACGGTGAAACGATACCGAACGAAGTAGTTTTCCAGCTGTTTGGTAAATCCGAGAACAGTCACGCTGCCGGCGCTCGCTCTAGACTTGGTCAGGACGAGGCCGAGCGCGACCCCGCCTTTCGCCGCGAATTGCTTCCCGTGGCGATATTCGTTCCACGCGGGAAACCATGCGGCGGTCAGTGACGCCAAGCCGATGAGCGCGAAGAGGCTGCCGATCATCAACGGCAACCTGATGGATCGGACCGATGTTCTGACACGTGTCCGCGACGCACTCACCTTCGCCATATTAAGGCTTGGGCAGCGGCTGATCAGTGGTGGCGGGTTTGACGGTGCCGCAGTTCCAGCACGCGGTGAACTGGCCTTCCAGTTTTTCGGCGCACTGGGGGCATGTCCAGCGCTCGCCGCTGAACTTGCGCGCGAAGCTGCCTGACAAAAACGCGACCAGCAACTCGTTCGCTCGCGCGAATTGCGCATCCTCCATGACCCAGACCGAACACACGTCGACCGGAAGCTCGCCCCAGCCGCTCGTCAGGTATTCGCCCCGAACTTGCGCTTCGATGCCCTGCGACGCGAGGAAGCCGCGTATGAGGTGGGCTTCGAATGCATGACGCGCGGCGTGGAGTTGTTTCACAATGTGAGCTGTTTGCGGTCAAGGCTCTGCTGCGAAGAGCTTACACGAGCGGGCGCACGCCAGCCGCACGGCTGTGGCCGGAGCCGGGAATGACCATGTGGCACGCGGCGCAGTGAGATGCCGTCGTATCCTGCGCAGTCAGCAGCGGCTCGACGCGCTCGCAAACACTTTCGCTGTACGCGCAACGGGTACGGAAGCGGCAGCCGGACGGCGGGTTGATCGGATTGGGTGGATCTCCGACCAGGGGCGGCCGCTCGATCTTTTCGTCCGGGTTTGAAGGACGCGAAGCGAGCGGCGCCTGCGTATACGGATGGCGGGGCCGATGGTAGACATCGTCGACGCATCCGAGCTCCACGACTTTTCCGAGATACATGACGAGTACATGATCGCTGACACACTGGACCACGCTCAGGTCGTGTGAGATGAACAGATACGTGAGCTCGAGGTTGTTCTTGAGATCCATCAGCAGGTTGAGCACCTGCGCTTCGATGGATTTATCGAGCGCGGAGACGGCTTCGTCGAGGATGACGAGGCGCGGCTCCAGGGCAAGTGCACGCGCGACATTGACCCGCTGGCGTTGGCCTCCCGAGAGCTCGTTCGGATAGCGCCGACCGAACTATCCGGGGTCGAGGTTGACCAGGCCGAGGAGCTCGTGGGCTTTCGCGCGCGCGCTCATTCGCTTGCGCCGTGCGCCATCGGCCCGAACGCGATGCTGTCCTCCACGGCGAGGCGCGGGTTGAGTGAGGCATACGAATCCTGAAACACCATTTGCATCTGGCGTCGCAGCTCACGTACGGTAAACCCGTTCCAGCCGAGCGACTCCCCGTCGAGGAAAATTTCGCCTGCGTCGGGTTCGATCAGATGCATCAGCAGTCGAGCCGTAGTCGATTTTCCACAACCCGATTCTCCGACTGATGCGTTCAATTGCTCAACGCTCTTCGGATCCACTCGGCCGCCACTAGCGTTCGTGCATCGGAGCCGCGCGGTCCTGTCACTTGTGCGCCGAGCGGCAAACCCTTGGGCCCCGTAAATACAGGCAACGTGATCGCAGGTCCGTGCATAAGCGTCCACGTCACGCCGAATGTCGGCTCTCCGGTCGAAGCGAGTCCCCGCGGCGCTTCTCCGGGCGCGCTCGGCGAAAGCAGAACGTCGTAATTGCGGTGAATGTCGTCGAGACGTGCGCGGCAGCGTTGTGCGATTTCATGCGTTTCCACGTACTGCGCGCGCGTTACCTGCGCTCCGCCCCGAATGCGCTGCATGAGGCTGTCCGAAATGAGCTTGGGAAAGCGGGTGCGCTCGTAGGTCAGAGCGCGGTAGAACTCGTACGAGCTCATGCGGATTTGGACGTCGGCGAGCGTCGCAAACTCGGCGTCCAGCTCGACCGGCGTCACGCTAGCGCCTGCTTTGGACAGGCGCGGCAGCGCGCCTTCAAGTGCTGCTTGTGTTGCTGCATCGGCTTGGCTCCAGTACGGCGTGCGGCAGAATCCGATCCGCGGCTTGATCGCGCCCACTTCGTCGAAGCGTGCTGGCGGCGAACCGGACAATTCTTCTGCAATCAGCGCGGCGTCCGGCACCGTGCGCGCGAGCATGCCTAAAGTATCGAGCGACTCGGACAGGAACTTCAGCCCCGCCCGATTCAGGAGATTGAACGTGGGCTTGTATCCGACGGCACCGCAGTACGCAGCGGGACGAATGATGGATGCCGACGTCTGCGTGCCGAACGCGATCGGCACCATCCAGTCCGCCACTGCGGCTGCAGAACCGGAGGAGGAGCCACCCGGCGTGTGTTGCGTATTGCGAGGGTTGTGGGTTTTACCCGGATGGCGCGTAGCGAATTCGGTGCTTACGGTTTTGCCCAATATGACGCCGCCGAGCTCGCGCACCTGCGCCACGCATGCCGCATCGCAGGCGGGCCGATGTCCCTTATAAATAGGTGAGCCGTATTCGGTCGGCATGTCGGTTGTATCAATCACATCTTTGACCCCGATCGGTATGCCGTGCAGACGCGAGCGCGGTGCTTGCCGATCGCGTTCCCGTGCCTGCCTCAATGCAATTTCAGGTTCCAGGTGCGCCCACGCGGCGACCTCAGGCTCACGCGCGCGGATGCGCGCGAGACACGCTGCGACGAGCGCCTCGGACTGAATTTTGCCGGCCGCAATTCCGGCTGCGAGCTCTGTTGCCGAAAGTGTATTCAGCTTGTCTATCATCACGATGACATCGCAGTCGCAGACCCGCCTCGATCGGGATAGTGGCAGCGGGTTACGTGCTCGTAGGCGCCGTGTGTTTCCAGCGTGACGGGCCGGGGACAGATGACATTGCAACCGGTTGCAGCATAGCGGCAACGGGGAGAGAAGCTGCAGCCGGGAGGCAAGGCGGCGAGGTTCGGCGGAGAACCGCGGATGGGCGTGAGCCGCTGGCCTTTTTCAACTTCGTGCACCGTCGAGTGCAGGAGCCCTTCCGTATAAGGGTGACGCGGATTGCGAACGATGTCGTGCACGGAGCCGCTTTCGACCATTCGGCCAGCGTACATCACTGCGAGCTTGCGGGACACTTCAACGACGACGCCGAGATCGTGCGTAACGAATATCATCGCCATGCCAAGCTCCTGCTGCAGCGAGCGCAAAAGCAGCAACACCTGAATCTGTACCGTCGCATCGAGGGCGGTTGTGGGCTCGTCCGCGAGCAGCAGCGTGGGGCGGCACGCCAAGGCAATCGCGATCCTCGCGCGCTGGCGCAGCCCGCCGGAAAGCTGATGCGGGTAGGCGTGGAGTCGTCGCTTCGCGGATGGAATCTGAACGCGCTCGAGAAGCTCAGAGCGCGTCTTAACGCTTCGGACCGCGGTATCGGCTCGTGGCACGTAATCGCTTCGACGATCTGTTCGCCAATCGTGAATACCGGGTCGAGCGCGGTCATGGGCTCCTGGAAAATCATGGCGACGGTCAGTCCTCGCAGCCGCGCAAGAGCGTTTTGATCGAGCGCCATCACGTCAGCCCCTGCGATTTCGACGCGCCCGGAGAGTCGAGTCTTGCGCGCCGGAAGGAGCCGCATGAGCGCGCGCAACGTGACGCTTTTACCCGAGCCGGATTCGCCGAGTATCCCGAGCACCTCTCCGCGCTCGAGTGTAAAGCTCACGCCGTTGACCGCGTGCACAGTCGCGTCACGGCTCACGAACTGAACCGAAAGGTCCTGTACTTTGACGAGCGGCTGATCGGTCACATGAACTCTGAAAGCATGTCTGTTTTTAACGGCTCGGTGCTTCGGGTTTGCTTCGCCAGCCTGAGTTCTGCATGCTCGTCCGGGCGATACGCGAACAACATGAGGGCCTCGATAAGTTGTTATGTTGAACAGCGGGTGACGTTTAGCACGATACATACCAGTACAAAACGGCGCACCGAGAGGCGGGCATGTGGCGTATCAGTGCTCCTCAAGCAGGTGCCATGCACCATTAGCTTCGTGGCGTGTGCGTAGTATGCCCCGCAAGAGTGCGGATGTGCCTGCGCCGGCATCGTTTCGGCTATGGTAAACCCGTTGGTGAACGTCGGAGAAGCTGGCGATGACAATGCGCGCTGCGTGCTAGAATCGCCCGGCAAAAAAGAGCAGGGCGGTCTGATCCGTGAACGCGGGTTTCATCGCGAATGCGAGTGACGGCGATCCGCATTTGTCTGACGCTCGCCTGCGTGCACATGCGATAGGAGAATCCGGATGGAACTGACCAAAGAGCAATTGATCGCACTTGCGCAGACGATATCGCTAGAAATTCCGGAAAGCGATCTAGAAAACGTACGGGTGCGGCTGACTACGCTGCTGACCGAAATGGAAGGCATCGAGCGCGAGCTCGGCGCCGAGATGGATACCGTGGAGCCTGTGCCGCCGGTGTATCCGCGGGAAGAATTTTAAAACCGGGTTGCTGACTATTTGTCTCATTCCGCGGTGTGGTAGACGACGTCGCGTTTGCCGCGCGTCCTGCGCGGCAACAGTGGATTCCACGGAGTTGAAGTGAATCGACCCCTCAAGATCGCCATACTCGAAGGCGATGACATCGGCCTCGAGGTTGTCCCTGAAGCGATCAAAGTGATACGTGCGGCCGCACAGAAGTGTGGTGTTGAAATCGAATGGCACCCCACGCCGATCGGACGCAAAGCGTACGACGACCTGGGCTATACGCTGCCGCCTGGAACCCTCG
>JAQGNH010000251.1 GCA_028291945.1 Betaproteobacteria bacterium
TATAGGCGTCCCCATTATTATGAATATACGGACACGGCTGTCCGTCTATTACCTGTTAGACGTCAAGACCAGTGGACACGAGGCATATGGCGGCGGCTGCCCTCGTTCTTATCAGCGGCTGTGGAACCGACCCGGGTGACATAGCCGTGTTCGAACGAGAGGAAGTTGAATCGTCTTTGGCTGTCGGCACGCCGTATGCCGACGCCTCCGCCTCTCTCGCAAAGCTTGTGTACAGGTGCGAAATCAAGTCTGGTCAATTTGTGGCTACCGATAGAACAACTTCTCGGGCGCCCTCATTTCTGAGCTGCTCTAAGAATTCCGACAAAGGACGGATTGACTGCTCAATTCGCACACAGGTCATCGTGCTGCCCAAGGAGACGAAAGTCGGAGCCATCCATTTCAGTGCTGGCGATGTGTGTCTATAGAAGCGCCTTAACGTCTAACTTCGCGTTCGAGTCGGACGCGGTTCAGCGCTGCGCGCTTCACGGCGCCGCTCAACGCAATCGTTGGGCGTCAAGAGAACGTATGGATGCTGCCCGCCGTGAACGGTCATGTAACCCATTCAGTGCGCTCCCCGGTGTTTGATCGCGCCCCAATAAGCCAGGCTTGATTCTCTTGATTACCAGGCTATCCTTAGCTTTCCGCCTCTCAGATCGGCTATCGGTCGATTTGGCAGTCATTCTGTTTTTTTCCTCCCACAACGGAGAAAATCCAATGCTGCGACGTGTTCTGATGTTCTTTGTGATTGCGATGCTCTCTGCCCAGCCTGTGTTGTCCGAGGAGGGACCGCCCTCATCTCCTGAGGTCAAACGAATCGAAGCATTAGTGAGCAAGGCAGCGGCCTTGGTTGATGCCAAAGGAAAAGCTGCGTTGCCGGAATTTCGTGAACGAGGAAGCGAGTGGTGGTCGGGCAGTTTGTACGTTTTCGCGTACGCGCCCGACGGCACCGTGCTCCTCAATCCAGCCGTTCCCTCGCGCGAAGGCAAGGCATACCCCGGCGAAAAAGACAGGAAAGGCAAGCTCTTTCACGACGCGCTCGTGAACACCGCTAAGACCAAGGGCTCGGGATGGGTCGACTACTGGGTTCCCAAACCTGGTGAGACAGAACCCTCGCAGAAGTGGAGCTTCGTGAAGGCGGTGAAAGCCGATGGTGTGGCCCTCGTGGGCGCAGGCTTCTATCCGGAGTAGTAATGAGCCACCACAAGGGCTGTGCCGAATTCTGGCCGTGTATGCCAGGGCGCCCTTGACGCCCCACCCGTTGTTGGAGCGGACTTCCTCCAGCAGGCTTTGCCTGCTTCCGCCCGCCGCTCAACGCTGTCGTTGGGCGGCACTACGATGCCCCTGAGCAACGGCGCGAGGAGGTAGTCCATGTATCCGAACGAAGCTTCAGTCCGCGGCCATAGCCGACGCTCGTTCCTAGGCGCGGCGACCGCCGTGCTTGTCAGCACCGGTTCTGCCCTTGCTCAGCAACCGGCGCAGCCAGCCCCGCGCGTCAAGGGGCCGCACGTGTGGCTCGATATGGACCAGGCCGAACTCGACGCTGCCTATGATCAGAGCGTCTATGCGCCGAACCTGCAACAGATCGTGAAGCGCTACGCTACCAACAGCGAGGGCGTGCGTGCGCGCTTGGGCCCTCCGCGGCGTCATGCCTACGGCGCCACCCCCATCGAAGGGCTCGATATCTACATGACCAAGCGCCCCAACGCGCCGATCAACATCTTCATCCATGGCGGCGCGTGGCGCGTGGAGCTCGCCAAGAACAACGCCTTCGCGGCCGAGTTGTTCGTACATGCTGGGGCACATTTCGTAGTGCCTGACTTCGCTTGGGTGCAGGACGTAGGCGGCAGTCTGACGCCGATGGCGGAGCAGGTGCGGCGCGCGGTCGCTTGGGTACAACGGAACGCCCCAAGCTTCGGAGGCGATCCGAACCGCATCTACGTCTCCGGCCACTCCTCAGGCGGCCATCTCGCAGGCGTGATTCTCACCACCGACTGGCCCAAGGACTTCAATCTCCCGCCCGACACCGTGAAGGGCGGGCTGTGCTGCAGCGGCATATTCGACCTCAAGCCGGTGCGCCTCTCGGCGCGCAACAGCTACGTCAAGTTCACGGACGAGATGGAGCAGGCGTTGAGCCCGCAGCGCCATCTCGACAAGCTCAACGCCCCTGTGATCGTCGCTTACGGCACGCTTGAGACCCCGGAGTTCCAGCGTCAGTCGCGCGACTTCGCCGCGGCAGTGAAGGCGGCAGGCAAACCGATACAGCTCCTCGTCGGCGATGGCTACAACCACTTCGAGATCCGCGAAACGCTCGCCAATCCCTACGGCCTCTTGGGACGCGCGGTGTTAGCGCAGATGAACCTGTCCCAAGGATGATCAAAGTGCCGCCCAACCCACCGCTGCAGCGAACGCGCCGCAAGCCGCGCGCCGCTGAGCGGGGTCGTTGAGGCTGTATAAAAAGTCCAGAGTTGCGTCCTCCGCGGCACGCTTCGTACGTTACTCAGATGAAGCGGGTTGATACGGGAGAGATGAGATGGCGCGCTATAAAGTTGTCGATCGCAGCGCACGTTTTCTGGCGGTAAGCCTCGAAGCACAATTGACGGTCGGCAGCTTCGAGCATGCGCTGGATGTGCTCGTCGATGAGGAGCTCGAGCTCTCGGCGTTTGAGCGCTGGTATCACAATGACGAAACGGGTGCACCGGCCTACGACCCTGCGGTCATGCTCAAGATCGTCCTGCTGGCTTACAGCAAAGGGGTGGTCAGCAGCCGTGCGATCGAGAGGCTGTGCCGGGAGAACGTGGTGTTCATGGCGATCTCGGGGGACAGCGCGCCGCAATTTACGACGATCGCGAAGTTTGTGCGAAGCGTTGCCGGGGACGTGGCCGATGTCTTTGCGCGGGTGCTGCTGGTGTGCGACCGGCTGGGGCTGATCGGGCGCCAGATGTTTGCGATCGACGGGGTGAAGCTGCCCAGCAATGCCGACAAGCGCCATAGCGGAACGCACGCCGAGCTGCTGCACGATGCGCAGCGCATGGAAGCGGCCGTGCAGAAGATGCTCGAAGCCCATCGCCAGGATGACCAGGCGATCAAGCCGCGCACGAGCACTGTGGACAGAATCGAGCGGCTGCAGAGGCAAGCCCGGCGCATTCGGGCGTTTCTGGCGACCCATGCCGAGCGCCGCTCGGCCAAGGGTACAGTGCGCAAGAGTAACGTCACCGACAATGACAGCGCCAAGATGGCGACACAGAAGGGCGTGGTCCAGGGCTACACGGCCGTGGCAGCGGTCGATGAGCACGCGCAGATCATCGTCGCCGCGCACGCACTCGGCTCCGGCAGCGAGCAGAGCGTGCTCCTGCCGATGGTGGACTGGACCCGCGCATTACGCAGCGATGAGACGATCATCACTGCCGATGCTGGCTATCACAGCGAGGACAACCTGCGCGGGCTGTGCGAGCGCGCGGTGCCCGCGATGATCGCCGATGGTTTGATGCGCAAGCGCGACCCTCGATTCGCAGGCCAGGCACGACATAAGGCGCGGCCCGACGCGCTCTACGACAAAACGCCGAAGCCATCGATTGTGAAGTTCCGGCCTAAGGACTTCACCTTCGATCCACTCGCCGGCACTTGCCTATGCCCTGCCGGCAAGAAGCTCTATTCTACCGGCAGCGCGTGCTCGACGAACGGGCGCAAGCATCACAAGTTCCAGGGCGCGAAGCGTGACTGCGTGCCGTGCGAGCTTAGGGCACGCTGCCTGCGTCATCCCGAACGCACGCCGACCCCTCAGGTGGCATTCTTCGAGAAGAACCAGGCGTCGCCACTACCGTATACGCAGTTAATGAAGCAGGCGATCGACAGCGAACGCGGCAAGGCGCTCTATGGGCGGCGGATCGCCACAGTGGAGCCGGTGTTTGCGAATCTGCGCTACAACAAACGCCTCGAGCGCTTCACGCTGCGCACTCAGCCCAAGGTGAACACTCAGTGGCACCTCTACTGCCTGGTACACAACATCGAGAAGCTCGCGCATAACGGCTACGGTACAAAGCAGCGGGCCGCGCGGCCATAAAGAGAACAAAGAGTCCAAGCCAATCATCTTGCGCGCTTTGCGTGCGCCACGCACACTTCGCAGTATGGGACTCGTAATTCCAACACCTGTACAACGTCGTCGTCGCCATAGCCCGCACGGATCGCGAGATCGACTTTTTATACAGCCTCGTTAGCCTTCGATGAGCTTGCGGCTTACGATTGTTCTCTTCCTAGCGACGTGCTTAGCAGGTTGCGCACACGGCTGTCGACCGCAAACATTTTTCAAGGCGACTAAAACCGATGGCGGCCGTCCTGGACTGGCCGGTTCAAACGCCGACTTGTTGTTATATTCGATCCAGGGCGTCGTCATCAGGATTTCCGAATGCGGCTGGGCAAATCGTCGTCTGGACGGCGGGCCTGTATCAGTATGCGTTCGGCTACATCTTAATGAAGGCAGGACATTGAAGCTGTCTTCCAAAACCTTCCTCCTCGTTCGCGCCGACGGCACCTCCCTCGGAACCGCCAGATTGCGGGAACGTTCTGGTCACCCGCAGAACTACCCGTACGCTGACGATGAGCCGATCACTTTTGTTGGGGGAAAAGGAAATGGTGGATCTGCTTTTTCGAGGGCAGTGTCCGAGATGGAAACGTGGCGCAGGTATGATCTGGCAGTGGATCTACCGGAGCTGCATGTCGCGGCTTTCTTGTTTCAATTGCCGGATGTATCTGTCAGCGACATACCTATACCGTTACGAAGGGTGCGATTCGAGCGCGTCACCGAGAGTGTGTGCTTCGGTCCGGGCTAACTTTAGTTCGAGCGGACGCGCAAAAAGCCGCGCACCCTCAACACAACTTTGGACGGCACCCGCATGTTAAGGGACAGGATGGAAAGAGACGATTATCTATTCTGTGAGGGGGACCTCGACG
>JAQGNH010000265.1 GCA_028291945.1 Betaproteobacteria bacterium
CTGCTGCGCGCGAGCACTTTCGCAAAGGCATCGAAAGAATAGAGCGCTCCCGGTCACACTGACGAGGTACAAGAACGAGGTCGTGAAGTACGGACGTCTGGTAAAGATCGCAGGCATCAAATCCGAGTAGCGCCGGCTTCACGCCATTCGAATACCGCAAGGAGAAAAAACGCATGCGTCACCTAGTTCACCGCGCGATCGCCGCCGCCTTAACCGCTCTACTCGCGGTTATCGCGACCAGCGCCACCGCGCAGCAATTTCCGACCAAGCCCATACGCTTTCTGGTCGGTTTCGTTCCGGGCGGCAGCGTCGACATCCTCGCGCGCGATCTGGCGGCGCCGCTCACCGCCGCGCTGGGGCAGCAGGTCGTCATCGATAATCGCGGCGGCGCTGCGGGTCTGCTCGCGGCTGAAGCGACAGCGAAAGCTGCACCCGATGGACACACGATCCTGATGGCGATTCCCAATCACGTGATCGCGCCGAGCGTGTACGCCAAGGTCCCGTACGATGTGATCAACGACTTTTCGCCAGTGTCGCTCGTCGCAAGCTCGCCTTTCATGCTGCTCGCGAATAATGGCGTGCCTGCGAGCAATCTGAAGGAATTCATCGCACTCGCCAAATCGAAACCGGGGCAGCTCAACTTCGCGACTCCGGGCCAAGGCTCTATTCAGCACCTCTCAAACGAGTTGTTGAACCACATGGCCGGGATCAAGATGGTGCATGTCCCCTACAAAGGCGGCGTGCCGGCGCTCATCGATACGATCGCGGGCGCAGCGGCAATCACCTTCATCACGACCGTCCAGGGCTTGCCACAGTTGAAGGCTGGCAAGGTCAAGACGTACGGCGTTTCATCTGCGAAACGCGCGGCGGTGCTGCCCGATGTGCCGACCCTCGCGGAAGCGGGCGTGCCCGGCTTCGAATCCGTCGTATGGTTCGGCGTGCTCGCGCCCGCGAAAACACCGAAGCCGATTGTCGCGAAGCTCAATGGTGAAATTACCCGGATCCTGAATACGCCGCAGATGCGCGATCGCATTGCACAGCAGGGCGGTGAGGCGATCGCAGGCAGTCCCGACGCGCTCGGCAAGCTCATGCGCGACGATCAGAAGAAATGGGATGCGGTCGCGAAACAGGCCAGCATCAAGCCGGAATAAGGACGTCACATGGCCAAGATCGAATCCGTTTCAGTGTGCATCGCGCGCGTTCCGTTGGACAACGCGGTCACGTTTTCCACTCGCACGGTGACGGCACGCGAGTACTGTCTCGTCAAAGTGCGGTCGGTGGATGGCGTCGAAGGTCTTGGCTACTGTTATGCAGTCAATACGTCGGGCCGTTTGTTATCGGTTGCCGTCACTGATCTCTTAGGCGCGCGCCTGGTGGGACAGGAATCGTTGCGAGTCGAAGGCCTCTGGCAGGAGATGTATCAGGAAGCGCTCCTGCAGGGCCGCGTCGGCGCGGTCATGCGCGCGCTCTCTGGAATCGACACCGCAGTCTGGGATCTGAACGCGCGCACGGCGAAGCTGCCGCTCTACAAATATCTTGGCGCCATGGTCGAAGACCGTGTGCCTGCGTACGCGAGCGGCGGATATTACCTGCCGGGCAAGACGCCGCAGAAGCTCGGCGAGGAGCTGGCCAGTTATGTCAAAGACGGGTTCAAGGCCGTGAAGATGAAGACGGGGCGGCTTTCTCCTCGGGAGGAGGAAGACCGCATCCGCGCAGCGCGCGAAGCGATCGGTCCCGATGTGCTGCTCATGCTCGACGCTAACAATGCCTGGCACGACCTGCCGACCGCGTTGCTCCACATGAACCGCCTCGAGGCCTACGACCCGCACTGGATCGAGGAACCGTTTTCACCCGACGATCTCGACAACCACGCGAAGCTCGCACAGCGCACTCGTGTCACCGTTGCCACCGGCGAGATCGAAGCAGGGCGCTGGCGCTTCAAGGAGATGCTCGATAAACAGGCGGCGGGAATACTTCAGACCGACGCGACAGTCTGCGGCGGCATTTCCGAATGGCGGCGCATTGCTGCGACCGCAGCGAGCTACGGCGTAACCGTATCGCCGCATGCCTGGCACGACGTCCACGTGCACCTTGCAGCGTCGGCGCCCAACGCGCGCCACGTCGAATTCATGCCCGACGATCACATCGTCAACTTCCGGCGCCTGATCGATCGTCAGATCGTCGCCAAGGACGGCGATTTGCTGCTGCCGCAGACGCCCGGGCTCGGCTTCGAATTCGACAAGGAGGCCGTGCGCAAATACGGCACACGCGCGCCGGGCAGCGATGACGTGTGGCAGGTCGTGCGCCGAGCGTGAAATGAAAGTGACCCGTATCGAAGTGCTGGAGCTCGAAGCGCCGCTCGAGAAACCCTGGCGTATCGCGACGTTCGATTTGAAGTCGCTGCTCGCGACGGTCGTGCGCATCCATTCCGATGAAGGCCTCACCGGACTCGGCGAATGCATCGTGCGGCTCGGGCCGGGTGCAACACGCGCGGTGATCGAAGAAGTGCTGGCGCCAGTCGTGGTGGGACGCGATGTGTTCGACATCGAGGGCATCTGGGACGACATGTATCGCACGATGCGCGCGCGCGGTCACTCGAGAGGTTATCTCCTCGAAGCGATCAGCGGCATCGACATTGCGCTGTGGGATCTGCTCGGCAAGAAGCTCGGGCTGCCGGTCGCACGCTTGCTTGCCGGTCATGGCCGAACCGAGTTGCCCGCGTACGCGTCCTCGATCCTGCTCGATACACCGGCAGTGATGGCGCACGAGGCGGAGCGGCTCGCCGCGGAGGGCTACACCGGCATCAAGATGAAAGTGGGCGCCGCACAGAACGAGGACATCGCGCGCATGAATGCGGTGCGCAAGGCCGTCGGCCCTAACGTTGACGTGATGCTCGATGCGAACAGCGGCTACGATGCTCCCACTGCAGTCATCGTTGGGCAGCACGCCGAGAAGCTCGGCATGTTCTGGCTCGAGGAGCCCGTGGTGCCCGACGATCTCCCAGGCTACCGCCGCATACGCGATGCGGTGAAAAGCGTGCGACTGGCGGCGGGAGAAGGTGAGTTCACGGTCGCAGGCTTTCGGCCTTTTCTCGAAGAAGGCCTGCTCGATGTGGTGCAGCCCGATATCGCACGCGCGGGCGGCTTCACCGGCTGCCGTCGCATCGCTGCGTTCGCCGGCGCCTATAACGTCGCGGTTGCTCCGCATACGGGCGCTTCCGGCCCGATCTGCATCGCGGCGTCGCTCCATTTCGCGGCCGCGACGCCGGGCCTGCTCACGTTCGAGCACATGTATATCTACAACCCTCTGCACGAAATGCTTGCGCAACCTTTGCCTCAGCCGAAATCCGGCAGGATCGCAGTGCCCACCGCGCCGGGTATCGGTGTGGAGCTCGACCCCTCCGCGGTGAAGCGCTTTCTGCGCAAGGGCTCGGCGCAGCACGCGGCGTCGTAGAGCAGCTCGCGATGGCCGTGGTACTCGTTTCGCAGCATGTCGCCGAGGGTTATGGCGAACGCATCGTCGAAATCTTCGCAAGACGCAATCGGCCTTTATCGCTGATCGTGTCCTCCGCGGATACGGTGCTTTCGGCGGACGTGCGTAAAAATCTCGAGATCGCTTTCTACTCGCGCGACGTGTGGGAAGGCTGCGACAAGACGAAAATGAGTCCGGCCACGGCTGCGTTCTTCAGTGCTGTCGACGCAGCGCCGAGCCTGCGCTGGTTGCAAATTACGTCGGCCGGCGCCGATCTGCCCATGTATCAACCGTCCCTTCAGCGGGGTGTGTGCGTCACCACTTCATCGGGCTCTAACGCGGAGCCGATCGCGCAAACCGTGACGTGGGCCGTGCTCTCCCTCGCGCGCGGCACGTCGCACTGGACGGACGCGCAGCGCAAGCGCGAGTGGTCTCCGTTGATCTCGCCCAACCTGCCGCAAGATCTCCGCGGACAGAACGCGGTGATCGTGGGCACCGGTCCCATTGGCAAGAGCATCGCGCGTCTGCTCCGCGCACTCGGGCTGAACACGATCGGCATACGCCGCACGGCCGC
>JAQGNH010000279.1 GCA_028291945.1 Betaproteobacteria bacterium
ACGTTCGGGCAACATCCGCGACGACACGAATGTCCGCCATCGCCAGGAGCTGATCCGTGCGTTCGCGGTAATCCGTCATTCGTTCTAACTGTTCTTTGCTGGGGGTCAAAGCCCATCCCTCCAAAGCAAGAACCATAGCAAAGCTCAACTTGATGGCTCTGTGCGTTGTATAACATAGAGCCTTCGACGTGTATGACATTTGTAATTATCGCCGACTACAAAAAGCGTTTTGCAACCGCTAAACTTCTTTAGCAGCAGTTACCCTTGGGCGATGCAGCTGTCTCACTCATGGTCTCATGCCCGCCGAGACGGCCTGCTTCCGTGCCTGCAACATTGTTCTTGATGTCGCGACCCAGGTGATCCGATGTCATCAACCTGACCGTTTTTGGGCTGAGCACGCGCTTGCCGTCCAGCACACCTCCATTTAGAAGCATCTGTCCGAACCTGATGTAGTCCGCCGCAGTTGCGAACGCGCAGCCACCGCCGCACTCCAGCTTCGGTTGTTCTTTCAAAAGACGGATGGTCTGTGCCTTACCCGTGATCGGATCATTCGGCAGCGGCCGGGCGAGCCGGCTCTGTTTTTCTTTCGGCACAGTGAAAAACGTATCCGGCATGACATGCCAGATACATGCGTCGCGTGCTGCTTTGCCACCAACTGGTGCGCGTAGTACCCTGCCAGTTGTTCCCTAGTCTAAACGCATACACAAGGAGTTTTCATGGCCGCACAAATCGTCCATCTCGCTCTCAAAGTCGAAAACATAGAAGCATCTCGCGATTTCTATGAAAAGATCTTCGGGTTTGAGCACACCGGAACGCGGCGAGCTGGACCTCTCAAAGATCATATTAGCTGCTGGCTCACAGATGGGCAGATCGGCTTTACGCTCATTGAGTACGATTCAGAAGACGCGCCCGAAGCAAAGGCCGCAGGCAAAGGCCCGTGCATACATCATTTCGGCATCGCCGTGCCTCCAGAGGAATTCGAGGAATACATCGCGACGATTAAGGCTACCGGTTGCGAAATCATCAGCCCGCCCGGTGTTAACCCGATGAAGTTCCGCGCGCCTGGCGGTGCCATTGCCGAAGTCGGCACGCCTGACGTGTTTCCACGCTAAGCGAAACGGCGCAGTTCGTGAGGGTGACTATTGCTCTGCCTTGATGCCCGCTTGCTTGATGACCTTAGCCCACTTTTCGTATTCGTCCCGCAGATAGCGGACGAAACCATCTTCACTGCTGGCGACGACAATTGCCTCCTGGCTAGAGAGTTTTTCTAGCAGTTCAGGCGCCCGCAATAGCTTGACGATCTCACCATTAAGCTTACTTCGGATCGTCTTTGAGGTTCCAGCTGGCGCAAGAATTCCGTACCACCCCGCCATGTCGTATCCCGGCACGCCCGCCTCCGCAATCGTAGGCACGTCGGGCAGTGAAGCCAGGCGCTTGTTCGTAGTCACGCCGAGCGCGCGCAGTCGGCCTGCTTTGATATGCGGCATCACGGCAAGTGCATCCGGGAATCCCATGTGAACTTGACCGCCTACGACATCGTTCAGCGCAAGCCCACCACCCTTGTATGGGATCATCACAATGTCAATGCCGGCCATGATCTTGAAGAGCTCACCGGCTAAGCGAACCGACCCCCCGGCCGTGGCTGCTGCGAAATTGAGCTGACCCGGGCGCGCTTTCGCTAGCGCGACGAGGTCTTTGACGGATTTAGCCGGGACCGCAGGATTCACAACGAATATGTTTGGTACCACGGCTACAAGACAGAGCGGCGCAAAATCGTTGAACACGTCGAAAGTCATCTTTGAATAGAGACTCGGCAGGACTGACAGCGCGTTCGACGTGAGCAAGAGCGTATAGCCATTCGGCGCCGCTTTCGCGACGAGTTCCATACCCATCATTCCATTTCCGCCCGGGCGATTATCGATTACGACGGTTCGTCCAACGTTTTCGCTCAGCTTTTGACCGACTGTACGAGCCAGAATATCCTGCGCGGCACCTGGTGGCACGGGCACGATCAGACCGATGGGGCGAGTGGGATAACTTTCGTTTTCCGCAGCGCTCGAAGCGCATGGTGCGAAACCTGCCGCTGCTGCGCTCGCAAGCGCTGCAACCTTTAGAATCGTGCGTTTTATAGCCTGCAACTCATTTACTCCGATCATGTCGGCGTCATCGGACAGCTAAGACGATTAAAGAAGCGTTTTACAGTTGCTCCAGCCAGCGCAGTCGCCGCAAAGCGCTTGCGATTATACCTTCCAGGTTTGAGTCAAATTTTATAGGCAACTCAGAATGACGAACGTGATCAAGCAGCGCCTGCGCTCGGGCCGTGTGGTATCAGTATGTGATCCGGACTTTCCAACGCCACGCATGGTCGAGTTCGTGGGCAAGCTCGGGTATGACGTACTCTTCATCGATTGTGAGCACAGCAGCACCGATTTCCAACTCGTAGAAGACCTCGCGCGAGCCGCTCGCGCCGTCGGCATGGAATCCGTACTGCGGCCTTATACGAACGAGGAAGGGCTGCTGAATCGATATCTAAGCTGCGGCGTGGGTGGACTCCAGCTACCCCATGTCGAGTCGGCTGCTGAAGCGCGGGCATTGATCAAAGGATTGAACCGTTGGGGAGACGGTAACTTCTCGGAGAAAGTATTGGTTGCGATGATCGAATCTGCAGAAGCGATTGCCAATCTGCCTGACATGCTAAAAATATCGGAAATCGACGCCTTCTTCATCGGCACCAATGACCTTGCGGAATCGGTGGGGCTGCGCGGCAATCCACAGCATCCGAAAGTACAGAGTCTCGTAAACGAAGCGCTTGAGCGCATCACTGACGCGGGAGGTGCTGCAGGTATGAACGTACAGAACGATCCCAACAAAGTTACCGAATTTCTACGGCTTGGCGTCCGTTGGCTCGCCGTGCACCAGCGCGTGTTCATCAAGCAAGGGACTACCGAATTTCTGCGCGCAATTGCAGAGCACAAATGAAAATCACGAGCATTAACACCTACCCTGTTTCGGTGCCCCAAACGCGGCCGAGATTCTCCGCTCACGAGCTCACGACCGCCTTCGCAGTGATTATCACGGAAGTGCATACCGATGAGGGACTGGTGGGTTACGGTCAAATCCACGGCCGGCCCATGCAAGACATCTGCGGCTGGGTCGCACGCTTCGCAGAGATCGTAATCGGAATGGACCCTCTCGAACACGGCCACGTTTGGGGTCGCCTGTTCGGTCTGATGAGTCCGCGTCCCGGGGGCGTTCGCGGGAGCCTCGGGCTGCCGCCGCCTTTGCCTCGTGGCAAACGGGCCGAAATCTTAGCTGCGATTGGAGGTATCGATATCGCGCTTTGGGATATCAAGGGGAAGGCTGCCGGCATGCCCGTGTACAAGCTGCTTGGCGGCACGAAACGCCCTGTATTCACCTATGCGACGGGAGGCCATTACGTTGAGGGCGCAGCGCTGTGCGCATGTGCTGAAGAGTTGGCTAGCTTCATTTCTATGGGTTATCGGGCTGTCAAGCTGAAGGTCGGTGGCGAAACAATGGCTGAAGAAATCGAGCGTGTACGTGCAACCCGCAATGCGATCGGGAAAGAACCGATGCTAATGCTCGACATGAACGCTGCGTACGATCTGAATGACTGCATAAATTTTGCAGCAGCCGTCGAACCTTACGACATAACGTGGCTTGAAGAACCGTTACATTGGTATCTGCAGCCGCCTGACTTCGCACGGCTTGCCGCGCATACGAAGATCCCGCTTGCGCATTGCGAGCGCGAGTTGACCCGTTTTAGCGTCCGTGACTTCATTACGACGGGTGAAGTGTATTTCGTGCAGTTCGATTCGACGCGTCACGGCGGCTTCACCGAGTCCCTACGCGTCGCTACGCTCGCAGAGCAGTTCGGCGTACGCGTAGCGCCCCATCAGGCACCGGAGCTTCATTCCCATCTCTGCATGGCATTTCCAAGCGTGAGTTTCGGGGTAGAAACCAACGGCGGTCCTGAGCACGATCCTCTTTGGTACGGCTTGTATAAGCGCCGCCCATTAGTGAAAGACGGCCATGTGGAAGTCGAGGATGCGCCTGGGTTCGGCCTTGAGATCGACTGGGATTTCGTCAGGCAACATCGAGCGTAGGAGAGTTCGGCACGCTATACGAAACGGTGAGATCCCAGTAGTGACTACCGCCGCGCGAACGATGCGGCCGCCCGACGTACTCGGATCCTGCCGCAAACTCCTCAGGCGACTTGCCAACGAGATCGTTGGCACCCTCGGGCACGTAATGTAATGTGCGGGCTCTCCCGACCAGCCCCTCTGATGACGTGACCGCGTGCGAAGGCTTATGTAGAGCACGCGCGTCTTCGCAGCAGTGACGACATAACGAGGTGACCAAGTGATGAAATGCAGGCGCACAATCGCCTTCGCGGCCTGCCTGGCCGCGTCTTCGACGGCGACGATCGCGGCTCACGCAGCCGAGACGCCGCAGTACCCGGCCAAGACCGTGCGCATCGTCGTTCCGTATACGCCGGGGGGCGGGGTCGACATCATGGCGCGGCTCTTCGCGGCCAAACTGACGGAGCGGCTCGGTCAGCAATTCATCGTCGAGAACCGCCCCGGGGGCGGAACGATCATCGGCACCGAAGCGGTCGCACGGGCCGCACCCGACGGCTACACGCTGCTGTTCGCCAATCCAGCGCTGACGGCAACCCCTGCGCTGGCCGACAAGGTGCCGTACGACACGGCAAAGAGCTTCGCATCGATCGGCATGGTGGGCTCATCGTTCAACGTGCTGGTGGTGCATCCTTCGCTTCCGGTCAGAACAGTGAAGGAGCTGGTGTCGCTCGCGAAAGCGCGGCCGGGCGAGCTCGACTACGCGTCCGCGGGAACCGGCAGCGCGATCCATCTGGCGATGGAGCTCTTCCAGAACGCGAGCGGGATCGACGTCGTGCACATCGCATACAAAGGCGCGAGCCCCGCCATCACGGACGTGCTCGGAGGGCAGGTGCCGCTGATGTTCGCAACGACGCCTCCCGCCGTGGAGCACATGAGGACGGGTAAGCTGCGGGCGTTGGGTGTCAGCAGCGCGCGCCGACTGGCTGTGCTCCCCGCGGTGCCGACGATCGCCGAGAGCGGCTACCCCGGTTTCGAGGTAAATAACTGGTACGCGGTGGTCGCCCCGGCGCAAACGCCGCGACCGATCATAAACAAGCTGAACGGTGAACT
>JAQGNH010000290.1 GCA_028291945.1 Betaproteobacteria bacterium
TTTCAGACCATGAAATCTCGGAGCATCTTCAGAAAGCCGATGCCGCCCTGAGCGACAGAGCCGAACTCCTTCGGGTGCTTGAAGACGAGCATAAGAAACTTGACCAGGAAACCGACAAGATCTATGACCACTAACAATCAGGGATGATCGACAAGCAGGGCTTTGGCGCAAAATATCGGCCGCTCTCCGAGCGGGCGCGTCAGCTCGATGATGAGATACCGCGCGCCCAAGCCGAACTCGATTTCCTCAAAATCTCCTATCTCTCGCAAGAGGAAATCCTTGCCGAAGCCCGAGACTTACACACTCGTTGGCCGTCGCTTACCTCGGATGAGCGGCGCCAGATTGTCGAAGCCATTACCGAACGAATCGTCATCGGCGATGGCGAAGTCGAAATCAATCTCTACTACGCACCACCATCATCGTCTGGCTCGAATACCCCGACCGGCGCAGGGGAAACCGACACTCCTCCTCGATCCTCGTCGTTAAATCGTGGCAGATTGGCAATGAATCCTCAGGGGTTCATCGCACCCACCAGCTGAAACTCTGCCGGAAACTCCGCCTGGTGTGCCGCACGCGAAACGCTGACTCGGCCTGACTCCAGTGGCTGTCGAAGCACTTCCAGCACACGCCGATCGAACTCGGGGAGTTCGTCGAGAAACAACACTCCGTGCATTGCCATCGAGATCTCTCCAGGTCGCGGGTCGCTGCCACCGCCGACGAGCGCCACCGCGGACGCCGTATGATGCGGCGCCCGAAATGGGCGCTGACGCCACGATTCGACATTGAAGCCCGCAGAACCCAGCGACTGAACCGCAGCCGACGCGAGCGCTTCTTCCTGGGTCATTGGCGGCAGGATCCCTGCAAACCTCGAAGCGAGCATCGTCTTGCCGGAGCCGGGTGAGCCCATCATCAGAACGTTGTGACCACCCGCGGCTGCCACTTCGAGCGCGCGCTTTGCGTCCACTTGTCCTTTCACATCAGCCATGTCGGGGTAGCGCACCGGTACAGGCGCCCGATTCTCCGAACAACGCTCGAGGCGCCCACGGCCATGGAGATGCCCACACACTTCGAGCAGATTATGCGCGGCATAGACGACCGCGCCGTCGACGAGCGCGGCTTCTGCCGCATTCTCCTTTGGCACTACGAAAGCGCGACCAACGCGTTGCGCGCCGATAGACATTGCGAGCGCACCACGAACCGGCCGCAGATCGCCAGCGAGCGCGAGCTCACCCACGAATTCATAATCAGCCAGGCGCTCTGGGGGCAGCTCTCCGGTCGCCACGAGAATCCCGAGCGCGATCGGCAGATCGAAGCGCCCCGACTCCTTTGGCAAATCGGCCGGAGCCAGATTGACTGTAACGTGTCGCGCGGGAAATTCGAAGCGCGCGTTTTGAAGCGCCGCGCGTACACGATCGCGCGCTTCTTTCACCTCGGTCTCTGGTAGCCCTACGATCGTAAAGCTCGGCAACCCATTCGCAAGATGCACCTCCACGGTCACCGGTGGAGCATGCATGCCGAATAGCGCGCGGCTGTGCAGAACCGCAAGTGCCATGGGCGCCGCCTTCCTCAACGTCGATGTCTAGAGGTTTAACGCTGAAACGGCAGCAGTAGTTAACGGCAGGAAGGCGAGACTTTTAGGGTACAGCTTCGAAAGCTAAGGCTTACGCGTGGAATCCAGCGTGCGCTCAAGCTCCGACAGCCTCGATTCCACGCGAGCAAGCTTCTCACGAGTTCGCAGCAGCACCTGACGCTGGATGTCGAATTCCTCGCGAGTGACAAGATCCAGCCGCGCGAACAGGCTCATCAGCATCGCTCGCAGGTTTTTCTCGAGATCGGCAGCAGGGCTTTGGGCGAGAACCTGCCGCACGCGCTCGTTCAGGTCAGTGAAAATGTTCGGGTCCATGGGCTTCGCAGCGTCGTGTAGTGATGCGATTTTCCCACAGCTGCCGTGACTGCTGAGGCCAGTTTAGGGTGCGTGAGTATGGCCTTCCGCTCCAATTCAGTGCGCGCCCCTTCAGGCGCGCATCAAAACGGTGCCACGGCACGCCCTAAATCCGTCGAGTTCGAAGTTAAACATTTGACTATTAATCATATTTTCACTGGCACGATCCGTGCTGAACCGCCGGCGCACGTACTGGCCCACCACTCACGAAAGGGGATACCCATGTTTAGAAAAACCGTAATCGCAGGCCTAGCAGCTCTCGCGCCTGCAATCGGTTTAGCCGCTGAGCCCGCTCCTGCAGAGGCCACACCGCCGCCCACGCCGGAACACACCATCACAGGAAACGTAGGCTTATTCAGTCAGTACATATTTCGTGGCCTGACGCAGACGAATCGTAATCCCGCGGTGCAGGGCGGTTTCGATTACGCACATTCGAGCGGGTTTTATGCAGGGACATGGGCCTCGAACATCAGCTGGCTGAGGGAGAACGCTTCGACTCGAGCTGGCGGCGTCACAGTGGCGAACGGCACATATGGCGACGGTGGCAGCCTCGAATGGGATTTCTACGGCGGCTATAAGGGCACCGTCAAGGATTTCAGCTACGACGTCGGGACGCTCTATTACTGGTACCCCGGCAAGATCAATGAGGTTTTCGCGCTGGCTCCGGCGCCTTTCAACAACGTACCAAAAGCCGATACGTGGGAGATCTATGCGGGCGGCGGCTGGAAATGGCTGACCGCCAAATTCTCTTACAGCATCATGAACAAGACATTCGGAGTACTCGACAGCCGCGGCACCTGGTATCTGGACCTCTCCGCGAATGTGCCTTTGGGGGATTACTATAAACCACTGACGGGCTTTACGGCGATGGCCCACTGGGGTTATCAGAAATACCGCGGAACCGACCCCCGCAATGTGGGGTTCGCACCGGCGTACGGCGGAGCCACACCCAATAACGACACGATCGCGAGCTACAAGGACGTCAAACTCGGCCTCTCTTACGCGCTACCCAAGGATTTCACCGTCGGCGCGTATTACAGCAAAGCCTACAACGCTAACACGCTGGGATATGGCAGCGTGACTGAGGCCAGTGGTGGGGGATTGTTCGGGCCTTACCCGCACAATATCGCCAAGAGCACCGGCACGGTCTACGTCCAGAAAACGTTTTAGTGCATCCGAGGCCGGGGTGCCCACCCCGGCCCTTCAATCAAACGGGGAACAGCCATGAAACTGGTTACGGCAATCATCAAGCCCTTCAAGCTGGACGAGGTGCGGGAAGCACTGTCTGCCATCGGCGTGACCGGCATTACCGTCACGGAAGTGAAGGGGTTCGGCAGGCAGAAAGGGCATACCGAGCTCTACCGGGGTGCCGAATATGTCGTCGACTTCCTGCCGAAAGTCAAAATCGAAGCGGCGATCAAAACGGAGATGCTCGAACAGACGATCGAAGCCATCGAGAAATCGGCTAACACCGGCAAAATCGGTGACGGGAAGATCTTCGTTTTCAATCTGGAACAGGTCATCCGCATTCGCACCGGCGAAACCGGCGCGGAAGCGCTATAGGAGAGCATCATGAAGAAATTTTTCGCCATAGTGGCGCTGTTTTGCGCGTTCGCCGCAGCGGGTGGGACCGGCTACGCGCAGGACAAGGCGGCTGACAAACCGACTGCGACGGCCCCCGCAGCCACCGCGGCTGCTGCGCCGGCCGCAGCGCCGGCAGCAGCAGCGCCGACCCCAAACAAGGGCGACGTGGCCTGGATGCTCGTGTCCACCGCACTTGTCCTGATGATGAGCATTCCAGCGCTTGCCCTGTTCTACGGCGGCATGGTGCGCGCGAAGAACATGCTGTCGGTGCTCATGCAGGTTTTCGTCACCTTCTCGCTCATCAGCGTGCTGTGGTGCATATACGGCTACAGCCTCGCGTTTACGGAGGGTAACGCTTTCTTTGGAGGATTCGATCGACTGTTCCTGGCCGGCACTTTCGATGCAGCAAAGGGTGAATTCTCAACCGCTGCGACCTTCTCGAAAGGCGTGGTCATTCCTGAGCTGGTCTTTGTTGCGTTTCAGGCAACGTTCGC
>JAQGNH010000344.1 GCA_028291945.1 Betaproteobacteria bacterium
GCTCACCCCATAGATTGGGGGTCACTTTGGCACTGTCTGCAGATCGTAACAGCTCCGCCACCGCGGCCGCACGGGGCGTGACGCGTCCGTGGACTTCACCGACGCGATAGACGATGTGCTTGTCACCGCCCATGGGAACGGTGCGCTTGATGTGACCGGGTTTGTAGAGCTCGGCCGCAACGAGGCTTGCAATGCACCCGAGCGTCTTGCCCCAGCCGACGATGCCCGCGATACGCTCTTCGTTGATGCAATTCTGCAGCGAGACGACGAAACCGTCCGGCGCAAGATAAGGTTTGACGAGCTGGGTCGCCCACTCGGTGTCGTAGGACTTGACGCAGACGAAAGTGATATCGACGAGGCGCTCTTTCGCGAAACGCTGGACGTCAGTGATATGTATTGCATTTACGTTGACGGAAAGCGTCTCGGCCTCCGTCATGCCTGATAGGTGCAGGCCGTGCTTTCGCATGTATTCGACGTGTTCGGGCCATGCGTCGACGAGCGTCACATCGTGCCCTGCCCGCGTCATGTAAGCGCCTGCGTATCCGCCAATCGCGCCCGCGCCCACCACTACGATTCGTTTGGACAGATTTCGCTGCATAAATATTTACCACGAAGGACACAAAGGACACGAAGGAAAGCAGGACGTAACGAAAGACTGGGTGAGCATCGGAGATGGCGCAGGCGCAGTCGACTATTGATGACGGCTGATTCCTTTCTATTCCTTTGCATTCCTTTGTGCCCCTTCGTGTCCCTTCGTGTCCTTCGTGGTTAATTGGATTTCAATTTCTCAACGATCGCCTGAGTGAACGCCCTTGTGCCGGCGTTACCCCCGAGATCACGCGTAATCACGCGCTTCTCCGCAAGCACCGCTGTCAGCGCAGCTTCGATCCGATCCGCTGCCTGGGACTCTTCCAGGTGGCGAAGCATTAGCACCGCCGACAGGATCATCGCCGTCGGATTGGCGATGTCTTTGCCGGCGATGTCCGGCGCCGTGCCGTGCACCGCTTCGAACATCGCGCAATCGGGTCCGATGTTCGCCCCCGGCGCCACACCGAGGCCACCGACAAGGCCGGCAGCCAGATCCGAAATAATATCGCCATAAAGATTAGTGAGCAGCAGCCCGTCGAAGGTCTCGGGCTTCATGACGAGCTCCATGCAGAGCGCATCGACCACCCGCTGATCTAGTGCGATATCCGGATACGCCTGCGCAACATCCTGCGCGGATTTGAGCCACAAACCGTCGGTCATTTTCATGACGTTGGCTTTGTGACCCACCGTGATCTTCTTGCGCCCCACTTTTCTCATGTAGTCGAACGCAAATCGCGCGACGCGCTCGCTCGCGACGCGCGTGATGCGCTTGATGCCTTCCGCCGTGTTCTCGTCCACCATGCGCTCGTTGCCGATATAGAGGTCTTCGCTGTTCTCACGGAAGATCACGAGGTCGACTTTGTCATAGCGCGAAGGCACATTCGGATAGTTCTTGATCGGCCGCAGATTCACGAAAAGACCGAGCTCCTTGCGCAGCGTGATGGCGAGGCTCGGATAGCTCCGCTGCTCAAGGTTGCCTTGCGCGTTCGGGCGCTCGACTCGAACGCGGTAATTCCCGCCGAAGGGCGTATACGTAGGCCCCTTCAGCGCGACCTTGGTCCGCGCGATGGATTCGAATACCGCCGGCGGCAGCGGTGTACCGCTCGCCTTTTCGGCCTCCTGACCCGCGAGCACCGGCTCGAACGCAACGTCGGCCCCTGAAGCTTCGACGACCGCACGAGCCGCGCTCGTCACTTCAGGACCGATGCCGTCACCGGGGATAAGTGTTACTCGATGCACAGTTTGCTCCTGATAGGTGCCGGACAGCGGGAAGACAAGCGAACGTCCGCTGCTTGTGTCAGTCTGTCTCGGCGAGCGGGGCGTTCCGGAAAGCTTTGAACCGCGCAAGGATGAACGGCGTGAGCACCGAAATGACCGACAGCGCGATGAGCGTGACGGTGATGCCGCTGTTGACGAAAATCTTGGGATTGCCGCCGGAGATCGTCATCGCCTGACGGAACGACTGCTCCATCATGCCACCGAGCACCAGCGACAGCACGAGCGGCGCGACCGGTATGTCAACTTTGTCGAACACGTATCCCACGACGCCGAAAAACAGTATGAGATAAAGATCGGTCATGCTGCCATTGATGGCGTACGCGCCGATAACCGAGATCGCCACGATCAGCGGGTAGAGAATTCCCGCGGGTATATAAAGCAGCCGCACGAAAATCCCGATCAGCGGCAGGTTCAGGATGAGCAGCATGACGTTGCCGATATACATGCTGTCGATGAGACCCCACACGAGGTCTGGCCGGCTCTGAAACAACAGAGGCCCAGGCTGTATGCCGTACATGATGAAAGCGCCCAACAGCACGGCCGTAGCACCCCCGCCAGGGACCCCGAGCGACAACAATGGCACCATCGCGCCAGCTGTATCCGAATTGTTAGCAGATTCCGGGCCGGCCACGCCTTCGATAGCACCCTTGCCAAATTCCTCCGGATGTTTCGATAAACGCTTCTCGGTCGTATAGGAAAGGATAGACGCAATCGTGCCGCCCGCACCCGGCAGCACGCCGATGATGAAGCCGATGACACCGCCGCGCCAGATCGGTCCGATCGACCGCATCCACTCATCGCGCGTGAGCCATAGCTTGCCCTTGATCTTGAGCATCGGTGCAGCCGTCCCCTGGTACAGGCCTTCCATGCCCCGGAACACCTCCGACACTGCGAACAAGCCCACAACGACGGTTACGAACCCCACGCCATCCTGGAACTCCGGAACGCCCATCACGAAGCGCGGCTGTCCGCTTTGCAGATCGATGCCGATCGTCGCGATGATCAAGCCAAGCACAGTCGATAGCATGCCTTTTGCAGGCGACGCACCGGCGAGCGAGGCGACAGCAGTCATCGCGAAAACCATGAGCGTGAAGTACTCGGCAGGCCCGAATTTGAGCGCCATCGAAGTGAGCGGCACCGCGAACAGTGTCAGCGCGACGACACCCAGCGTGCCTGCGATGAACGAACCGATAGCCGACACCGCAAGCGCCGCGCCGGCGCGCCCATTCTTCGCCATCTCGTATCCGTCGATGGAGGTCATCACGGATGCCGCTTCGCCGGGCGTTCGGATCAGGATCGAAGTCGTCGAGCCGCCGTACTTCGTTCCATAGTAGATGCCGGCCATCATGATGAGAGCCGACGTCGGGTTCATTCCGAACGTGACCGGAATCAGCAGGGCAATGCCGGCCGAAGGACCGATGCCCGGGAGCACGCCGATGATCGTGCCCATGAACACGCCCAGAAACGTGTACCACAGATTGATCGGCTGCAGACAGACCGCGAATCCATTCAATATGTGAGTCAGCGTTTCCACGGCCAGTCCTCAGAAGGGAAGTATTCCGCTCGGGAGCGTCACGCCCAGCAGTTTCGTGAACATCAGGTAGCTCAGGAGTGAGTACAGCACCGACGTCAACACATTTGTCGTCCACTTTCCGCGATTGAAATACGCCGTGAGCACGAGCAGGTAAATCGAGGTGGAAACGACATAACCCAGCGGCTCGAATACCATGAAATAAAACAGGGTCCAGATCGCAGCAGCGCCGACAGCCCAATATGCACCGCGTTTGGAGGGCTCACTCGTTACTGCAGCCGGCGCAGTTTTGCGCGCACGCAGAATCTCGAGCAGAAGCACGAACGCCGTGAGAACCAGCGCGATTCCGAGCAACCGGGGAAACGCCTTCGGCCCGAGTGGATCGCCGATTTCGAGACTCGGCAACTGCTCGGTGGCGTAAAAGTACACACCTGCCAGGATGAGAGTGCATACGAAGATGACTCGGTCGGCCATTCGCGCTTGTTCCCCTCGTATGCGCAGGCGCCGACGGATCAGCCCTGCAGATATTTAGCGTCAGCAATGCGGTCGTTGCGGCCGCGGAGGACGCATCTTACCAAGAATGACGTTGTCGTGTGACCCACACGACGTTCGGGCCTTAACATCGATCAAGAATCAGTGCGACGCGTCGTACCCATCGTACGTCTTTACATCTGGCGCCGATACTCGGCCGGATCGATGCGCGCTTCGATGAGTGTGAAGCGCTCCGAAGCAAGCGCGCTCTGCGCCGCACGGCGCAAACTCGCCACGTCTTTGACGACAACGCCGTCGCCGCCGTACGCCTTGGCCAGCATCGCGTAGTCCGGACTGCCGGTTCTCACGCCTGTCTCGGCAAGCTGCATGCGCTCCTGCTTCAGCTTGATCAATGAAAGCGTGTCGTCTCGAAAAACCACTATCGTCAAGGCGAGCTTGTGCTGATCAAGCAGCGCCATTTCGCCGATCACCATGTCGAGCCCCGCCTCGCCCATCATCGCGAGCACAGGACGCTCGGGAAATAGCAGCTGCGCTGCGATTGCGGCGGGCAGCGCATAGCCCATGGATCCCAGGCCATTCGATTGCAGCAGGCGGCGCGGTTCGTACGATTCCCACACGTGATTGATCAGAATGCGGTGTGATCCGGTGTCGACGGTCGCGATCGTGTCGCGCGGAAAAACTTCGCGCAACGTGGAGACGACCTGGTAGGGTCCCAGACCGCGCTCCGGGTGATGGGCGATAGCAGCGCGCAGGCTCTTGCGGTAAGCATCGAGATCGGTCTGCTTCCACCTCTTGGGAACAGTTGCAGGCGCCGCGTTCCATAGCGCGGTGAGACACGCTGCGATACTGCCGGAGTACTCGATCGCAGTTCGATACACGTGATGCGTATTCGGCACGAGATCGATATTGACGCTCAGCTTGTCATCCCCCCACGGCGCCATCCAGTCGCTGCGCAGCTCGACCGGGTCGAATCCGATGGTGAGGATGAGATCGGCATCGGCTATCGCTCGCATGTGGATCTTGTCGATGACCGGAGAAAGGCCCGTCGCGCCGACGCAAAGCTCGTGATCCTCAGCCAGTACGCCTTTCGCCTTGTAAGTCGAGATCATCGGCACACGCCACATCTCAAGGAAGTCGCGCAACGCTTCGTGAGCGTCATCGAGCTGTACCCCGATACCGACGAAAGCGAGTGGTTTGTGCGCGTTATTGAGCCAATCCACGATTTGCTCGAGCTCTTCGGCCGACGGCGCTGCGATCACGCGTTTCGGCGCAAAGGAGAAACCATCAGGCTGGTCCGCAACCGCAACATCGGTGGGCAGGTTGAAGTGTACGGGTCCAGGCATCGGCGACTGCGCGATCGCCAGTCCCTTACGCACCTGATCGAACGCGCCGTTCGCGGCGATATTCGTTGTCCACTTCACCAGAGGCCGCATCATCGCTTCCTGGTCAAGAATCTGATGGGTGTATACGCCTTTGAGGGCCGTTGCGATCTCGCCGGTCAAAACAACAACCGCGGAACGGTCGAGCAGCGCCTGCGCCACGCCGGTAGTCGTGTTCGTGATACCCGGTCCGAGGGTTGCAACGAGGACTCCGGGTTTACCCGTGAGCTGGAATGCGGCGTCAGCCATCATCCCGGCCCCAAGCT
>JAQGNH010000368.1 GCA_028291945.1 Betaproteobacteria bacterium
ATCACCCTGGTTGGTGCAGTCGAGCTCAAAGTGGGGGACGGGAGCACGCGCGTTTTCGGGCCCGGTGACGTGCTGCTGGCCGAAGACATCGCAGGCGAAGGTCACTCCGCGCGCGAGCTCATCGGCCCGAGGAAAAGTCTGATCTTGCCTGTACCTGCAGACTTCGACATCCAGCATTGGCGGGCCGTACCGCTGCCGCGTCAGTGACCGAGAACGGCTGGACTACAGTCTTCGCTGGCTCAACCGCGGCAACGCGTTCACGAGTGTGAAACGGAACGAACCCGTTCAAGCGTGAGGCCCACGGCTTCGCGGTGTCTACTTGCACGGGAGTGTCTGGATTCAAGCCGTTCTTAAACGCATCCGCCCGGCATGCCAGAACGGTTGCGAATCCCCGATCGGCTTCCCTGCACTCGCCATTCGGCCCGACAC
Source organism: Betaproteobacteria bacterium (assembly GCA_028291945.1). Taxonomy (GTDB): domain Bacteria; phylum Pseudomonadota; class Gammaproteobacteria; order Burkholderiales; family SG8-41; genus JAQGMV01. The sequence continues at coordinate 430 of JAQGNH010000368.1, forward strand.
AAAGCCAACGCCAGCGTTGCAATACGGAGCCGCGGCCCGTCTCGATTATCGAGAATATTCGCCAACCCGCAAACATGTGCGCTCCTAAGAGGTAACCTGCTCCCCTGCAAGTTATATCTCACGCATAGCGCTGTATGTGCGTTGGCGAACGGACTGCGTCGTCGATGAGCGCTTAAATGGCTGAGTTGCTTGTTCGCGTGTTCGGCGCCGCTCGTGCGTGACGTCAGCAAACGCGATCATCCTCGCTAAGCGGACCCTTACAGGAAGCTCATCATGCGCAAGCCCCCTGACATTCTGGTCCCACTCAATTCATCCGCAATATTCACCGCACCCTCCGCACAAGATCAGGGCTCCCTAGAGGATCTGGCCAAGGTGGAAAGGCGACATCGGCGCGTCAAAACCGCGTCACGTTTCGAAAGAGACGCCACTGACATTGAAGTTCGCGATATCCACACGAGGCAGGTGCGACTCGGCGCATCGAAGCAATGCAGAAGCGATGAAGATCATGCCTGGAGCACCGGTCGCGGCAGTGCCTTTCAGATCGCGCCGCGCGCTGCCAGACAGAAATCAAGAACGCGGGAGAACCCGTGAAAGCTGCTGTCATCGTTTGTGTTCCGATGGTCACGGCACATCGCTTCGCTTGGAGGTGGCGCTCTGAGGACCATACAGAGGACTCCACACAGGCTTTTGTGTTGCACGGGGATTGCGTAACTGACGCGGAGCGCAACGGCTACAAGGTCGGGATGGATCGCATGGGCGCTAGCGGCGATCTAGTCAGCGCTCCACGGCGAAGAGCGCTTCGCGGCGCGCCTCGTAACTAGATGTACTGTCCCAGTGGGATCGGGACTTCACGTTGTTTCAACCAGGAGGGCACCATGATCAAACGACTCTGCACGATAGCTGTGGCTTCTCTCGCAATTTCCGGTGCAGCATTCGCGCAAAGCACGCCTACTGCAGATCCGGCTAAGTCAGCGACCGGGCGCACAGCCGCCGATTGCGAAAAAATGTCGGGTTCAGCGCGCGATGTGTGTATGCGTGATGTGCAAGCGGCCGATGGTAAGGCGAAGAAGCCGAGCACCGGTGGCACGGCCGGAACTGGCAGCAGCGGTAGCGGCGGCACGGCCGCTCAGCCCACTCAGACCCCCCCGAGCGCTGGTGGGGCGGCAAGCGGCTCATACGGCAAGTAGTGTTTTTACCGGCGCGGTGACGCGCAGCGCGGCGCCCTTCGGGGCGCCGTTTTTTTTCACTTCAGCTTGCGCGAGGCGTTGCGGTATCTAGAGCTGCCGAGGCAAATCAATCGTGAAGATGCATCCCTTGCCTGGGAGATTGCGCACACGGAGTTTTCCGCCGATCGCTTCGATGCCCCGATTGCTGATTGACAGGCCAAGCCCGAGCCCACTGCGGTCGGCTCCACGCTGCGTAAAAGGCTGAAATAGTTCTTCCGCCTTTCCTGGCGGCAGTCCGCCGCATTCATCCTCGATGTCGATCAGGACGCGATCAGCGGTGGCGTGGGTTTTCAACAAAACGTGGCCGTGAGGCTGCGTAAACTTGAACGCGTTTTGCAGCAGATTGGAGAGCGCTGAAGTAAGCATGTGTCGATCAGCATCGACGATCAGTCCTGACTCGACGGCTTCGACCGTGAGTCCGAGTCCTCTGGCTCTCGCTTGCAACGCGGCAGCGACCTGAACTTCATCAACGAACTCGCCGAGCGAGATCCGCTCTTTTCGCGTGGGAAGGCCTGACGTCAGACGTACTTCTGCAAGCGAACGGTCAATAAGGTCGCGCATACCTTGCAGGCTGCGATCAAGCACACCGCCAGTGGCTCCTGCCAGGCCTACGTTACCGCTTTTCACAGCCTCGACCGCGAGCACGGCCGAATTGAGCAGGTTGCGCAGTTCGTGCGCGAGATGCCCGAGGCGTTCGCTTGTCGCGTGGGTTCCTTGATCGCAGACGGCAACATCGCGCCGCCGCGCATACTCGGTCACGGCATCGGCAATGGCGTTATCGAGGCACCGATTGAGAGTGCGAAACTCGGCTACCGAGACCGATGCATTCTCCTCTACGGCTAACTCGGTGACGGCTTGGCACAGGTCGCAGTAATCGTGAACGACCTGATCAACGGTCAGCCCGCGTCGGAGCAACTCACCGCCGTGTTCGGCGGCGGTCTTGCCGATCTGCGACTGAATGGGCGTCTTGCTCGTGTGTGAAGTGCCGGAAACTCTGCGGCTTTCGGAGTAAGAAGGACTGTGTTCGAAGCGAAGCGTTTGTATCAGTTGCTCGAGGAATAGCCGAATACCGTGCTTCAACTCCTCATTGGACGCACGAGGTGTGGACCGCTTGGCCACCTTTGCTTTGCAGCGGGACATCAACTCGTCGCGATGTTCGCTGAGAAATTCGTACAACATATTCCGGCCTCGCTCCCTTATTCGTGGGAGGCCGTTCATGTGCAAAACGGTACGACGGCTTAGCCCAAGGCATGTCTGATGCAGGAACGATACACTGCTGTTCTCACCGTGTATGTGCGCTGGCGCACCAAGCTGGCGGCCACCCGAATGTGCCGCGCGAGCGCAGAGAACCTGACGATGCTCTATGCGCTAAATCTCAGCTCAAACAGGACGATACGAGCCACGCTCGTCATCACTGCCCTCTTTCCGACATTTGCTGGACGCTCGGCGAAAAGTATTATGCTTGGAGAAATGGACCGGGATCATGCACACGATGCCGGAATCCGGCCGGCGTGACCTGGCGCTTCGACCGGAACGTCTTGATTCAGCGATGATATGTACCGATCCGCAACCCTGGAGGAACTGCGATGACCAAGGCATATGAGTTCACGACCGAAGGCATCGAATACCTGCGCCACGGAGACGGAGCGCTCAAGCTGAGGCTTTACAAGCCGCGCGGTGCGGGCCCGTTCCCCGCGGTGGTGGATCTGCACGGCGGTGCCTGGGGTAAGGGCAGTTTCGAAGAATGCCGGGGCCGCGACGAAGTGCTGGCGAAGTCCGGACTGCTGGTCGCAGCCCCTGACTTTCGTCAGGGCGACGACGGCTACCCGACTGCGCTGGTGGATATCAACTACGCGATTCGCTGGCTCAAGGCGCGCGCCGCACAGTTGCAGACGCGCGTCGATCTCGTGGGGATCTCCGGCCAGTCGAGCGGCGGACATCTCGCGATGCTCGCTGCCATGCGTCCGAACGATCCGCGCTACACGGCGATACCGCTGCCCGCCGGATCGCCTGCCGTTGACGCGACGGTGCGCAGCGTCGCAATGGCGTGGCCGGTGATCAATCCGCTTTCGCGCTATCGCAACGCGCTCCGCGAGCGCGCCAAAGGCACGGCGTGGGTCGGCGACATTCCCGAACGGCAGCGCTCCTTCTGGAAGAACGACGAGAATATGACCGACGGCAACCCGGTGCTCATGCTCGAGCGCGGCGAGAAGGTGGCTATGCCTCCCGCGCTTTGGGTGCAAGGCCGGCCCGATCCCATCCATGACTACCGCGACCCCGAATCAGCGGTCGCGATGAACGAGCCGGAGCGCTTCGCGGCGAGCTATCGCAAAGCGGGTGGCACGATCGAGATGCTGTACATCGATCAGGCTGCGCGCACCACGGCCGCGTCACACGATCCGATCGCGGCGTTCTTTCTCAGGGAGATGCCCGTCGGACGTGCAGTAGAAGTGTCCGCTTAGAAGCGTCTCGCGTCGATGGTGATGAGAAGGGCGGTAACAGCGGTTCTGTGTGTCATCGCGATGCAACTGCCGTGCTCCGAAAGCCACGCGCAACGCGCGCACGTCGCAGGCGCCTACCCGACGAAACCGATTCGCATCATCGTCCCGTTCCCTCCCGGGGGAAGCAACGACATCGTCGGACGTTTCATCGGGCAGTCGCTGGCGGCGCGGCTGGGCCAGCAAGCCGTCATCGACAACCGTGCCGGCGCTGACGCCATCATCGGCACCAACCTCGCGGCCAACGCCGCGCCGGACGGATACACACTGTTGATCGTGTCTACGACGTACACGATGACGCCGGCGACACACAAGAAACTGCCGTACGACCCGCTGAAATCGCTGATCCCGATCGCGCTCATCGCAACGGGTCCGAACACGATCGCGACATGGCCTGGGCTCCAGGTTAATTCGGTAAAAGATCTGATCGCGCTCGCCAAAGCCAAGCCAGGACAGCTCCACTATGCGTCCTCGAGCGCAGGCGGGGTTACTAATTTCGCCGGCGAACTGTTCAAGCTGATGGCCGGTGTGGATATCGTGCACGTGACGTACAAAGGGGGCGGGCCCGCAATGATCGATGTGATGTCGGGTCATGTCCCGATGCTGGTCAATACGCTGTTGCCGGTGCTGCCGCTCGCGCGGTCCGGCAGGCTCAAAGTCCTTGCGGTGACCAGCGCCAAACGCACCGCCAT
>JAQGNH010000381.1 GCA_028291945.1 Betaproteobacteria bacterium
CCGCGCGATGCATTGATGGTTGCGACGGCCACGAATCCGAACGGTCTCATCGGCAGCTCAGGCCGCGTCGGACAGAAGCAGCAGACCGCGCAGTTGCTCGACCGTCTCGCCCCGCATTACGGCGACGATTATTGGTTCCTCTCCTATCACGCGATCGCGCTCGGCGAGGATGGCCGTGTCGCGGAGGCGAGACCGAAGATCGAACGATCCGTCGAGCTTAACCGGAAGAACGCGCATTGCGCGCATGGTGTCGCGCACATCTGCTACGAGAGCGGCGATGCGGATGGCGGCCGCGACTTCCTCTCCTCCTGGCTCGCCAGCTATCCCCGCGATGGGGCGTTCCACGGACATCTCAGCTGGCATCTCGCGCTGATCGAGCTGGGCGCGGGCAACTGGACGGCGGCGCAGCAGCTCTACCGGGACGCCATCGCGCCCGACCGGCACCCGGGCGGACCGCAACAGAAGACGTGGGACGGCGTAGCGTTTCTCTGGCGCTCCGAGCTGGCCGGCCATCCACGGAACGAGCCCGCATGGCGCACGCTGTACGATTATGCCGCGAGCGCTCTGCCACGGCCGGGCGCCGGGCTTGCCGATCTTCATGTCATCCTCACCCACGCGGTGATGCGGGATGACGCCGCGCTGGCTGCCCGCACCCGACAGATCGAGGAGCTGGCGCGCGAAGGGCGCTATCCGTCCGGCTCCTACGTGCCGGAGCTCGCGCGCGGCTTCGTAGCGTTCAAACGCGGTGACTATACGGATGCGATCGCCGCGCTCGCCCCGCTGGCGCGGCAAAGCGAACGCATCGGCGGCAGCCGCGCGCAGCATGACCTGATCGAGCTCACGCTGCTCAAGGCCTACCTCAACGCCGACCTGCTCGAAGAGGCCCGTCAGTTACTCGTGACGCGCAGGCCCGGGGCCTCGGGAATTCCGGTCGCCGGCGCCGCGCACGCCTGCCGAACCATCCGATCAAATCAGTTAACATTTCGACATGGGCAGTGACCGTAACTCACGAGAGATTCGAGGAGGCTTGCGAGCAATGGACGTGATCCCGTCGGGCCGCGCACTGGGAGCCGAGATTATCGGCATCGATCTATTGAAGGATGTTTCCGCCGCGCAGCGAGAATTCATCTTCAACGCCTGGACGGAAAACCTCGTGCTGCTCTTCCGCGGGCAATCGCTTAGCTTCTCCGATCTGCTGCGGCTGCGCGAATTGTTCGGTCCGCCCGGGCAAGCGGCGAATCAACTGCTCGGTCTCGGACGCAAGAGTTATCTGCCGAGCGACCTGCCGGACGATTGCACCATCATCTCGAACATCACCGACGCAAACGGCAAACCGATCGGTGCACTCGGTGACGGCGAAGCATTCTGGCATACGGACAGCTCGTTTACGGAAACGCCGATTTCCGCGAGTCTGCTGCACGCCATCGAGGTGACCGAAGAAGGCGGCGAAACTGCGTTCCTGAACATGTACAAGGCGTACGAGGAAATGCCCGCCGGGCTGGCAGCGAAGATCGAGGGCAAATACGTCAATCACTCGAAGCTGCATAATTCCGCCGGCATGAAGCGTCCCGAGTTCGCCGAAGTAACCGACCCGTCGAAAGCGCCGGGGGTGAAACACCCGATCGTGCGCACGCATCCGGTCACGAGGCGGAAATGTCTATACCTCGGCCGTCGCCAGATGTCTTACATTTTCGGTTTGTCGCTCGACGAAAGCGAAGCGCTGCTCGACGAGGTATGGGCGCATGCGTGCCAGGACAAATACGTGTGGCAGCACAAGTGGCGCGTCGGGGACCTGATCGTGTGGGATAACCGCTGCACCATGCATCATCGCAACGCCTTTGCACCCAACGCGCGCCGGCTCATGCACAAATCCACGTCGGCCGGCGAGGCCGTTGTTTAGATGAAGTCCTGCCTCGCCGAGTGAGAGGAATCAACCGTGGGGCGTACTGCCGAACTCATCGTCCGGGCGTCAATGGGAGCGGTCTCGGGATTGAACGCGATCGCCCCCGCGTTCACCCGAATCACGGGCCACAAGTTGATCGTCTGCCAGGAAACCAGGGCTGAACTGGAGCAAAGGCTCATCTCCAATGCTCCCGCCGACTTGATCGTGCAGACCACCGCCGTGATGGACAGCGTCATCGGGCAGGGCAAGGTGGTAGAGGGCTCCAGCACTATTTTCGCGCGCGCAGCCGTCGGCCTCTCCGTCAAGGCGGGAGCGCCCCGGCCCGACATCAGCACGCCGGAAGCCTTCAAGCGGACCCTGCTCAATGCCAGGTCGATCTGCTATTCGCTCGGCGGAAGTGGAATCGTCGCAGCGCAAGCGATCGAGAAGCTCGGCATCACCGAGCAGATGAAATCGAGGACCGTCCATTGCGACGGCAGTCCCGCGGCTGGTTACGTCGCGCGCGGCGACGTGGAATTGGCGATCCAGCAGCTCAACGTGAGCATGCCGGTTGCCGGCACCAAATACGTGGGTAACCTCCCGGGCGACCTCCACGAATACGTGGTGTTCGCGATCGCCATCATGGCGGTCTCGAAGGAACAGGAGGCGGCCAGGGCGTTGATCAAGTTCGTTACCGCGCCGGAGGCCGCGCCGCTATTGCACAAGGGAATGATGGAGGCTGCATGATGCACGTGACTATCGGCGAGCCGGCCTGGCTGCGACTGACTCCCGAAACCGCGCTCGAGCCGGCGCTTCCCATCTGCGACCCCCATCACCACATCTGGGCGCAGCGGCATGAACCGTTGGCTTATCAGCGTTACCTGTTACCTGACCTCGCCGCCGATATCCGCGACAGTGGGCATAACGTTCGCTCGACCGTGTTCATCGAGGTCAAGGCGTTTTATCGCGCCGACGGGCCGCAGGAGATGCGCCCGGTGGGCGAAGTTGCTCACATCAATAGTCTGGCTGACGAGGCTGCCTGCGGCAAGCACGGTCCCACCAAAATTGCCGCCGCGATCGTCGGGCATGCGGATCTGAAGCTGGGTGATCGGGTCGCGCCGGTGCTGGAGGCGATGCAGGCACAGAGCCCGCGCTTTCGCGGCATACGCCACTCTGCCGGGTGGGATGGGAGCCCGGAACTTACGCAGCGCGACATTCAGGGTGTGATGGCCGCGTCGCAATATCGTGCTGGTGCGCGTGTGCTGGCGAAGATGGGTTTGACGCTGGACAACTCGCTCTATCACACGCAACTGGATGAGCTTGCCGCGCTGGCCCGCGCCGTGCCGGAACTGACCATCGTGTTGAACCACATCGGCGGGCTGGTGCGCGTGGGGCCTTACGCCAACCGTGACAACGAAGTGCTGGCCGATTGGCGGCGCGGCATCGCGGCCGTGGCGGCATGCCCCAACGTCGTGCTCAAGCTTGGCGGTGTCGGGCAGAAACGTTTTGGCTTCGATTGGTTCACGCGCGCCAAGCCGATCGGTTCGGAAGAATTGGCGGAGACGCTAGCGCCGTTGATGTACTACTGTATCGAGAAGTTCGGGCCGAACCGCTGCATGTTCGAGAGCAATTTCCCGGTGGACAAGGTGTCGTACGCCTACACCGTCGTATGGAACGCCTTCAAGCGGCTGTCAAAGGCCTATTCAACCAGCGAGCGCGCCGCCCTGTTTCACGACACGGCGGCTCGGGTATATCGGATCGCGGTGTAGGGCAACTTGTTCAAAGAGCCGCGCGCCGTGCCGCACGCGCCCGCGCGGCCTCTCCGAAGGCGTTGTACAGCGCGCTCGAGAGCGCATGCTCTTCAGGCTCCCATTCGGCGTGCCACTGCACGCCGACGACAAACTGCGTATCGTCGTCATAGCGCAGACCTTCGATCACGCCGTCGGGCGACGTCGCCTCAACGACCAGTCCCTCGCCGAGGCGGTCCACACCTTGCCCGTGCAACGAGTTGACCATCATCTCGTCGCAACCGGTCAGGGATTGGAACAGGCCGCCCGCAGTGAACTTGACCAGGTGATTCGGCCGGTGAACCTCTTCCGGCGTGACATCGTCGTCCTGCGGTCTGCGGTGGTCGTTCTTTCCGGGCAGTTGATGGATGCGGTAATGCAGTGAGCCGCCGAGGGCGACGTTGATCTCCTGAATGCCGCGGCAGATGCCGAACACCGGCACGCGCGCGCCGATGCAGGCACGCACCAGCGGCAACACCAGTGCATCGCGAGAGGGATCGATTATTTCATCGTCCGGAAATGCCGGCCCATCGTAGTGATGGGGTTCGATATTTGCCCGCCCACCCGTAAGCAATACGCCGTCCACGCGTGACACCAGGTCATCGATGTCCATGGCCGCGCCCACCGGCGGCAGCAACAGGGGAATGCAATCCACCATCTTCAACAGCGAATGGACGCTGCGCGCGCCGGTGGCATGCACCCGACTGCGCCTGTGGGTAGCCTCCATGGCATTGGCAGATACACAAATCAACGGCCGCGGTGCGTTTGTCGTCATGGCGTCATCTTACGCACCAGATCCCGGGTGGCGGCGACAAACCGGTCCATCTGGGAAACGGAATTCCAGACGCAGCCGTTGGCGCGCAGCGCATAGCCGAACGGCTTCGGTGCGAGCGTGTCGGGATCGCGGTTGGGTACGAGACCGGTGGGAAACGCCGCCGCCTCCGGATCGGGCGCACGGGTGAATCCGTCGGGCCCCACACCGCCGCCCGAGATGCGAAACCCGTACTCGCGCAGCAGCCGCTCGCGAAACTCGATGTTGACGTCCGGATTGCAGCGTTGCCGGGCGTCGGGGAAAGGATTGAAGCAGACGATTGCGGACTTAAGCTGCGGATCCACCGTCGGCTGCAACAGGGCATCGTCGCCGAACGTGGCCGCGATGCGGCCGCGAAGATAGTCCGCCAGGTTGTGGGTCCAGGCCTGGATGCGCGAGCGTCCGATCTCGTCCCATAACGCGCAGACATCGCCCAGCGCGCGCCAGTCGGCCGACTCCGGGAAGCCGTATCGGCTCATCGCGGCGCCGATGTCGAAATCGGCGGGGCGGCTGCCATCGAACGGGATATCGCGGGCGGAGCTGCGGATGATGTGAAAGCGCGGTAGCGGCGTGGGGTTGGCCGGATGCTGGCGGTTGCGGATATACAGAATTCCGGTGCCGCCCGGGCCGCACTGCCATTTGTGGCCCGAGATGGCCCAGAAATCAATTCCAGTCTCATCCAGACGCGGCTCGATCATGCCGCCGTAATGCGCACCGTCCGCCACCGTGATCGCGCCGGCCTCCTGGGCGAGCGCCGCGATGCGCCGCTCGGGCAGCCGCTGCCCGTTGGGCCACAGCGGGCTGGAAAAAAAGATGGCGCGGGTAACACCGGGCCGCACGCGCTTGCGGACTGCTTCGACGACCTCGTCGGCCGTGGCGACGCGCTCAACCGGCACGCCCCATTGCACGATCCTGACCTCGAAGCGCGCCGACATGCGCAGCACCGTTGCAAGGCCGGCGGGATGCTCCATCGGCGAGACCAGGATCTCGTCCCCGCGCTGCCACTCGATGCCCATCAGGATCTGCGACAGCGCATCGGTGGTGTTGCGCGAGATCGCGATCTCATCGACGCTCGCGCCGTAGCCGTGGGCGATGCGGGCGCGCGTGGTCGCGGTCGGCTCGAGGTGTACCGGATACGGGTCGCGCGCGAGCTGGTCGAGACCTTCCTGATAGCGCTTGCGGACGCTCGCGGGCACCGAGCCTTTCTGCCCGGCCATCAGGTAGACGACCTCGGGGTCGAGAGAAAACTGCCGCGCAAAGGCCTCCATTACCGGCCCTTCCTGCGCGAAGAATGCAGCCTGCGCGGCGCTCATGGGCCGCTTTTTATCCGTGGTGCCACCGTGTTACGAATCTAACGCCCGTACCGACTATGGTCAATGAGCGCACCGCCGCGGGGCTACACTGCATGTCTTGGGGGCATACCTTGATCACTAGCTACGACTACATCATCGTCGGCGCCGGCTCGGCGGGCTGCGTGCTCGCCAATCGTCTGACCGAGTCCGGGCAACACACCGTGCTGCTGCTCGAGGCGGGAGGTCGCGATACAAATCGCTGGATCCACATTCCGATCGGCTTCGGCAGGGTGATGTTCGATCGAGAAGTGAACTGGATGTTCGAGACCGAGCCCGAGCCGCGCATGAATGGGCGCAACATCAAGGTGCCGCGCGGGCGGGTGCTCGGGGGCTCGAGCTCGATCAACGGCCTGCTCTATGTTCGCGGCCAGCGCGAAGACTTCGACGACTGGCGCGATCTCGGCAATCCGGGCTGGGGGTACGCGGACTGCCTGCCGTATTTCAAGAAGTCGGAAGACCAGGCGCGCGGCGCGGACGACTGGCATGGCGTCGGCGG
>JAQGNH010000408.1 GCA_028291945.1 Betaproteobacteria bacterium
TCGATCACCGCCATCACAGTCTTGGCCGCGGTGCACACGATCGCGAGATCGAGCTCGCCAGGCGCATCGGCAATCGAGGGGTAACACTGGAAGCCGAGGATCTCGGGCTCGCGCGGGTTGATTGGGATAATCTTTCCGATGTAACCATCGGAAACGAGCGAGCGTATCGCGCGGTTGCCGCGCTTAGTGGGATCCTTGGATGCGCCGACGATGACGATGCTGCGAGGGTTGAGGATACGATCGAGATAATGAGACGTGCTCTTGTTCACTTCTGTTTTTTCTCCGTTCGCCGACACAAGAGTGAGCAGCTGGTACGTGATTACGAGCGCAGTAGACTCGCGAGCGTTGAAAGCTTAGTCCCTCGCGTAGTGCACGGAGGATAGCGCAGTTTTTTGGCGTGCTATGATCGCTGCACAAAAAATAGCGTTCGATATGCGGACTGTGCTCAGCGCAAGATTCACGTGGTCACTACTCATCGCGTATGTGCTCGTCGCCAACGGGCAGGCGCTCGCTCAAGACTATCCGAACAAGCCCGTGAGATGCATCGTTCCGTACTCGGCAGGAGGGTCGTCTGATTTCGTGGCTCGCCTTCTTGCGCAGAAGCTGACGGAAGCCTGGGGTCAGCAGGTGATCGTCGAGAACCGGCCGGGCGCCGCCGGCAACATCGGCGCGGAAACGGTGGTTAAAGCAGCGCCGGATGGTTATACGATGCTTCTCGTCGCGAGCACCTTTGCGACCAATCCAAGTCTGTACCCCAAGCTCGCTTTCGATTCGGTCAGGGACTTCGCTCCAGTGACGATGATTCTCTGGCAGCCTTTCAGTCTGTCTGTGCATCCGTCGTTACCCGTGACCTCTGTCAAGCAACTCATCGCGCTTGCCAAAGCGCGCCCCGGTGAGCTCAATTTCAGCACGGGTGGCAACGGCACGAGCGGACACATCGCCGCCGAGCTTTTCATGACGATGGCTGGAATCAGGATGACGCACGTGCCGTACCGCAGCATGGCGCCCGCTATCACTGCGCTGCTCACCGGTGAAGTACAAGTCAATTTCAATTCGCCCCTCTCCGCGCTGGAACACATGAAGGCAGGCAAGATTAGAGCACTTGCGTTGACTGGACGAAAACGCCTCGCGGCGATGCCGGGTATTCCCACCGTATCCGAGTCCGGCGTCCCAGGATTCGAGGAAGGTAACTGGCAGGGCGTTCTGCTGCCGGCGGCCACGCCTCGCTCGGTCGTCGCGAAATTGAACCAGGACATCGTTCGGATCGTCAGATCTTCCGAAGTCAGCCGGCGGGTCACCGCGGTCGGCGCTGACATCATCGCCAATACGCCGGAAGAGTTCGCTTCAGCGATACGCTCCGACATCGCGAAATATGCGCAGTTGGTAAAGTCCGCACAGATTCGAGCCGAATAATTTTCCTGATATCATCTTTGCATTAAGGGTGCGGTTGCTGCCCCCACATCGTGGGTCCTTCTGCAGCGCGCGCCACAGCCCCGGCTCATCCAACCGCTCGGACGAATCACCTGATCATGGCCGTCACTGGATCCGAACTCGTCGCACAATCGCTCAAACATCCGGGCGTCGAGAGGTTCTTCTTTACCAGGGTCGCGCCGATGGCCGGTGCGCGCTCGTCAACGTCGTGACCGATCATCGCGCACACGCAGTGACGTCAATTATTCCGCAAGCAGCACGTAACCAACTGGAGAGTTTTCCATGTTCGATCTGGTAATCCGTGGCGATCGCGTCGTCACACCGGCAGGTGCAGGCGCTTACGACGTCGCTATCCAGGGTGGAAAAATCGTCGCGCTTGCTGCAGCCGGAACGTTCGCAACCGACAGCGCCAAACGCATGATCGATGCGACGGGAAAGATCGTAATGCCCGGCGGTATCGATCCGCACGTGCATTGCAAGTGGTACTCGCCGCTGCCGGACGGCACGGTGCTGAACACCGATCCACCTTCGGTGGTGAGCCGCGCGGCGCTCTACGGCGGCACGACCACGATGATCGACTTTGCGCGGTGGACTCACGGCAACACCATTCAGCAGGCGATTACCAAGCGGCATGAAGACTGGACCGCGCAGTGCTACTGCGACTACAGCTTCCACGTGATGGTCGAAGGCGACCTGCCTCCCGAGATCTTTCCCCAGCTCGCCGAAGCCGTGCGTTCGGGATACCCGACGGTGAAGATTTTCACCACCGACATCACGCCGAGCCGCAAGGGCCGCATGGTCGATTTCGGCGATATCTGGGAGGTCTTCAAAGTCGTCGCGCAAGAGCGCGGCATGTGCGTCATGCATTGCGAGGACAACGATATCGTGATGCACATGTACGACAAGCTCATACGCGAGGGCCGCGTCGGCTTCGAGCACATGGCCGAAGTGCACAACGCGATGTCCGAGGAGCTGTCGTTCCGGCGCGTTCTCGGCATTGCGCGGAATGTCCCGGGCATAGCGCTTTACTTCCTGCACGTGAGCGCCGCGTCGGGCGTCGAGGCGATACGGGAAGCTCGCGCGAGCGGCATGCCGATGTACGGCGAAACGCTGCACCAGTACATGATGTATACCGAAGAGGACTACAAGCGGCCAAACGGCCAGATGTATCACACCTATCCATCGCTCAAGTCCGAGAACGATCGTCAAGCGCTATGGGCGGGGACCGTAGACAACACGATCCATACCGTCGCGACCGACGAGGTCTGCTGTTCTCTCAAGCTCAAGACGCACGGCAAGCGCATCGACGACACGACAGGCGGCAACGTCGGCGTCGAGCCGCGGGTCGCGGTCATGTACAGCGAGATGGTCGGGCGGCGCGGGTACTCGATCGAGAAATTCGTCGATCTCGTCTCGAGCAACGCCGCGAAAATCCTGGGTCTGTACCCGCGCAAAGGCGCTCTCACCGCCGGTGCTGACGCGGACATCACGGTGCTCGACCCGGCGAAACGAACGATTCTCCGCAATGAGATGCTGCATGAGTCCGACTACTCGCCGTGGGAAGGCCACGAAGTACACGCATGGCCGACGCTGACGGTGCTGCGCGGCAAAGTCGTGGTCGAGAATGGCCAGTTCCTGGGCGATCTCAAGGACGGCCAGTACCTCTACCGCAAAATCTCCGACGAGATTCGCAGCGGACCGATGCTGTGAACGACGAGCGGCTTCGCGCCTTTTTGCGCGACAGCCTCGAGCTCTGGGGCGTAGACGGCACAGTGGAAGCCGGCGAAACGCCAACGCTCGCCGCGATACGCGCACACTCGGGTACCCTGGTGTGGATCGAGCGTATTGCCCCATCCGACCTGCCGTTTCGCTGGGCCGTTCGCTGGCGCAGCGCCGGCGATGCGCCCGGCGGCCCTCGAGAGCTTCGACCCAAGGCAAGTCCGTCGCTCGTCGGACTGTTGAGCGCAATTCGCGCGGCGCTCGGCGTCGATCGCGGCAGTCCGGTGCGCATTGCGCCGCAGCCGGACGCGGCGCCGTTTACCGTCCGATAGTCACGATGATCCCCGTGTCGGTTCTTACCGGCTTCTTAGGCAGCGGCAAAACGACGCTGCTCGGCCGCCTTCTGCGCGATCCCTCGATGAGCCGCACCGCTGTGATCATCAACGAGTTCGGCGCGATCGGACTCGACCACGAGCTCATCGAGACGAGCGACGAAAGCTTCGTGCGTCTTTCGAATGGGTGCCTGTGCTGCAACGTGAGGAGCGATCTCACGCTGACGCTCGGCGACCTTGCAGCGCGCCGGGCCGCAGGAACCGTGCCGCCGTTCGAGCGCGTCGTCATCGAGACGACAGGGCTCGCTGATCCCGCGCCGATCCTGCACGCTCTGATGACCGACCGCGATCTATGCGAGGTCTACGCGCTCGACGGCGTTGTAACGACTGTCGACGCGATCACCGGCATTGCGACGCTCGACGCCCATGAAGAATCGGTGCGCCAGGCGGCGGTGGCGGACCGGATCGTCATTACGAAAACCGACGTGCCCGAATCTCGCTCAGCAGCCCTGACCGAGCGCCTTTCGAAAATCAATCCCGGTGCTTCGGTGATGGAAGTCGTGCGCGGAGCGATCGCACCGTCGGCCTTGTTCGGCTGCGGCCTTCTCGACGCCACGCGCAAGATCGTGGACGTGCAGGCATGGCTGGCTTACGAAGCGATCGAACGGACAGATACCGGACACGCGCATCACCATCACACGCCGGGCATCTCGACCTTCTGCATCGTGCGCGATGAGCCCGTCCGCGCGGTCACGCTCGCGCTATTCCTCTCCGCGCTCGCGGAGAACTGCGGTCCCGACCTCCTGCGAATGAAAGGAATCGTTCATGTCGCCGAAGAACCCGATCGCCCGGCGGTCATACACGGCGTCCAGCATGTCTATCACGCGCCGGTCTGGCTCGACCATTGGCCCTCGGACGACCGCCGCACGCGCATGGTGTTCATCGGCCGGCGCATCCCCGAAGCGTGGGTGCGCGCGCTGCTCGATCTACTCGATGCGGAAGTCGCGGATGAAATCG
>JAQGNH010000418.1 GCA_028291945.1 Betaproteobacteria bacterium
GCCGCCATTCGATAGAGATGCGAGTAGTACCCATGAATGGCGGAGCGAACACCGATCTTGAGCATGTCATCGGTCGCCAATTCCCGCTCGCCGGACCAGTAGTGCGTCGTCAGGATGTTCGGACCCGCAGACACGCTCCACGTGATGTCGCGAAACTCACCGTGCCCGATCTCGAACAGGGTGTCGGACATGATACGGGCAAGCTTGTGTTCTGAGTCTCCGGGTCTTGCCGTTCTCAACGCACGCTGGATCGCCTCGTCGGTTCCGCGTGCCGCCTGCGTGAGCAGCTCGATCTCCGGCTGCGTTTTCACCATCCGTGTGTGGTCGAACGCTTTGTCGCAGGAATCCAGGGTTGCGACCGGAATTCGCTTCCGCAGGTCCTCATAGTAGTCCGCGGTCACGTATTTCCGCTCCACGCCGATTCGCGCTTTCGCGAGGCCCTTTTCCTCCAGGACTTCCGCAACGCCTTTCATCGGCGAGTCGATGAACTCAGCGTAGGTGCGGATATCTTCTACGGACGCATAACGCCGGGTCTGGCCTTCTTCGTTCTTGCAGACCACGAGTGTGATTTCTCCGTCCGCAGTGACGACGCCGAGCGAAAGGCGGTCACGAATGAGAACACTGCTCTGGATCTTCCATCCGCTCAGATAGAAGAAGTTTTCAGGCGATGCAACGACCGCCGCATCCAGCCCCGCTGCCCGCAGCTCGTTCAGGAGCACAGGCATGTTCACGACCTTGAGTTTCATTCCAATTCAGCCCTCGTTATGCAGCGCAAGAATGCACAAAGCCAGCCACGCGGGATCGCTAGTTCTCACGCTGCGTCCGATTGAGCTTCAGCCGGGCGTCGACGAGCTCAACCACTTCATCGAGCACCGCGGACCGCATGCCGTGTTGCCCCGCGATGGTTTGCACCAGCCGGTCCACGCGCTCGATGTTCGGCGCGCCAGCGAAGAGTGTACGTGCAGCGGAGGACGGACTGCCGAGCGAGAGCGCAGCATGCGCGTACTTTTCAAACGGCACGAGATCCCGACTGTCCGCACCGAGCGTCATGCATAGCTCGATGACCCAATCATAGATCGCGCGCGTCGCATCAAGGTCCGTATGGACGGCGTCCTTGATGGAGCGCGCGCCTTCTTTTTGCACGCAACGGTAATTGCCGGCGATCAACATGCTCCACTTTGCGAGCGGCACGAAAACCGAATTATGCGTTTTCAATTTGACGGGCAGTTCGATTTTTTCGGAGCCGGTATCGAAGCGTACCGCGTCGATATCCTGCTCGAGCCGGCGCAGGATTGCGGTGTGCGCATTGAATTCGAACCGCGCCGCTTTGAAGTTGGTCGGCAGCCTGACCTGCAGTACGTTGATCTTTTCCTCGGGCGGACGAAACGCCTGCGGGTCCGGGCTGCAGAGCGTCATTAGCTTGGGATCGAACTTGTCCCATACTGTGGCGTCGGTATAGCAGTCGCGGCATCGCGCGGCGTCCACCCCCGGGATACGTTTCAAGTAAGTCAGCGGTGGCATGTTCATGATCGACATGCACGGCACCTCGGCTTCTGCGACGGCAACCAGGAGCTCGCGCACACCGGCCGAACGGTATTGCGGCTCCTGCATGGCGAGCGCAACCAGATCGTAGTCCGCGGGATTGACACCCTGCGTACCACCGGCGGACACCTTGCCGGGCAGTTTCTGGGAGTTGATCTCGACCAGCGTGTCCCGGCCCTTGATCGGCATGCGCACGATGGCGCCTTCCGTGTTGATCAGCTCCGCTTCCGCAGGGAGGCAAATCAAATGCACCCGATGCCCGGCGAGTGCAAGCTTGGTTCCCAACAGCGAACCGTATGACGCGCCCAGGATGAGTATCCTGTAGATCTTTTGCATGAAACTTTACGACTCGCGTTGAATTGCAGGATGAGGTTGATGGCCGTTCATTCTCGTTGCGAGGCCACGACCATGATTTCGACCAGGATCTCGGGCGCGCCCAGGCGGGCCTCTACGCATGCCCGGGCCGGCGTATTCTGCGGATCGATCCACGCGAGCCATGCCTCGTCCATCTGCTGCTTGAGCCGCATGTCGGAGATATAAATCGTTGTCGACAGCAGGCGCGACTTGTCGGTGCCGGCAAGCGTCAGGAGCTCGTCTATCTTTCTCAGTATTTGTTCGGTCTGGCCTTTAATGGCTACGGTCAAATTATCTGCTGTCAATCCCGCAAGATAGGCGATGCCGTTGTACGTGACGACGCCCGAGAGGCGCGCATTAGATTTCTGGCGTTTGATGGTGCTCACGAAAGGTCTCTCCGAGTTTTCTGCGGAACGGGTTGTGGGATTCAGGCGTCATCGGCGAAAAAGCAGAGGGTTATTGCTGAATCTCGATGGCGTAATTCAACGTGCGAATTATTCTTTTCCGTGATCATGCCGCCTGCGCGTTCAACCTGGCGACAAACTCCTGCTCAGGAATCGACTCGCGCGGACTGGCACTGCGTGCGCTGTAGTAATCGCGATAGCGCTTGAATTCTTCCAGGACGCGGCGCAGCTCGGCCACGGTTTTGTCGTGCAGATCGACGCGCACGTCGATTTCGGGAAAGTCGAGCTGGCCAACGACGCGTATCCATGCGGAGCGCTCGGGACGCGGAATGCCTTTCGACATCTGGCCGCCTGCATCGCGCCCGCCCTCGAGCGCCAGCAGCAGGCGATCTTCCAGCGGCGCATCCGGCTGCTTGAGAAATCCGGATATGATCCCCGCCACCGTCTGCGGACCCGCCAGTCCATTGCCGTACGCGGCGTAGTACGGACCCACCGTATGGCCGGCCCACTTTCCGCATCCCGGACCGGTGTGCGCGATGACGTTGTTCTCGCGATCGATGATGCCGAACTGGCGGTAATCAAAATCTGGATCTTCAGCGGCGAGCACGCGCATGATGTGCTGCGGCGTGTATCCTTGCGCCAGCATGTTCAACGCAAGCGGATCGACGTAGCGCAAATAGAAGGCTTGCGATTTGCTGACACCGACGTTCGGCCGCACGCTTTCGTGGCGGCGGCCGCAGGCCATTGAAAAGGTGGTCGAGCCCACGCCGAAGCGACCGGTGCGCGGACAGCGCGCGATGATGGAGTATGTCATCGGCTTTGCGTCTCCTGGTGTTTCTTTAGCATGTCGGCGAATTCCATCGCCGGGATGGCGTTGCGCGGACTGCGCGCGCGCTCTTCGTAGTAGGCGATCGAGGGCTTGTAATCGATGTAGATGCGCCGCAATTCGTCGATTGCACGCTCGTGCACATCGACGCGCAGATCGACTTCGTTGTACGTACGGTTACCCCACACTGTGAGCGCCGCGGAGCGCTCGGGTAGGCGTACGTTCGGGCCAGCCATTCCGCCTGCGTCGCGCCCCGCCTCCAGCGCCGCGAGTAATTGCTCGTCGAGGCCCGCGTCAGGATCGGCCTCGAATCCCGCCGCCATCGCAGCCAGAATCGGCTGCCCCGCCAGCGCGTCGCCGAACGCAACGCAGCCTTTGCCGACGTGATGTCCGGCCCATTTGGATACGTTCGCGCCGGTATGAGCGACTGCGCTGTTCTCACGATCGACAATGGCAATCTGCCGGTATGCATTATCCGGGTCATTCGCAATGAGCTCCGCCAGCGCCTGGCCGGCGGTGCGGCCCTGCGCGAGCAGATTGATCGCAAGATAGTTGTTGCGCGGAAGCGGAAAGCCAAGCGTGAGAGTGACACCGGTGTTGGCGCGTAACGCGCCATCGCAATAGCGGCCGATTGCGATGGAGTAGCTCGCAATGGCAATGCCGAACTGCCCGGTGCGCGGACAGCGGGCGATTATGGAATACGTCATGCGGGGTTCCTGCTGGGATGTTTTGACATGCGCTCGTAACGTTCAGGTCATGGAGTGAGCGAGATGGTCCTCATGGGCGAGCCGGGTTGGTGAGGTGTCCCGGCCACAGGCAAGCCTCCGCCCGGTCGCGGCGGTCCGAAGCGAAGAATGCCTCAGGACGAACTATAATAAAAATGAATTAAACGAATATTATCCATTCCATATGAGAATAGACGTTGATCTGCGGAAGCTGAGAGTGTTCGTTGAAGTAGTCAGGCAAGGTGGATTCTCGCAAGCCGCCAAAGTCGTTTTTTCGACGCAGCCGACCGTCAGTAAGGTAGTCAAGCAGCTCGAGGACGAGTTCGGCGTGCGGTTACTCAATCGGATCGGTCATCGCAGCGAGCTGACTACCGCAGGTGAAATCGTCTACCGCCGCGCGCTCAGCCTGCTTACTCAGGGCGAGGACCTGATCGCAGAGCTCGACGAATTGCGCGGTTTGAAGCGTGGAAAGCTGCGCGTCGGATTTCCGCGGGCGGGAAGCAGCGCGCTTTTTGCTCCGCTGTTCGTATCGTTCCGGAAACGTTATCCGGGCATCGACGTGGAAATAGTAGTACACGACAAAGATCTGGCAGAGCGCCTGCGTGCGGGTGAGCTCGATCTTGCTCTGCTGGCGCATCCGATTGCACAGGATTTCGAAGCGCAGGACGTGCGCACCGAGCCGCTGGTGGTGCTCCTGCCGCCGGATCATGAGCTCGCCGATCGAAAGGCGATCAGTCTGG
Source organism: Betaproteobacteria bacterium (assembly GCA_028291945.1). Taxonomy (GTDB): domain Bacteria; phylum Pseudomonadota; class Gammaproteobacteria; order Burkholderiales; family SG8-41; genus JAQGMV01. Next base: position 4,592 of record JAQGNH010000418.1, read on the forward strand.
AAAGACTTGCGACTTTCCCTTTCATTCTGTTCGAGGAAGGCTTCGCGCTCAACGACGTGATTCTTGACGCCTGCAGGGCCAAAGGCATCACTCCGAAGATTGCTGCTCGCAGTAGCCAGGTCGACTTCATCGTTGAGCTGGTGGCGGCCGGCGTTGGAATCGCCTTCCTGCCGCGCGTGATTTCCGAAAAACACGCCCATCGATCGGTTCGGCGCGCACTACTCGACGATCCCAAATCCAAATGGCGTATAGCCCTCGCCTGGCGGCGCGGGGGATATCTGTCCCATGCCGCACATGCGTGGCTCGCTCATACACGTGGCGAGCGCGTCCAGATCAGCTCGACTGGTGGACGCAAGCACGACCGCCGCAGTGCCGGCACGTAAGCGCCGTCCCGTGCGGCGCCTGCCCAGCCTTTACTCACTGTCATTCGCGACGTCGCATGGAGCGTGTCTTCGGGTCCGAACATCCTGACGACGTAATATGCATCCAAAGCTCGCGCTCACTCGAGCTTGATGTGGGCGTCCTTCACGACTCTTGCCCAGCGCTGGATCTCCGAGGTGAGCGCTGCGCGAAACTCAGCCGGCGTGCTCGCAATCACCTCGAAGCCCGACGAAGCGAAGCGGTCCTGATTCGCGGGATCCTTGAGTACGCGCCTGATGTCCGTGACGAGCTTGTCGACGATGGGCTTGGGCACGCCGCGCGGCGCGAGTATGCCTTGCCAGTCGCGGACCACGACATTCGGCACGCCGGCCTCGGCCATCGTCGGCACGTCGGGCAGGTAGGCGGACCGCTCTTTGGAGAGCACCGCAAGCGGCCGCAGGCTTCCGTTCTTGATGAAGGGGAGGGAGGTTGTCAGCGTGGGGAAGCTCATGCTCACCCTGCCGCCGGCGAGATCGGTGATCGCCGGCACGCCGCCCTTGTAAGGCACGTGAACCAGCTTGATTCCTGTCGTCAACGCGAACAACTCACCCGTCAGGTGTGGCGCACCCCCCAACCCGGATGAGGCGAATGTAAGCTCCCCCGGCTTCTGTTTCGCCAGTGCGATGAGTTCCTTGACCGACTTGATCGGCGTCTTCGCGTTCACCACGAGCACGCTGCTGACTGCCGCCGTCATAGTGATCGGTTCGAAGTCGTTTACCGGATCGTAAGGAAGCTTTACCAGAGTCGGATTGACCGAGTGGCGAATAGCGACGAAACCAATGGTGTAGCCATCGGGCGGGGCCTTGGCGACGATGTCGGCTGCTATGATGCCCGCCCCGCCCGCGCGATTATCGATCAGCACCGTTTGGCCCCAGCTCTCGGTGAGTTTCGGCGCCAGCAGTCGTGCCATGACATCGTTGCTGCCGCCCGGCGAACCGCTCACGACCATGCGCACAGGCTTCGTAGGGTAACCGGATGCTGACGCTCCACGTGCCTCGATGGCAGTGCCAACGACCGTGCAAATAATCAACGTGCTTATCAGTCTGCTCAAATAGATCTCCGCATGTTTCGTGTATCGCGCTGTTCCCCCACATGATGCTGCACTGGCGAAGCATGCACCACAAGTAGGCGTGAAAGCGCTGCCGGAAAGGCTGAGGAAAGATGACGACGCCCAGATGGCGCGCGCGTCAGTGAGCACGATGCATGCCACCGCGAGCGCGGTATCGGAAGCATACATGGCTCGGGTCCCGGGCACCTGGAGCCGGCGGCCTGCGCACGCTCGCGCGCGCACCATCTGCTTGCCACGAACGCACTATCGAGGGGCGACCCGCGGGATTTGAGCAAAGTTGTAGTGCAGCTTTAGGCCAACAGCAGGAGACATGAAACCGGAACAACCTTGCCGCGTCGCTGTGACGTCTGCATTGGTATGAATACTGCTAAAGCAGCGTCCACATCGTAAAAGCCTTACTCCTCGAGATCACCGCCGATGCTGATTCCTCATCTGCGCGCGCTCTGTTTGCGTGCTTGTATTCTGAAACTCACCACGGTCCGCCGCGCGCACTGATGGTGGAAGCATGACTGCAGCACCGCTTGTGAGGGTCGAGGACCTCTCGGTGCAGTTCGTGAGCCGGGAGGCCACCGTGCGCGCCGTGAATGGTGTGTCGTTCGAGCTCGCACGCGGCGAGGTCCTGGGCATACTCGGGGAATCGGGCTCGGGAAAAAGCGTGACGCTGCGCGCGCTCATGCGACTGCTGCCTCACCGCAAGACGCGGCTCGCAGGACGGATCGAGATCGCCGGCCAGGATGTGATGGCGCTCGATACCGCGGCGCTCTCGCGGCTGCGCGGTCCGACGGTCGCGATGATCTTCCAGGAGCCGATGACCGCGCTCGATCCGGTGTTTACGATCGGCGATCAGATCGTCGAAGCGATCACGCAGCACGAGCCGCTCACGCATACGCAGGCGCGCAAGCGCGCACTGGAGCTTCTCGAGCTCGTGCAGATTCCGTCCGCAAACCGCAGGCTCGATGCCTATCCGCACCAGCTCTCCGGGGGCTTACGTCAGCGCGCGATGATCGCCATCGCGCTCGCGTGCCGTCCCGCCCTCCTGCTCGCCGACGAGCCGACGACCGCTCTCGATGCTACGGTCCAGATCCAAGTGCTGCTCCTGCTGCGCACGCTCCAGCAGGAGCTCGGCATGGGCATGATCTTCGTGACTCACGATCTTGGCGTAGCCGTCGAGGTCTCGCACAAGGTCGCCGTGATGTACGCGGGCCGTATGGTCGAGAGCGGCTCGGTGCACGACGTCGTGCGCAACCCGCGCCACCCGTACACCGAGGGGCTGATGCACTCGACAGTGCACGAAGTCGCCAAAGGTGAGCGGCTGACGCCGATCCGCGGCGCACCGCCGAATCTCGCAGCGCTGCCTGCGGGCTGCAGCTTCGCGCCGCGCTGCGCGTACGCCGGTAGCCAGTGCAGCGCATCTTATCCGCCACCGCAGCACATAGGCTCACACGCCGGATATGAACACTACACGCGATGCTATTACCCGGAGCGCATCGGCGGCGCTCTCGCGATGGCATAAGCGCAGTACATGACATCGATACCAGGAGAGCTCAGATGAAACCGTCGAAAATCAAACCGCTGGTGTGGGCCATCGCACTTGCCACACTCGCAACCTCAGGCACCGCGCTCGCACAGAAAAAACCATTGCGGGTCGGCATGACGCTCTCGGACATCCCGGCGACGACCGGCCAGCCGACCGGCGGCGGCGAAGGCAACAGAATGACCGGGATCACCTTGTACGACGGGCTGATCAACTGGAAGCTGGACGATGCCAAGGGATTCTCCGGGCTCGTTCCCGGCCTCGCGACCGAGTGGAGCGTCGACCCGAAGGACCAGACCCGTTGGATCTTCAAGCTACGTAAAGGGGTCAAGTTCCACGACGGCTCGGACTTCAACGCCGATGCCGTCGTATGGAATTTCGACAAGCTCTTCAAGAAAGAGGCGCCGCAGTACGATCCGCGCCAAACGGCCCAGGTTGCGGCCCGCATACTCTCGCTCAAGGGATGGCGCAAGCTCGACGATTACACCGTCGAGCTGACGACCCACACCCCGGACTCGACGTTCCCGTACCAAGTTGCCTACGTCTACTATTCCAGTCCCGTGCAGTTCGAGAAGCTCGGGCGTGACTGGAACAAGTTTGCCGCGCAGCCTTCGGGCACCGGGCCTTTCCGGCTCGACAAGCTCGTCGGGCGAGAGCGCGTGGAGATGGTGCGCAATTCGAATTACTGGGACCCGAAGCGCGTAGCCAAATCGGAACGCCTGATACTGCTGCCTATTCCCGAAGCGACCACGCGCGCTTCGGCGCTTCTGTCGGGACAGGTCGACTTCATCGAGGCACCGCCGCCCGATTTCGTTCCTCGCCTGAAGTCGCAGGGCTTCGTGGTCACATCGAACATCTACCCGCACTACTGGCCGTACTTCATGAGCTTCCGTGAAGGTTCGGCATGGCGCGACGTGCGCGTGCGCAAAGCGGTGAATCTCGCCATCGACCGCGACGGCATCGTGAAGCTCCT